>CALVYR010000005.1 GCA_944372325.1 uncultured Clostridia bacterium | reverse complement strand
AATTTTCTCCTATTGCCTTACCTTAACACCTATAAAGTCTTCTAGTTTTGCTATTTGTTCAAGGCAAGCCTTTTCGTTTTCTGCTTCAGAGAATATCCTCACCACATTTTCATTGCCACTAAAGCGTATCATTGCCCAGTAGCCATTTTCAAACACATATTTTGCTCCGTCGCTATACCCACAGGATACAAGCTTTCTTTCTAATTTTGGAAGCTCCTTTTTTACAAACACTTGCTGTGTTATTTCCTCTTTCTTTTTTAAAGTGATTGGATAGGCGAATTCTAAAACCTTGCCCTTAAACTTATACTCCTTTTCAAGGCTTGTAAGCAGTTCTTTAAAACTCTTTTTATAGTAGCTAATCATGTCTATTAAAAGAATTGCACCTAATACCCCATCCTTACCAAGGAGGTGCTCCTTTAAAGCTATCCCGTTAGTTTCACCGCCAATAAAGGCATCGGAATTTTTAAATATTTCAGCAATATTTTTAAACCCAACTTTTGCAACATAGTCCGTTCTATCATGAGCTTTAGCAACTAAACTTATGAGGTTAGTAAATGCAGTGTTGTGAACCACTCCACCTTTAAAGCCCCTAGCCTCCACAAGATAGTTAAAAAGCAAGGTTAAAACATAGTTGCAATCGTAAATTTGCCCACTTTTATCTATGCAAGTAATTCTATCACTATCGCCATCGAGCGCTAAGCCTAAATCGAAGTTTTCCTCCTTTACTCGCTTTGCTTGGTCTGTAAGATTTTTTAAGTATGGCGCGGGCAAGCCATGTTCAAAATATGGGTCAATATTATCTTTCATGATTTCAAAATTTTTAAAGCCAAGTTTTTTGCAGATATCTAAAATTACAGAAGTGGAATTGCCATGCATTGCATTAAAGAGTATTTTAGGGTTATACGCTAAAATTTCCTTTTTATTAACAAAACTCAGTGCGCTTTTTAAATATTCATCGTAGTTAGACGCCAAAGCTATTTTACCTTGCGCCACGCCCTCTTCAAAAGATAGTGTTTTTATTTTTGCACTTTTAACGCTATTTGCGAGTTTTTCTATTTTACTAGCAAAGTCATCTGGCACCTCTCCGCCACCTTGAAAGACCTTCATGCCGTTATAGTAATATGGGTTATGGCTGGCTGTAAGTACTATGCCAAAGGTATGACTTTTAGATAGATAGCCAATTACTGGCGTTGGCAAACTTTTTTCAAAAAAATTGACTTTAATATTGTAGGCAATTAAAACCTCGCTCACCCACTTAGCAAAAAAATCTCCCATAAAACGGTTATCATAGCCAATATCTATTATGGGATCTACAAACTTTTTCTTGTTTACAATAGTGGCAATAGCGTATGCCACCTTTTGAACATTTTCTTTAGTAAAATTTTCACCAATAATTCCGCGAAAACCGCTTGTGCCAAATTTTATCATAAACTTTCTCCCACTAAAAGAATACAAAATTTTTTAAATAAAAACAAATAATATTGAATACTTGTTTGACTAAATTTTTTAAATAAGTTATATTAAATTTATTAAAGGGGGAGTAATATGAAAAAATCTAAAATGAGCACTTTTGAGCTAATATGTTCTTTAATTGCCATAGCGCTAGGCGTACTTATGATTATACCTATGTTTGTATCGTCTATTGAATCTACACTTCTTGGAAGAGTGGTTGAAAGTTACACAATCTTTACTCTGGGCGACATGGTAGCAACATTAAGCGAAGAAGTAGCTTCTATTGCAACGGCAACTGAAGTGATTGCACTTATTGCAATTATTTGCGCTCTTGTTATGGCAGTGCTTGAGCTATTAAAACTCATTGGAATTAGATTTCCAAGATTGTTGAGAATGCTTGCAAGCATAGCAACAGTTGTACTTTCAATTTTAGCTTTTATAATGTTTATAGTTTTAGTTTCTAAAGCTAATCCATCAAGTGAAATTACAAATGTTGCAAGCTATGCTATGTCTGCTGGCGCAATACTAATTTTAGTGTTTGGCGTTGTAGGCGGAACTGCTGGCGTGCTTGCTAGTAGAAAGTAATTTAGCAAAATAAAATATCCAAGCATTATGCTTGGATATTTTATTTTGTAGACAAATTAAATCAGGCTGTTCAAAAACAAGCGAGGCAAGGCTCGGCAAATAGGGCCAGGCAGGAGTTTAGTCTCCTAAATGACTGTCTGGTCCTGTTTGACAGAAACACAGCATCGCGCCTTTTTTCAACAGCCTGGAATAGTTAAGGTCTTTGTATAACCCCACAAGCAATTCTTGTTCCAGAATTACCAGAGGGCTGAGTATGGAAATCGTCTGGGCAATCGTGAATTATGTAGCTTTTACCTATTATATCATTTAATTTAAACCTATTATCAAGTAGTGCCATCCATGCATAGCCTTGATTTGAAAGTAATGGCGGAAGGTCGCCCGCATGGCATGGATGCTCTACGCCAGCCGGGTTATAGTGCTCTCCCGCTGAAGAAAAATCTCCCTCGCAGGCTCCGTTTTCATGAATATGTTGAGCAAAAAAATTAGTTTCTGTTTCTGGCAAGTTAAATATTTCGCTCACAACCACAGTACCCTCTGGAATTGAGTAAAATTTAACACTGCCCTTAATTTTTTCATAATTTTCCCCTCCCTTAACATAAGCTATAGCCATAGGGGTTTTAGAGCCAATTAACCTAAACAAATTTCTTTCTGAATTAAAAATACTAAATAACATATCATCTCCCTAGCATTTTATATATGCCACTTACAGGAAAATGGTGATATTTGGCATAAAAATTCCTTTACAATATTTTTTAATTATGGTAATATTTAATTAGGAGATTTTTTATGGATGCAAGTAAGTTTGGGGGTACTAAAATTTTGTGGCATGATAGAAAGCGCTGGTGCGGTATGCCACTTTCTTTCACTAGGTATTATATAGTAGAAAATGAAGGCAAATGGCTAAAGCTATTTTCATCTATTGGGTTGTTTGCTACTGAAGATAATGAAGTAAACTTCTTTAGAATTTTTGACATTTCTGTTTATCAATCGCTTTTTGATAAAATGTTTGGCGTTGGAACAATTACGCTTTATGTAAACGATGAGAGCACGGATACTATTGTTATAAGAAAAATAAAGAAGCCACACAAGGTTAGAAATTTAATAGCCAACCTTATAGAAAAAGAAAGGCAGAAACATGGTTTCCGCCTTACAGAATTTCATTCATAGAAAGAGTTTCGCACTTTGCTTTATTAAATACTATAACCTTATTAAAGCTATGTGTTCTAATACACTCAACGGCAAGAGCGGAAAAAGCTTTTGCCTTTTTTATTTCCTCTTTTGTTGGGTTCTCTCCGCGTTGAAGATAGCCAACTATGCAAGTTTTAAATTCCCTTTTTGTTCTTTTAATAAGTTCATTTCTTAGTTCGTCTAGGTTTACAAGTTTTTCTTGAAGCACTATAACTAAGCTTTCTTTTTTATTCTTCTTTATATCTTTAGCAAGCTTTGATATATCTAAAGGCTCGTATTCACTTATTGTATAATCGGGCTGAGAGGCTATTTTAACGCCTTCAGCAATTTGCCCCGACTCGTTACCCATAACTTCAAAGATACAACTTCTATTTAAGGTCTCTATTGTACGCATTACTTTTTCTATATAGTTTTGGCAGGCATGCACAGCTGTATAGTAGCCCAAAGAGTATTCCGAACAGGTTAAGTCGTTATCTATTGTAGATGGAATAAATATTGTTTTAACGCCCTGCTCGGCAAGCTCCTTAGCCCCTCTTAAAGAGCCATCTCCACCTAAAATTATTACAACATCAAGTTTATTTTTTATAATTGTGTTTAAACCCTTTTTTACTCCCTTTTGAGTTTTGAACTCTGGAGCGCGCGAACTCTTTAAAATAGAACCTGCATAAAGCTTGTTTTGCTCTAAAACTTCAGCGTCCAATTCCATTAAGGTGTTTTCCATAAGCCCCTTAAAGCCATTTTTTATGCCCACAAGCTCACAGCCTAGCTTTGACAGCTTATTAAACACCTCATACACCACATAGTTCATGCCTGGAGCGTCTCCACCGCTAACTAAAATACCTACTTTCATTTTTCCTCTCCTACTACTATAACATTTTCTTCGCCAATAAGCCCGTTAAGCTCGTTTATCAAATGGTTTACCACATTTACCTTTAATGGCATCTTATATTTTTTCTCTGTGGTTGTACACTTAGAAAACACCTCAGAGTTTCCCTTATAGCTTAAAAGTGTGTCATACACCTTATCGTAGAGCGCCTTATTTTGCATATCAAACTTTAAGCATAGTTTTTGATTTTTTTGTTCTTCCTTGGGCGCGGGATCAGACCATCTTACAAAGCTTTCCGCCATCACCACAGGAGGTTCTCCATCTCGAATTGAAATTCTACCCGTGATTGTAAAAAGGTCGTCTTCCTTTAAGACATCTTTATATTTTGTGTATACCTTTGGAAATGCCATAACTTCTATTGTACCATAGATATCCTCTAGGGTAATCATAGCCATTTCCTTTTTATCCGCCTTGGTGATATGCTTTTTAACCTTACTTAAAATTCCACCACAGGTTACTGGAGTGCCGTCTTTTAGGCTATAGATATATTTAGTTTCATCCTCTTCCTCTATAGTTTCAGGCTCTAACATATCTGAAGTTAAAGTAAAATCTTTGTATTTGTCCATATATTCCTCTAGTGGATGACCAGAAATATATACACCTAAAATGTCCTTTTCAAATTTGAGTTTTGTTTCTCTGTTGAATTCTCGTATATCTGGAAATTGAGTTTCATCTTGGCTTTTTATGTCCATGTTGTCAAAGAGCGAGAACTGTCCTTTGGCTTTAGATTTCCTATCCTTACTTACCTTATCTACGGCAATTTCATAAACTGCCATAAGTTGAGAACGGCTCTTACCAAAGGTATCAAACGCGCCACTTAAAATAAGCGCCTCTATACAACGCTTGTTTAGTGCCTGTGGACTCACCCTGTTTATGAAATCATCAAAGCTCTTGAAAGGTCCGTTGTTTGTTCTCTCTGCTATTACATCTTCCATAAGTTGAACGCCCACATTTTTTAAAGCTCCAAGCCCAAACCTTAAATTCCCGTTTTCTACACTAAAGTAGGTTTCACTCTTATTAATATCTGGTGGATACACCTCGTGGCCTTGTTTTCTTGTGTAGGTTACATACTTTTTAATTTCATCTGCGTTTGTTATTCTGTTGTTTAAAACGGCAGTTAAAAACTCTATTTCATAGTAGCACCTAAGGTACGCTGTTTGATAGGAAAGATGAGCATACGCCGCCGCGTGAGATTTATTGAACGCGTAACTAGCAAAGCTCTCCATTTCAGAAAAGACTTGCTCTGCCACCTCTCTTGGAACGCCAAGCGCTACAGCACCTGGAATGTCGCTTTTGCCACTTGGGTCTTTCCATCCATTTATGAATTTTTCTCTCTCATACGCCATCTTCTCAACTTTCTTCTTGCCCATAATTCTACGCACATTGTCAGCTTGTCCCATGGTGTATCCACCCATTACTTGAAGCACCTTCATAACCTGCTCCTGGTAGACAATACAGCCATAGGTCACATTTAATATTGGCTCTAAGCAAGGGTGAGCGTAGACAATTTTATCTGGGTTTTGCTTGTTTTTAACATATCTTGGAATGGAATCCATAGGGCCAGGACGGTACAAGGAAACGCCAGCTATGATATCTTCTAAGCAGTCTGGTTTTAGTTCTTTCATGAACTTTTTCATGCCCGCACTTTCTAATTGGAATATGGCATCTGTATCTCCAGAACTTATAAGCTCGTATACCTTTGGGTCATCGTATTCCATATCATAGAAATCTATCTTTACGCCGTGAATCTTTTCAACATATTTTATAGCCTTATCTATATCTGTAAGCGTTCTAAGGCCTAAAAAGTCCATCTTTAAAAGCCCAAGCTGTTCAAGCTCTATCATGTTATACTGCGTTGTGATATCATCGCCATTTCTAGATAGAGGCACAAAGTTATCCACTCTATCAGGAGCAATAAGCACGCCCGCTGCGTGAGTTGAGGTGTTTCTTGGAAACCCCTCAAGTTTTACAGCCATATCTACAATACGCCTTAAAAACTGGTCCTCATCGTACATCTTTTTTAAGGCTGGAACTATATATTTATCGTTCTCGGGTTTCCCTGTAACACCAAAGTAATATTTTAAAACTGGAGGCTTTTTTATTCCCTCTGGAAGTTTATCTGGAATTTCCTTAGAAATTTTATCCACTTCGGAATATGGCATTCTAAGCACTCTGGCAACATCGCGGAGTGCGTTTTTTGCTGCCATTGTACCAAAGGTTACAATTAACGCCACATTGGAGTTTGTATATCTTCTTCTAACATACTCTATAACTTCTCCACGCCTATCATAATCGAAGTCCACATCAAAGTCGGGCATAGAAACACGCTCTTTGTGAATGAACCTCTCAAAAATTAAGTCGTACTTTAATGGGTCTATAAGTGTTATGCTAATTGCATACGCAACAATACTGCCTGCTCCCGAGCCTCTGCCTGGACCTACTGGAATATCATGATTTCGCGCATAGTTTATGTAGTCCCACACAACAAGGAAATATTCCACAAAGCCTAAGTCGTGGATGATAGTAAGTTCGCTTTCCGCTCTCTCTAATATTTCTGGTGTGACATTTTTATATTTTTTATACAGCCCTTTATATGTCATATCCTTTAAGAATTCAAAGCAGGTCATGCCATTTTCTGGCTGGTACTGAGGGATATAGTTTTTAGAGGCTGGAAGCACATATTTTTCATCAAGTCCAAGCTCGCCATGAAGTTTACTTTTGATAACAACATCACATTTATCTGCAATTTCAATCGTGGTTTCAAGCGCCTCTTCATAGCCCTGAAAAGCAAGTGCCATTTCCTCATAGGTTTTTAAGTAGAACTCTTGAGTTTGAAACTTTAATCTATCTGGGTCATCTATTTGCTTACCCATTTGAACGCACATTAAAACATCTTGCATCTCTGCATCTTCCTTGTTTATATAGTGCACATCGTTGGTGGCAACAAGCTTTATGCCCAGCTTTTTACTCATCTTGGCAAGTTCTACCATTACAATTTTTTGTTCCTCTATGCCATGGTTTTGTATCTCAAGATAGAAATCATCGCCAAACAACCCCTTTAATCTAAGGGCAAGTTTTTCTGCATCTTCTAGCCTATTTTGAAGTATCATTTGAGGTATACTGCCCGCAAGGCAAGCGCTTAAGCAGATTATTCCCTCATGATACTGTTCAAGCAGGTTATAATCTATTCTTGGCTTATAGTAAAAGCCATCTACAAAGGAAATTGAGCTTAATTTTAAAAGATTTTTATAGCCCTCGTTGTTTTTTGCAAGAAGTATTAAATGGTTTAAAACTGGCTTTCCGCCACGCTGTTTATGGTCCTCGCAGACATAAAATTCAGAGCCAATGATGGGCTTTATGCCGTGGGATAGACACTCTGTATAGAATTGAAGTGTGCCATACATATTGCCGTGGTCTGTGATTGCTACAGCCTTATTGCCACGCTCAGCAGAGAGCGCCACAAGCTGTTTTATCTTTGCCGCGCCGTCTAACAAACTAAACTCTGTATGCACATGAAGATGTACAAATTTTTCCTCCATTATTCCTCCAATTCATTTGCTATTTTTATAAGTTTTCTAAACCTATGGTTTAGCCCGCTTTTAGTAAGTTTTATTTTAGACAATTTTAAAAGTTCATCTAAGCTTTCTTCCGTGTTGGCAAGCCTTAAAAGCGCAACCTCTTGAAGGTCGGACGGAAGAGAATCTAGCCCTATTGTGTTTTCAATTGTGTTTATTGCATCTAGTTGTTTTAAACTAGCCTCTACTGTTTTAGAGATGTTTGCGTTTAAGCAGTTTGTTTGCCTATTTACCTTGTTTCTAAGCTCACGAACTGCAAGCTCGTTTTGAAGTTCTAAAACTGAGTTATACGCTCCAACAAGTGCAAGAAGGTCGGAAACCTGGCTTGCCTCCTTTAAATATAGCACAAACAAATTTTTCCTTTGCACAAGTTTAGGAAATATATTAAATTCTGCCAAAATTTCACTGAGTCCCTGTAAAAAATTGTGACTATGAGAGGTAAACTCTATATGATAGCCCGTGTTCGTCTTTTTAGAGGCCTCCTCGCTTAAGCGAATGCTAGAGGTGGCAGAGCCCAAAAACGCCCCTTGAACAAAACTCTTTTTACAGCACTCGCTTTTAATTAGATATTCATCTATCTCTCCGCTTAAGTTTAAAGTGCCCTCGGCGTCTATAAAACCTAAATCTTTTAAAATTTTATCCGTATTATCCTCTGGGAGAGATATCCTATAATAAACCGTTTTGTTTATCTTATAGTCATCTTCTATGTCAAGCTCCATAAAGTCGCCGTATAGGTTATGAAAGATTTTATTTATAAACTCATATATCTCTTGAATGTCCGTTAAAATGTAGGCACGCCTTTTGCCCGAGGTTATCTCTATTTCGCCAGATGCATGAAACAGCCCGCATAAAAGAGCTAACCCACAACAATCTGTGGGTGGAGTAAGTGACAGCATTTGAAGTTTTGCATCTCTTGAAAAGCTCATTATTTCCTCTTTTTAACTAAAAAGTTTTTATCTAAATTTACAATAAGTTCGTGTGGAATATTTAGCCTTTCCACAATATTTAAACCCACATTCACCTCACCCACTTTTTCAGGGTGGTGAGCATCGGAGTTCAATATCATTTTAACGCCTTTTTCCGCTAAAAGCAATATTTCTTTATCTGTTAAACAATTTTTTCTTCCATTAATTTCTATAGCCGTTCCCCTCTCTCTCGCCACGGGCGCAAGGCGAGCTATATCTAGCTGAAAGCCATAGTTTGGGTGAACAAGTGTGTTTATAGGATATCTATCTAGCGCCCTAATTACCATATCTGTGTTCTTCTTTATCTGGCTTTTTGTTTTTACATGAAGAATGTTAGGATAAAAAAGATCAAATTTATCTTTAATACCACTCTTTACAAAGCGATGAAAGCCAAGGTTGATGACCTCTAACATTTCCATATCACTTGGAAGCACATCTATAGTTCCATCTAAAGACACAAAGTTTGCTTCAACCCCTAAAAAGATATCTAGCCCCGTTTCCTTTTCTGCTTGTAAAATTTTTTCTTTCATTTCGGGAAGCTTGTTTCTATCCACATTATAGAGCTTATGATCAAAACCATGGTCCGTTATGGCAAGCTGTTTTAAACCCTTTCTCTGTGCAACGCGAGCATTATCTATAATATCGCCTTTGCCATGGCTATATATTGTATGGGTATGATAATCACCGTAAAGTAGCATATTTCTCCTTTTAAGCTTGTCCCGATAGCCTTAAAAGCAGGCTAAGACATAAGTTTTATTTCTCTTTCTAACTTTATATTTCTTTCTAAAAGCACTTTTGCTTCAATTTTTTCCATTAAATCTAATATATTTTTTGTAGTAGCGTGCCCTGTGTTTATAATAAAGCCTGCGTGCTTTTCTGAAACTTTTGCTCCTCCAATTATAGCACCTTTAAGCCCAAGTTTGTCAATAATTTCAGCGGGAATATTTTTATCTTGTCTTTTATATACACTCCCTGCACTTGGATAGTCTAGTGGCTGACTTTCTATTCTTTTTTTCATATAGTAAAGCTGTTTTTCTCTTATAGGCCTTGGGCAGGAACAAATGAGCTTTAGCCCAACCTTTAAAACTACCTTTCCATTTAGGCCTCCGTTTCTATAACTATACTTAATCTGCTCTTTTTTTATTTTTTTACTCTTTCCACGCGAGTAAACTACAACATAGTCCACAAACTCAAAAATATCATGCCCGTACGCTCCAGCGTTCATAAAAACGGCACCTCCAATGCTTCCAGGAATGCCATAGCTCCACTCTAGCCCTTCTATTCCAAGGTCGGCAAGCAGTTTGTTTAGCTTAAATAAACTAACGCCAGCCTCTAGCGTTATAAACACTTTGTCGTTATATTTGGTAAGCAAAATATTGTTTAAAGCTTTAGTTGATATCACCACACCATTATAGCCTTCGTCTGGGCATAAAGTGTTAGTGCCATTGCCTAAAATAAAATATTTTCTCTTAAGCTTTTTGCACTCAGAAATTGTTTTTGTAAATTCATCAATTGTTTTAGGTTCAGTATAAAATTTAGCCTCACCACCGCAAGCAAAGGAAAGATGGTTTTTCATAGGCTCGTAAAGTTTAAAAAGTATCATATTAATAAATACTCTAAAACCCCAAGTTTTGTTAAATGGGAGAATTAAGGTGAATAAAAAGTATCCGAGATTTCTCCACTTCATAACAATATTTGTAGAAATATTAATTATTCGTCTAGCATTAAAAATAATTAAAAAATTTAACACCGTTTTCTTTCGGTTGAAATGACGAAAACAGGCGCTGGAGTTTTTTTGATAAAAATCTGGATAATATGGTTTCAAGGTACAAAAAAAGCGTGCAGTCGTCTGGGCGCACAAAAACAAGTATAGCAAGGCTCGACAAATAAGCCCAAGCAGGCGCGTACAAAGACGTACGCAACTGTTTGGGCTTGTTTGGCAGTAAACGCAACATGGCGCAGTTTTTCTGCGCCCAGACTACCAAACCTTTTCGCTCTTTACTTTAATTACTATGCTTATAACAAGCCCAACAGATAGCACGCCAACAACTATTAAAACATACATGAGCACATTGGCTGAATTATTGCTTCTAGCTAAAATTTCCACTTCTGGCATTCTTGATGTGCCGAGGATGCTAACACCATTTGAAAGCACATCAGCCCTAATGGTGAACCTGCCCTCTGCTTCTGGAGTGTAAGTAGCATAGTTGCCTGAGCGAACTAGATAGGCTGAATCGCCCTCTACAATATACCAAAGTATTGTTAAGTCGTCTAGGTTAAAGCCTGAGGTTGTGCTACCTGTGTTGGAAAGAATTAACCTATAACTATTCATCGTGCCAGCCTCGCCAATTATCTCTTCATAAGATATGCCAACAACTAGAGAACTTTCTGGCGAATTAATTATGTTTATGGTGTAGATGTTATTTTCACCAATTAGATTATTGTTTATTTTAGCAAAAAACTTAAATGTTCCCACCGACTTTAATATAGTGCTGATATCTATAGATCTAGAATTATCCTCGTTTGGAATTTCTATGTATTTATAGTTTCCATCTTTATAATAATAGAACTGCACGCGGTCGGTAGACTCAAGCTGAGAGTACACCCTAAGCTCAAAAACATCTGTCATGTTATATTCAAACTCGTAGTAGTTTCCTGCTTCTGGAGCTACAAACCTAGGTTCTGTAGAAGAATCTTCCGCCCAATAGAGTGCAAGCTCCACCTCGCCCTCTACAACCTCATCTCCTGAACCATCACCTGTGGTATCATCGGTAGGCTCTTCGCCTGTGGCATCATCACCTGAAGTATCCTCCGTGATTTCTTCATAAGTTTGAGCATTTACATTTGCATAAACTGGAGCCTTGGTTACAAAACCTATGCCAAGCGCTAGCACAAGCATTAAACTACACAAATAAAAGAGAAATTTTCTTTTCATTAGCTTTTACCCTTGATATTAATTTAACACATTTTTTAAAAAAAATAAAATAAAAAAGCATAGTTTTTATAAAACTTCAAAATAAAGTGTAATTTTTAAAGAGGCGCCACCAGATGATAGGTTTATATTATTAAACTCTATTTGAAAATTTTTCTCCTTGGTAAGCCTTTTATTTACCCTTAAAATATTTGGCTCGTTTAATACTTTAACTTCATATTGAAAATCTCCAAACTTAAAATTATTTACCATTTTAATAGAAATATTTTCTTTTAAAAAACCTTCTTGGATAGTAAAATTTAAATCAGATATTTTAAAAAAATAATTTCTATTTTTAATTAAATATTTTTCCTCATTAATTAAATTAATTATTTTATCATTATTTTCTATTGAAAACTCTAATACTTTAAGGCATTCTTCACCATTATTTTCATATAAAAAATTATTGCTTTTTGAATTAATTATGCACACTGGCGTAACGCTAATTTCCTTTAAAATAGCGGTTTTCTGCTCTTCCGCTCTTGCTAAAGGATGATAAAAATTAAGCATTAAAATAAGCGCTAAAAAAAATAATACTATCTTTTTCATAATAGTATTATTTTTCTTTTTTATATTTTTTAAACAGCTTTTTGTTTATTTTTTTTATTTTTTATAAAATAAACTAAAAACATGGTGCCACAGGCTAAAAGTGAAATGCCAAGAATTAACGCATACCAAATTTCCGTTCTAGCCCGAGTATAATATAGGCTTATTTCCTTTTCCGTTTCACCCTCTAAATTCCAAATATGAAGATAGTATCCGTTTTGTATTTGTATGTCATCGGCATCGCTTCTTAGGCGTGAGTTGGAAGTTACATAGGTATAGGTAAAACTTGGTTCTGGCAGTGAATTATAGACCCCAGGCATTATTGTTAAAACTAAAGTTTCAAACTGCTCGGCATAATATTCTGTTATTGGCGTGCCAGAAACGGTGCTTGCAAACTTGGTTTTTGAGGTGGTTATTGTTTTTGTTGTTAAAAAGCCATTTTGGACTTCAGTGTTTGATGTTGCTTGACTGTCTACATTATAATAATAATTTCTAACATTTGTATTTAAAAAATTGAAATCTATTAAAATGTATTCATCGTTATATTGATGTTTTGCTGAAATACTGCTCTTTAAAATTTCCTTATTTTCTGGAGTTATTTCATCATCGGCATCCACCTTTTCCTCAAATGCCTGTATTCTTGAAGAGCATTCCTCTCTAGCCAAGTTTAAAACGGCAACTCTAAGTTCGGAAATTTGCATATTTGTGGCGCCCGCTTCTAAAAAATATTGTTGGTTTAAAGGCAGGTATAGCCTTTCAGTTATAACACCATTTGCATTTATTATAAGCTGAAAGTCTATATCCGCACATCCGCCAAGTAGACATATAGCACATATTAAAACTAGTAAAATAGAAAATTTTTTCATAATGCCCTTTAAGTTTAGTTTAGGGGCACTTGCCCCTAAACATATTATTATTCATATAATTATAATTTTAACCCAAATTATTGTAAAGTAAATCTTCAGAATTTTCAAAAGCAAATATTGGGTAACCGCCGTTTATAGCTTCTGTATCTTGAACAAAAGCAGTATCTCCTGCATTTAATTCTTGAACAAATTCTGCACCCTGCATTACGGCTATTGCATAGCCCTTAGCAAAGTTTGTAGAACTTGTGTTACCAATTGCCGAGGTTGACGCTTGAGCATAGAAATTATTTCTTTCAGATAGCGAGCTAGAAAGCCTACCAATAATTGCTCCATAAGATAATGAACTGCTAACACCACCAGCTGGCGAGGTTATAACAACTATGTTATAACTATTGGTTATGTTGTTATTTGAAGAATAACCTACAATTCCGCCTAGAGATACATTAGAATGTGGCCCTTCTAGCGTTATGTAGCCAGTGTTATAGGTGTTTATAATTGTAGAGTTCACAGCGTTTTGAGCTACAATTCCACCCAGTTGCACTTCTGACACATTAGAATTTATTGAAAGCGTGCCCTTGTTGTAACACTCGTCTACCGTACCTGAGTTAGATACAACTATACCTGCAATCTTCTGAGCAAGGTTTGTACCCGTTAGCGTGATATTTCCGTTGTTACCACTCTGGTAGATAGTTGCGCTCGTTCTAGCATTTTCATATGCAATTGCTCCAGCGTTTGCAACATTGCTTGCTGTGAATTCTGCTATAGAAATCAATCTTTCAAGTCTGCCATAGTTGGTGTAAACAAAGCCCGCATAGTTGATTGAAGCACTGTTTGAAGCTATGCTGACGCTCTCGAGTACGCTGTTGGATACTCTACCATTATTGGTTAAGGCAAGTGAAGCAAAGGTTATTGTAGAGTTAGTTGGGTTAAGGGTAACATCAAGCCTTACATTTCTAATTATTCCGCTTTCCCCAATTATGTTTATTAAGCTTGCATTAGAGCCAGAATTTGCAATAGTATAGGTTAGTTTAAAGCCATCACCATCATAGATATTTTTGAAGTTTGCAAATAGATAGCCAGAAATTGTATCTCTAATTTCTATATCTGTCGTTTGAACAAAGGAATATGCCGGTTCTGCGCTTACAGTTTCACCATTTTGGTTTACATAGCTTGTCATGTAAGAATATTTTGTTGTACGCAAGCTAATATTTAAGAAATCTGTTTGATTTTGAATTAAGTATGGGTTAGCTGAGCTTCCGTTATCTCCACTATTTAGTGGGTTTGTTTCAAACAAGTTAAAGTTAAAGGTTGTATAAGCCTCGTCCCCAACTTTATAGTAGGTTTCTGAAGATACAAGCGCTCCTTGATTGTCTGGAGTTTTTCTTACAGATATTCTATGCGTTCCGTTTTCAAATGGAGCATAGTAGACATATCTTTCTCCGCTTATTAGCGCGCTGTAATCTTGACCTGCATGAGAGCCAGATGGAATTATAAACTTATAGCTCTTTAAAACACTGCCATCAGCATCTAATAGTTCATCTAAAACTATATAGCCGTAGTATGTGGAGCTTTCTGGAATGAGTTCATCTTTCCAATAGAACTCTTGTCTTTCCTCATCTAGAAGAACAGCATCTATTGGTGAAGGTGTGTTGAAATTATCCTTATCTGACCAGTTAGATTTTAGCCACCTAACATTAGAATCGTCTAAAAGCACAAGTTGAACTTGATATTCAAAGGATGTGATTTGTCCAAGCTCACTGATATCTAAGGTGTAAATAACTGTGTTTTCACCACCCATTTCAAAGTCTAGTTCGCCAAAGTTATAGGTATTCCAAGGTGTGTCATCCGTAGAGCCTATAGCACGATATCTTAACTCAAACCCATAGTTATATGTACTTGAAAGTGTTTGAAGAGCAGAGCTATTTAGTTCAATTCTTATGTAGTTACCATAGTTTTCATCGCCGTATGGATAAACGCCCTCGTTCATGAGCATATCCTTAAACCTTAAAGTTCCAACTTTTCTTAGAACTACTGGGCTGGATGCGCTATCTGCATACACATTTGCACTAGAGCTTAGGTAGGAATCTTTACCGTTTACCCTAACCTTTACATAGTAGTCAAGGCCGTCTAGTAGAACTTCATCCCACCATTTAGCATATAAACTTGTTCCATCGAAGGTTGCGTTTACAGTTATTACATTTTGTGTGAAGTTTTCATCAGTTGCAAAGGTTAAAATGTAATCTAAGTGTTTGAAGTTTGTTTGGTCTTCAGTAACAAAGTCCCAAACCAGCATGCCATCTTCAATAGCTAAACCGCTATTTACATGAACATCAGCTGTAATAGACTTAGCTTTTGTAATGTCACCGGAAAGTGTTGTAGATTTTTCCCCAAGTAGCGCAAAGTAATCTGACCTATTATTTACATTGTTTGTAAAGCTTGCAATTAAGTCTGGAAGTGAGCCTGTGGATACTCTTGGCTTCCAATATATGAATGCTTGCAAAGTTATATTGTAAGTTCCAGCTGGAAGTTCGTCGAACTCGCCAAATGTAACATAGGCGCCGTTTACATCTTGATAACTTTCTTGGTCGATATAGTAAACATTATCACCAATTGTAAGTTTATAAACAACAGTCTGCTTATAGTTTTCTTGGTCTGCAATGGCATTTAAGTTATAGGCGCTTAAATTTACAGTTTGCCACTTTAAGTTACCCTCTTCTATAGTTATTTCATCTATTTCAGGAAGCATTACACCATATATACCAGAGTAATCTTTGCCCTCCTGTTTGTTTGGAAGAGAATTTATATAGTAGGTGTTACCAGAAGTTATTGTAGCTGTATCACCTTGAGAGCGGAACTCGTATAAGTTATAGCCCACAAAGGTGCTTTCATATTTTAAGGTGTTTGGTGTAAGACTTAACTCTTCACCATTGATGTTTACAAGATATCCGCTTACATTTCCTGTAACTGCACTCCAGCTAAACTCACCATTTGTGTTTACCGACACATTAGGTGCAGAGAGTTTATGAAGTGAGAATTCCGTTTTCTTACCAGAAATTACAAAGGTCTTAGTGCCGTTCTCTTCTGAGATATACACCTCGCCAACTGCTCTTATAGATACTGAATATACAGCACCAGCTGTCATGGTATCTCCTGACCATCTTCTCATGGTTTGAGATAGTGCAATAGTTTCATTAATTACATGAGCTTCGTTTACTGCAATAATCTGAACGCCATAGGTAGAAGCAAGGGTGTTCCAGCTTAAGTAGCCTTCATCCATGAATGGAGTCACCTCTGGAAGCACTTGTATGCTAAGTTCGGTAGACTTTAGTCCGATTAAAGTGCTATCGCTGTCACCTGCTACGACCACAAATAGTTTTACATCGTCTGAAGTTAAAGTTCCATCGTTTACAAGTGTGGTTAAATTTAGCCTTGTTCTATTATTTCCTGCAGAAGTTTCAGCCGTTTCATTAACTCTTGCTATTATTCTTCTTTCCCCTAAGCTGTTTTCTGCAATTATTAAATATTTATATTCCGCTGAATATGTTATATTTGAATTGATTGTAACATTATCCCAAGTTAGATAGAATTGTTTTTCGCCATCTTGAGTTTCTGGCGCTTCAATTGTTGCGTTGTATGGAGCCTCTGGAATGTATACTTCACGCCTTGAAGTGAAGTTGGAATTTAAGAAGGTTTCCACTCCAACTTGACGCATTTGAAGATAATATCTACCTGCTGGAATGCTATTTGCTGACTTAAGTTCTTCAAATAGAGTGTAAATATTTGGCCAGCCATTTATTTCTTCTAATCTTTCCTCTAGTAGAAGAACAAGTGCATCTATAACCTTTATAATTTGGCTATCCGCTGTTATTCCAGTAAGTGCGCTACTATCTAAAATTGCCTGTTTTAAATCTTTAATCTTTTGAATCTGCTCGCTTGACACTTTAATAAAATCGAGATATTCAAGATCTAAGGTAATTGTGCCGTCCTCGTTTTGCGTCATATTAGATTCTAGTTTTACATCATACACTTTATTTGTAACAACATCTGTAAAGCGAAGCTCTATGCTAGGAATTTCAAATTGTAAATTCATATCAGTGAGGCTTCCAGTGTTGTATAAAATCAGTATTGGAGCATTTAAAATATTATTGATATTGAGTCCTAAAGATAATATGTTACTTGTATCCACGCCGTCAAGTCCACTTAAGCCATCGGACCAAACTAAGCTTCCATCTATTAAATCTATGGTGTCTGGCGCATGAGGAAGAACTATATCCTCTTTGTAGTAACCGCCCTCTAAATCTGTTTCATTATTGAACCAATGGCTAGAGATATAGTCTGTTGTTGCACTTACAGCAACAACGCCTATTGAATAGACTGTGTTTTCTGTAGCACTTCCGTATATCTCTGGCAAAGCAAGTGAGGTTTGAGTGTACATATCATACTCATTTCCTACATAGTATTGATTTCTATTTATATACACATAATATCCACTTGCGCTAGGAACGGCGTCCCACTTAATTATTCCATCTTCTATTCTTAAGTTTTCAGGCTCTGCAAGTTTATTTAATGTGAAGCTTTGAGAGTACGCTGAATTTAGATAGTAGAAATTACCACTCTGCAAGGTTGAGCTTCCCTTAGATGAGATTCTTATTGTAGCATTTTCCATGTACTCATGAATTTTATCTCTTGCAATATAATATTTTCCACCATTAGTTGTAACTGCGTTATAGTTTACAACGCCAGAGAGTATATACATTCCATCTAGCTTTTGGAAAGCTACCACTACACCATTATGGTTATCCGCTAAATTAAAGATAAGCCTCGTTTTTGTTAGGTCACCGCTTGGATCAAGCTCTAGTTTTACATCTGAAGTTGAAGTGTTTGCATTTGGCAAGAACCTTATATTTATCACATCTGAGTAATCTGAATAGATATCTGTTGTAGAGCCTCTTGCTTGAATTTGGACTTGATATGTTTTTTCTGCCTCTAAATTTATTGCCATGCTATCGTTGTAGCCCACAAAATAGTTTGCATAGTCCTCATCGTTTTGTGAGATATATGAGTAGTCGCTAAGTAGATAGCTTACACCGTCAACTATAGCATAATAAGCTGTTGCGTTCTCAATTTTTGGTGTTGCCAAATATCCGTTATATACCGTTGCCGTTGGCCTTTCTAGTTTTGTAAACTGTTTTGCGTCTGTTAGATATTTACTATCTAGCACAACTCCGCTAGAAATACCGCTTTCCGTGATATTGCCAAGCGCCTTGATGTTATAAGCCTTAACGCCAGAATCTAAGCCATTTAAGTTAGCTAGCCTTGTTCCGCCGTCAGCGCTCTGCCAATAGCCCCAGTCAGCACCATCTATTTCTGAAACTTTAATTAAATAGTTTGTAACGCCTGTTTGGCTATCTGTCCAAGACACCTTTCCGTCACGAGTTATAAAGGTGTTTGAAGCAATTCCGTTTAGCCTTGTTCCTGTAATTGTGTAAGGAGCAGAATTTATAAACTCGCTATCATCGTTTGCCATGGAAACTACTCTTATAGAGAAGTTTCCGCTTAGCGCATCATCAAGCCCGCCAGTTATATCAATTCTAGAGCTATCTAACCCTAAGCTTGCTGTATAGGAAGAATTTACAACGCTTAGGTTATAGTTCACTGCATTTTCTGCAGGAGTGAACTCGATGTAAACCTTATCACTGCGATAGGTTGTTGTGCTGTCGCTAGTGTAGAGTGCAAGTTCTTCCTGAGACAAGCTTTCGCGTTTGAATATATGATTTGTAATGGTATTTAACCTTGTTTTTGTAATAACTACCTCGTTTGAGGATAGCACATTTACCATGTTGGATACTGCTTTAGTTGTAAACTTTAGCTCGCCTGCTGGCAACATATCTATATAATAGTACACTGCATAGGTTGAGTGTTGAGTATCATTAACTATAAAATTTAGCCCTGGGTTTGCTGTTGGAGTAATTGTAGTTTGGAAATTATAGCTATCTTCTGGTGCTATACCCTGCTCTTCAATGGTCATGTATGAAGCATACATATTTACATTAGGAGCAGTGAGTTTTACAGCATCAAAATTAAAGTATGGGCTGGAAAGTGTAGCTGAGCCATCGCCTTTTACTAAAACTTTGAAGTTTACAATGCCACCAGCATAGCCATTTAGCCCAGAATTTTCAGCAAAGTCCATATAATTATTTTCTGTGTCACCTTGATAGAATACCTCGCCCGTTGAATCTACAAACATGACAATGTGATATGGGTTTGCGTCAAGCCTAGACCAGGTTGCATATGCGTTATAGTCTATGCTACCGCTAGTTACAGGAGCAAGACGAGTAAACGACACGCTCTCTGTTTCCGAGCTTATTTTATCATCTCCGTTTGCTCTTACTGAAACTGTATAATTTCCGCTAGCTAAGAGCTCATCTGTATATGTAATGTTTGTAACATCTATTTCTGAAACTATTACATTATTTATAAATACCGTATAGGTGCTAGCTCCGCTTACTGCATCCCAAGATAAAGTAACCTCTTTCTGCTCTGGGTCCGCTTCATCTACGCTTATAGCAAGATTTTTAACGGTATCCAGTTTAGTTAAAGTGAAAACAGGGCTATAATCTGAACTTACATTTGCAACTGGAGCGTTTTCAGTTTGAATATATGGTGAAAGGTTTGTTACATCACTAACTATATATCTAACTTGAACGCTATAGTCGCCTATTTCTGAAACAAAACTTAGAAGTCTGGAATCTTGAACTGAAATGCTAGTTTGAGTTAAGTTTTCTATTAAATAGCTAACATTATCACTATTTGTAAGCTTTAAAGTATAGCTATCTGCAAGTGTGTTTTCATTCCAAGATATCATTCCGTCTGCCACGCTTGGAGTGCTCGGAGTGAATAGTTTATATGCCTTAAATGTGGTTTCCGCACTATCAAGATAGTAGTAGCCGTTTGTAATTTCTTGCGTGTCTATAGCCACAAATTTTACTAAAATTTCAAGGTCTGTGTTTTCAGCTAGAGTGTTTAAATCTAGGCTATTTAGTATTTCGCCGTTATATGCTATGCCTTTAATATTGGCGCTCACATTATTGATTGCCTCAAAAACGCCATTTTGAACTCTAGCACTCTCTGGTGCTTTTAGCCTTTCAGCGTATATAGTTTGGCTATCTGAGTCTATAAACACATCTCCGCTAACTAGCACAGATATCACATAGGTTTTAACCTCTTCAAAAGTCTGACTAAATGTATAGGTGTATGTGTTCTCTTCTAGTGTTGGTTGACTAGCTTCAAGAACGCTATCTAAATAGATTTCAAAGTTAGGTGTGTTTGAAAGTTTAGATTGCCATGTGAAGGAGATTTTAACCTTTCCGCCCTCTACTTCAAGTTTTAAGTTCTGTACTGCATTTTCTTTTACTACTTCAAAACTCTCTGAATAGACAGAATTTAAGTTTACAGTTTGATTGGCTTGAATGCTATTGATATCATTTATACTCTCTGCCATTACTCTAAACGAGAAGTTATCAACCTCGCTAACCTGCAAGTTGTTTGTATCCGCTTGATAGCTAGTTGTGCCCTGAGCGTTTGTTATTTCTATAACATATTTTGAATTTTCTACTTCATTCCAGCTTAAAGTGTCAGCAGAGTATGAAAGATTAGTTGGAGCATTTAAACGACTAAATGTAAACTCACTTTCTTCACTTGATAGATAATATCTGCCGTCTTGGACTTCGCTAGAGGAGATTGCATTAAACTTAACGCGCTTTATTGCTTCGCCCTCTTCCGCCGTCAAGCTCTCTAGGCTAATATTTTGGCTAACCTCGCCGTTTACACTAAAGCTTACCGCGCCAGCTATGAGTTCTAGATGATATATATCCTTGCCAGCCTCCTTAACAAGCTCGGAAGGTGCAACTAGTTTTTCTAGAGTTATAGCCATGCTTTCGCCATCTAGGAAAGTGTTTCCGCTTGCAAGCACCTCTATGGTGTAAACCTTAGCCTGGCTGAAATCTGAAGTAAGAACAAAGGTGTTTTCATTTGTCTCTCCAACCTGTTCACCATCCACTAACACCTTGTAGTTTATCTCGCTTACATTTGTAACTGCATTCCAAGAAAGCGTTAAGCTATCGCCTATATCTAACTTTAAGCCTGTAAGGCTATCCGCCTTTTTAACTTGAAGCTCTGAGCTAACATAGGAGGTTATATATCCAACCTCTCCAGCGCTAATTGCGCCAAGAGAAGTTATATCCTCTTTAACCGCACTTACCTTTGCTGTAAAGGCCTCCGTACTTTCATAAGCATAGTAGTTTTCTAATGGCTCGTTTACAATAAGATTATTGATATATACATTATAGTTATCTACATTTGAAACTTCATCCCAAACGAGTTGTTGTTCTATAAAGTCATACCTCAAATTTACAGGAGTATCTAACCTTTCAACTTTAAAAGTTTGGAAGTCGCTATCTAGATAGTAAGTTCTAATGCCATTTTCAATTCTATACTCTTCCGACCTATAAGCCACTTCAATGGTGAAATCGCTCTGCTCGCTTGAAAGCACTATGCCTTCTACGCCGTTTATTTTAATTATTGTTGGGTCGCTACCAAGCACTGCAGTGTTGCCGTTAAAGCTTGTATCTGCCGTGCTTACCACTCCGCCTTGAACTTTAATTTTGCTTGGAGCTATAAGTTTTTGTATATGAATTTCATAGATGTTTGAATCGTTGATAAGTGGGTTAGAGTTTATTGCCTGAGCTGTAACTCTGTAAACACCAGCAAGATTTAAATATTCTGCAACGCTCTTTTCAATCTTTCCATCTTCAAGCACGCTTTCAGTGAACTGAAGAGTTCCATCCGTGCTATAGAATTTTAATTGATATGTAGTATTTTGGAAACTATCCTGAGGTGTAAGCGTTAAGGTTTTGCTTTCGCGGTCAAATACAAGTGTAGGCGCAAGCAAACTTTCAGTAATAGTTATCTTTTCGCTAGCAGAATAATTTAAAGCATCAAGTACATCGCTATTATTTCCAAGCGCTCTAACTTTAAAGGTATATTCGCCGTAGCCTAAGCTTGGAAGCTCTATGCTGTTTGCAGTTGTTGTCATAACGCTTGTAACTGCCTTATCTGAACCATACACTTCAAAATAGTATTCATAACCAGTTGCGTTTGGAACACTATCCCAAGATATTGTGTTATCTAAAACTGTGACATTGCTAATAAGTGGAAGCCTTTCTATGTCTATTGTCATCTCTGAAGTTAAGTATATACTTCTTTCAAGCCCAGAGTTTTTAGCCTCAACCTTTAGCGTATACACGCCCACTTCATTGAAAAGTCCGCTTCCTAAGTTCAAGGTTTCTACGCCCTCGCCTGTAGCCTCATAGCTTCCAAGTTCAACAAAGTTTGCCTCGCCTAGTTTTTTATAGACTACAAAATTCTGCGCGTTTAAAATTGAATCAAAGCTAACCTCGCTTACTCCATTTGCATAGGCATGAGAAAGTGTGGCTGAGCCAAGCTGTGTAATTTCATACCCTTCCCCAGTATCACCATTGATTTCAGTGTTTGTTTGAGCTTTAAAGTATGCTGAAACACTATAGGTGTCGGAGTCTAATTTACTAAAGGTATAACTACTATTTTCAGCTATCTCCTCTGCGCCTGTACGCGTGTTCTTTATGCTTATAACCGGAGCATATGTTTGACTGTTAGTTACAGTAAACATATTGGTATCATAGTTAAATGTAAGGTTTGCCACAGGAAGTTTTGTTACATTAAGGATATTTGAAGTTTGACTTTCAAAAGTAGAGTTTTCAGAAGATTTAGCTTTTACATAAATTCTGTATTCGCCTGCACTCTTACCCTGGATGCTATAAGAGGTTTCTGTTACTACCTCTGAAGTAGAAGTTCCTGTAGAAACATTTTCAACAAACACCTCATAGCTTTCTGCGCCAATAACTCTATCCCAAGTGATTTCGCCGTTTTCTACTTTAATTTCCACAGCGTCAAGCATGGAAAATTTTAAAAGCTCGCTTTTTGCGCTGAACTTGTCCACCATAGCCACAACTTGAATGCTTAAGCTCTCCCCGCCAGATAGAGGCAAAGCTACTTCAAAACTATTTTGTTCACCTTTTGTTATAACGCTATCTAAATAAACACCATTTTTAACTACTCTGTAAGTGGTGTTTGCTGTGTTTTTTGTGTCTTCCCAAGAAAGTTTTGAAGTTTCTTTGTCGTAGTTAACATCATCAACTCCAAACACGGCAGAGAAGGTATAGCTCTCACTCTGCTCTGAAGGAGTAAAGTTTGCGCCTCCCACAGCTCTTACAGTTGCTGTGAAAGTTCCTGCACTCTGCATAGAGTAGCTATTTGTTACTATATTTGAAATTACAGTTACATCCTCGCCCTGAGTTAAAGTTAGTTCATAATTATCACACACATAGGTTTGACCATTTACACTTTCAATTACTTCTTGCCAAGAGAGTTTTCCATCCGAGTAAGTAAGCCCTAGAGGCGTGCTAAGCTTAACGCTTTCGCCCTCTACCCTTACACTCACCTGAGTAAAGGTTGAGCCAGCTTGTGCGTATACAATACAAGTTCCCGCACTTCTTCCTGCCCACATGGAGTTTGGTTTGATGTATAAAATATTTGAGTCGCCAGAGGTAAAGGTGACATCTTCTAAATTCACCCCTTCAAGCGTAACAAATTCTGCGGGGTCAATTTCCTGCCCCACAGATAAAATTATCTGCTCTTCATTAAAATTAATTTTAGGTTGCCCACAAGCTGTAAGTGAAACTCCCACTACTAAACAGCATAGTGCGAGCAAACAAACCTTTAATTTTTTCATAAAAACTCTCCTAGGTTCTTTTGTAATTTCATGGCAAGTATTAATTCCTTGTTATTTTACACTATTTACATATTTTTTATCAAACAAAATTCGACATTTTTAATAAATTTTTATTAATATATTTAATTATATATTAGCGCAAGAAATCTGAAAAAAAATAAAAACGCAAAAAAAATTAATATTAAAAAAGCCAAAAATTATTTTTGACTTTTAGTAATATTTAAAAATTTTTAGTTAAAAAAGCCTTAAAACATAAAAATAACAATTTTTTTGGCAATTTTTATCAATATTTTGCCAATTTTTTATAAAATTTTTAATTTTATTGCATTGCCCTATAAATTGTCTTTAATTTTGCTAGATGATTTTCTTCCTCCTCTAGTATGCCTTCAAGCATTCTTCTAAGCCTTAGTTCATCTATTTTAGCAATTGTGGTTTTGTAATCTATTATTAGCTTTTCTTTAATTTCTATGTTTATGCCCACCATTTGTTTTACGCCTTTAACATAGTCTACAACTCTGCCACTTAGCCATACTCCTTGAGTGCTCATAAAGGCAGGGTCACCACCAAGGCTAATTATGCCCTCGGCTAAATGTTTGGCGTGAACTAAGTCCTCTTCTGCAATTTCGCTGAAGAGCTTAGAGTGTTCACTTCCAAAGGGCGAGAGTATAAAACTTTGATATGTAAATTGAAAAAAGCACGCCATTTCACCATCTCCGCCTGCATACAAGTTTTGAAGCAAGCCTTGATAGTAGGAGTTGTTTTTTATACCCTTTATTTTTGGATAGACATTGCTTTCTCCAACAAAAAATTCTTTCACAAGGTGTATATATGAAAAATATATTAAAGGTGTGAAAGGTCTATATTTTTAAAAATTGACTATTGACAGAAAAGCCCGCGTGATATATAATAATCTTGAAACTATTAGAGGTGCTATATGGATTTTTTAAGAAAAGTAAAAGAAGCTAGAAGGTATATTGTTCTAAATAGCCAAACTAACATCATATCAGATGCATTCGGCGATAAATATGTAATGGCTATAAATAAAGCTCCAACTCTATTTTTAGAGGCCATGAGCCAAATAACTAGAGATAAAAACACAAGAATTAGCCTGTATGTTCAAAAGGAAAAGAAAATCTACGATTTCACTCCTGCTAAAGATAGAAAAAATGTTTACATATCTGTAGACGACAAACTTTACACTATGACAGAAGATTTGATGTTGTTAGAAAACACTACTCCAACCGATATAAAGAATATGTATCACAACACACCAAACAATTGGTTTGGAATAGAAAAGTAATTTATTTTTTTTATAGTGTAGATAATTAACAGGCTGTTCATTTAACCGAGCGAGGCAAGTCTCGGCAAATAGGACCAGGCAGGAGTTTAGCTAACTAGACTCTCTGGTCCTGTTTGGCTAGTTATCGATGCATCGCGCAGTTTTTTAACAGCCTGAGCACGCCAAAGGGCGTGCTTTTTTGTCACTCAACACTTGATATTTTTTAACCTAAAGTATATAATAACCTCATGACGGATATTCTAAAGCAAAAACTAGAGAGTTTACCAACGGACAGTGGCGTTTATGTTATGAGAAATATAGACGGCGAAGTGATTTATGTTGGTAAAGCTAAAAATTTAAAAAACAGGGTGAGTTCGTATTTTAGAAAAAATTCCTCTCATGCGCTTAAAGTTAAAACCATGGTGGAAAAAATTTACGATCTGGACTATTTTATTACCTTAAGCGAACAGGACGCCTTAGCCCTTGAAAGCAACTTGATTAAAAAATACCAACCCTTTTTTAACATACTTTTAAAGGACGGCAAGGCCTTTCCATATATTAAAATTTCTCAAACAGAGGACTTCCCTAAACTTGAAATAGTTAGGAGGTTAAAAAAAGATAAGGCTAAATATTTTGGGCCTTACTTTGGCGGAATAAATGCAGGTGAAATTTTAAAGACAATAAACAGCGCCTTTCCAATTAGAACTTGCAATTTAAAGATAACTGAGGGTAAAAAAGCTAAACGCGAATGTTTAAATTACTCTTTAGGGCTATGCTCTGCCCCGTGTACGGGAAGAATTTCTAAAGAGGATTATGCTAAAATTATAGATAAAATCACAGACTTTTTAAATGGAAACGACCATGTTATAGAAAAAATACTAAAAGAAAAGATGGAAAAAGAGGCAGAGAACGAAAACTTTGAAAAGGCACTTGAACTTCGTGACAGGCTAAAGATGATAGCAAAGCTTAAAGAACGCGTTATAGCAAATATGCCTAAAGATGTCACGCTGGATGCCTTTGCCTACGATAGTGACGGCTTAAGCGGAGCTATTAGCACAATTGTTGTTCGCGGAGGTAAAATTTTAGGCGTTCAAAATTTGAGTGTAATAGATGCCAGCATAGACGAGGGCGAGGCACTTTCCAGCTTTATAGTTCAGTATTACAAGCATCAAAAAGTGCCAAAGATAATTTTAGTAAGCAGTCAAATTGCAGATGTTTCCGCGCTTGAAAATTTTTTAAGCGAAGAGCATAAAACGGATATAATCTTTCCACAAAAAGGCTATAAAAAATCTATTATAGACATGGCAAAGAAAAACGCGCGAGAACATCTTGAAAAGTTTATTACTAGAGATAAACAAAAATACAACAAGACCTACGGAGCGCTTGAAAAATTACAACAAGAGCTAAATCTATCAAGGCTTCCAAAACGAATAGAGTGTTACGACATTTCTAACACTAGCGGAGTTTTAAGCGTTGCTTCCATGGTGGTGTTTGAAAACGGCGAGCCTAAACGCTCACACTATAGAAAGTTTAAAATTAGGTCCGTTGAGGGCCCTAACGACTTTGCAAGCTTAAAAGAAGCCCTAACTAGAAGGCTATCCGAGCTAGATAAGGGAGAAAATGAAAGCTTTAAAAACAAACCAGACTTAATTGTAATAGATGGTGGAAAAGGTCAGCTTTCCTCAACCTATGAAGTGATAAAGCCATACAACATAGATACAATTAGCTTAGCAAAGCAGTTTGAAGAGGTGTATCTGCCAAACGATAGCACGCCAAAAATGTTAAAGCGTGGAAGTGCGGAACTTCAGATACTGCAAAACATTCGCGATGAAGCGCACAGATTTGCCATAACCTTTCATAAGAGCTTAAGAAATAAAAACACCTTTAAAAGCCCGCTAGATGACATTAAAGGTTTAGGAAAAATTAAAAAAGCAAACCTTATAAAGACCTTTAAAACTTCAGATGAAGTAGCAAAAGCCAGCATTGAGGAATTAAATTTAGTTAAAGGCATAGATTTAAATTTAGCAACAAGAATATATAATCATTTTCATGAAAAATAGAATGTCACACTATAAAAGCGTGGCATTTTATTATATTAAAACGGTTAAGGTCGTAAAAATTAATAATTGTTTATTCTAAAAAAGATAGAAACGATTATCAGTGGCAAAAAAAACGAGCCTAGCAAGGCTCGACAAAAGGACCAGACAGGAGTTTAGTGAACTAGACTCTCTGGTCCTGTTTGGCTAGTTATCACAGCATCGCGATGCTTTTTCCCTTCCTGATTATTTTAGGTCGCCTGGAAAAACAAATGTATCCACAAGCATTGCCCTATCACCTTTTTTAATTATATCTTTATAAAAAGATGGCTCGGGGATATCGTAATCATACTTTAAAGAGTAGATGAAAAATTCTTTTAAATAGTTTTTAGCGAATAAAAAAGCCTCCTCGTAAGTATCACCCTCTATCACGAGTTCTAGGTCTGGAAAACTAACAACAACTTCGCTATCGCCCTCAACAAAATAAGCTGGATAGACGAAATACATAGGTTCTTTTTTATTCACGGCAATTTTCTCCTGCCTTAGTATTATATCACAATAAAATAATTTTAGGCAAAGATTTTTAACTACTTTTTTAAAAAGCTAAAATATGCTTATTAAAAAAGCGCTAGAGTTAAACACCCTAACGCTTTAAATTTTTGCCGAAATTTTAACGGCCTATCTTTTTATTAAACTTTTCAACACGCCCGCTTGAGTCTACAATCTTTTGTTTTCCAGAGAAAAATGGATGGCATTTGTTGCAAATGTCAACTTTAATCTCATCGCCTTTAACTGTGGAACGGGTTTTAAATGTATTGCCACAAGCACAAGTAACTGTAACTTCGTGATAATCTGGTTGAATTTCTTTCTTCATATTTCACCTCACTTAAATTTGCAAACGCTATGATATCAAAAAAACTAGGCTTTGTCAAGCAATATAGGGAAATTTCTATTCCTTTTCTATAGAAAGGAAATCTCCTAGTCCCTTTTCATAGTTTGGATTTTTAAGTTCATCTTTAAACCATGTTGGCCTTTTAAAATTTTCAAATTCCTCTCTACCACTAAAAGTTATCTTTACAACTTGCAAACCTTGAAGCCTTCCTTGATATGTAAAAAGTTCACATGGTCTATCATTTACCTCAATATCTGTAACTTGCTTTTTAACTTCTCTTAGTTTACCCCTATTGGATATAACATAGTAGAGGTTATCGCTGATATCCTTTTTTTCTAAAATTAAATTGCCTTTATTATAGATGTAGTAATTTCTACTTCCATTTTCCGTAACCGCAACTTTGGTGATATCTTCATCCTCGGTCTGTAAATATAAAAGGCTTACATTCCTAGAATTTTTCCTTTGAACATCATTTGGCACTTGGCTTATTGTATAAAATTTAACTATTTCGTTCATGTTAATCTCCTTTGGGTATTATAGCATATTACATGGAATTTGTCAATATTTACTAAGTTATCCACATTTCCACATGGGTCTATCCGCATAATTGTGGATAAGTTAAGATTAAAACTAAACCTAATTGCATAAAATATGTTGATGAGCGTTATAGAGGCAATAATTTTAGGAATAATTCAGGGAGCAACAGAGTTTTTGCCCGTTTCTTCCAGCGGACATTTAGTTTTATTTAACAAAATTTTTAATATATCGGATAACTTTATTGGCTTTTCCGTATTTTTACATCTTGCCACACTATTTGCTGTGGTAATAGTTTTAAGAAAGCAAATTTGGTGGCTAATTCGTCACCCATTTTCCTCGCTTGCTAGAAAGCTATATCTTTCCACCATTATTACAGTTGTAATAGCGCTAATATTTGAAAGCTTTTTTAAAAGTATGTTTTCAGGGGCATACCTTTCAATCTTCTTTATGCTAACCGCCATACTTTTAGTGCTTACAGAATTTTTGAGCGCAAAACGGGCGAGCCACGCGTTCAGCTATAAAACTGCAATAGTTGTTGGGATCATGCAAGGCATAGCTGTAATCCCCGGGATATCTAGGTCTGGTTCTACAATTTGCGCGGGCGTTATGGAGGGCGCAAACCGCGATGAGTGTGCGGAGTTTTCCTTTATACTTTCAATACCAATAATTATTGGCTCTATGCTATTTGAAATTTTAGAATGCGTAAAAACAGGAGTGCCTTTCTTTGACGCTCCACCGCTTCAAATAATTTTAGCTTTTATTTCCGCCTTTATTATTGGGCTTTTATGCGTTAAAGTTATGTTAAATGTTGTAAAAAAGGCAAAGTTTACACCGTTTGCCATATATTTAGTTATATTATCTATAATTTGCCTTTTTGTATAACTATCACCTTGTCCGCCTCACCCTCAAACTCCGTGCAGGTTAAAAAAGTTTGAGTTTTTTTGCAAAAATTGAGGAGACGCTTCTTTCTATTTACATCAAGTTCGCTTAATACATCATCTAATAGTAAAATTGGCTTTTCACCAGTCTGCTTTTCAATAATTTCAAGCTCGGCAAGCTTTAGTGACAACGCCGTTGTTCGCTGTTGACCCTGAGAGCCAAAAGCTCTAACATCTATGCCGTTTACGGTCACCTTTATATCATCACGGTGTGGACCTACGCTTGTGTAACAAAGCCTTATGTCCTTTTCTAAATTTTTATTTAGTGCCTGCAAAAATTTTTGTTTGACCTCTTCCTCTGTTTTGCCCGTAAGCCCAGTATATTCTAGCTTTAACTCTTCGGCATCTGAGGTTAGATATTTATGGCTTAAAAGCGCATAGGGCGCCAAGCTCTCCAAAAAATGAATTCTACTTAAAATTATTTTGCTTCCTACAGTGCTAAGTTGCTCATCCCAAATAGAAAGCGTGCTTAAAAGCTTTTCCCTTGAAAGTTCCTCTTTTAAGAGTTTATTTCTGTTGGCTAAGATTCTCTCGTATTTTCCAAGCAGATAGAAGTAAGCCTTGCTCATCTGAGATAAGCTTATATCCATAAACCTACGCCTATCTTCTGGACTTTCCTTAATTAGTTTAAGTTCATCTGGCGAAAAGAACACGGCGTTTAGCTCGCCAAGAAGTTCGCCTATCTTTTTTATTGGGATTTTGTTTATCCTAACAGTTTTTTTTGCGGTTTTAGACAAGATTATCTCTATGCTACTTTTGCCAAACTTTTTTTCAACCTCTAGCGAGATATAAGCCCGCTCCTTATCCCACATTATGGCTTGGCGTTCTTTGGTTGCCCTTAAGCTTTTGCCAATACTGCACATATATATGGCCTCTATTAAATTTGTTTTGCCCTGCGCATTTGCGCCCTTTATTATATTTAAGCCATCAGAAAACTCTACCCTAAAATCTGAGTAGTTCCTGTAGTTATTTAGTTTTAAACTCTTAACTTTCATAGGCTTATAACGGTTTTAATTTTGGTAAATTTTTTCCTCTTGGGTATTTTGCTGGCGTTTGAGAAATTTTTTTAATTACTACAATGCTTCTACTATTTCCCTCAAGCTCAAACTTTTCTACGCACTCTATTTTTCCGCCCAAAATTTTTAGCGCGCTCTCACACTGCAAAATTTCCTCTTCCACTTCTGCGCCCTTATAGGCAAGAAGCTCCCCCTGAAGTTTTAAAAACGGAAGCGCATATTCAACAAGGGTGTTTAGCTTTGCAACCGCACGAACTATTACATAATCAAAGCTCTCTCTATTTTTTAAAGCAAAGTCCTCAGCCCTTGTATGAGTAGCAGAAATATCTTTTAAATTTAAAACGCTTATCATTTCCTTTAAAAAGTTTACGCGCTTATTTAGGCTATCTATCATAGTGATTTTTAAATCTGGCCTATATATTTTAAGTGGCAAGCTTGGAAAACCCGCGCCCGCGCCAATATCTAATACACTTGAATTTTCTTTAATTAAATATTGCGGATAAATGCTATCTAAAAAATGTTTAATAAAAACATCATTTTCTTCCGTGATATTTGTTAAATTAAAACTATTATTATAAAAAATTAAATTTTTATAAAATTCATTTAGTTTATTTAATTTTTCCTCATCTAAAATTAAATTATATTTTTTAAATAAATTAATTTTTTCCATTTTCTCTCAACTTTAAATATATTATTAACACGGAAATATCCGCTGGCGAAACGCCAGAAATTCTAGACGCCTGAGAAATTGTTTTTGGCCTAATTTTATCTAATTTTTGCCTTGCTTCAAGCCTGAGGCCTTTTAAATTTAAATAGTCGATCTCCTCAGGAATTTCCAGGCTTTCCTCGCGCTCGAGTTTTTTAATATCGTCCTCTTGTTGCCTTAAATAACCCTCGTATTTTACCTCAATATTTATTGTATTTATTATGTTATTATCAAAGCCCTCAAACACATTAAATTCGCTATTTAATTTAAAGGCGTCTATATTATTTCTTTTAATTAAATCGTAAACTGTTAAACTCTGTTTTGGAATATTTTCATTATTTTCTTGTAAGAATTTTTTTAATTTTTCATCCAGTTTAATTTTTATTTTTAACCTTTCACGAGCAAGTTTTATTTTCTTTAATTTTTCCTTAAATTTTTTATAGCGCTTGTCGTCCACGAGGCCTATCTTTCTTCCTATCTCTGTAAGCCTTAAATCTGCGTTGTCTTGGCGAAGATAGAGCCTGTATTCCGCACGCGAGGTCATCATTCTATAGGGCTCGTTCGTGCCTTTAGTTACTAGGTCATCAATGAGAACGCCAATATAGCTTTGGTTGCGTTTTAAAACAAGCATCTCTTTGCCCGCGTTGTAAGCACTTGCGTTTATCCCAGCAATTAGCCCCTGAGCCGCCGCCTCCTCATAGCCACTAGTGCCGTTTACCTGTCCCGCAAAAAATAGCCCTTTAACCTTTTTTGCTTCCAGGGTTGGATAGAGTTCAAGCGGATTAATGCAATCGTATTCTATAGCATAGGCGTTACGCATTATGCTAGCGTGCTCTAAGCCCTTTATTGTGTGATACATCTCCTCCTGCACATCGTAAGGAAGAGAAGTGCTCACGCCCTGAATGTAGAACTCGTTAGTATCTAGCCCCTCTGGTTCTAAGAAAATTTGATGACGCTCTTTATCTTTAAAGCGAACTATCTTGTCTTCAATAGAGGGGCAATATCTTGGACCCGTGCCCTTAATTGCACCTGAATACATAGGCGCGCGCGAAAGGTTTTTTAAAATAACCTCGTGGGTGTTCTTATTCGTATAGGTTAGATAGCACACCGTTTTATTCTTAGGCTTATTAGTAGTCATAAAACTAAAGCTTTGAATATCTTCTTCCCCGTACTGCACTTCAAGTTCGGAAAAATCTATGCTTTTTCCGTTTATTCTTGCAGGCGTTCCCGTTTTAAAGCGTCTTACTTCAAAGCCGAGATTAATTAAACTTTTTGTAAGTTCATTTGCGGGCGCAAAGCCATTTGGCCCACTGTTTTTAGTGTAATCGCCGATTATTATTCTACTCTTTAAATACACACCTGTGCTTATCACAACGCTCTTTGCGTAAAAGCTTTCACCCATTGCAGTTTTTATGCCTACAACTTTTCCGCTTCTGGTTAAAATTTTAACCGCCTCGCTCTGTTTTAGCGTGAGGTTTTCCTGCTCCTCTAGCACGCGCTTCATTCTTAAGTGATATTTTTCCTTATCCGCCTGAGCACGCAAGCTATACACCGCTGGACCTTTACCACGATTTAACATTCTAAGTTGAATAAGCGTTTGGTCCGTGTTTTTACCCATCTCCCCGCCGAGCGCATCTATTTCGCAAACTAAGTGTCCTTTGGCCGTTCCGCCAATAGATGGGTTGCAAGCAAGAAAGGCAATGGCATCCAAATTTAGTGTGAGAAGTAGGGTTTTATTTCCAAGGCGTGAAAGAGCAAGGGCTGACTCACAGCCCGCATGCCCTGCACCTATAACTATGCTATCATAAACCTTTTTCATTTTCCCAAACAAAATTTAGAAAAGATTGCATCTATAATGCTTTCCGTTTCCGTTTCTCCTGTAATTTTTCCTAGCTCTGCCCAAAGCTCTTTGAGCATGAAGCTTACTATATCTGGCGTGTGAATTTCACACGCGTCTATTGTTTCCTCGCAAATTTTATGCGCGCTTTCAAGCGCCTCTATGTGCCTAACATTTGTTAAAATTAAGCCAGAGGTGTCTATTGTTCCGCTTGCAAAAGTGGAGTATATCTCCTCCTTTACCCTTTCTATATTTTCCCCATTCTTTGCGCTTATTAAAATGTATTTATCCTTAATTTCAAGTGCCTTTTTCTTATCTGCCTTATTTAAAATTATTATGCGCTTTTTATTCTCGGTAAGCTTTAAAAGCTCTCTATCTTCCTCTGAAAGCTTACTTGAACTATCCAGCATTAAAAGCACGATGTCCGCGCTTTCAAGCGCCTTTTTAGTTCTATCTATGCCCAGTTGTTCCACAAGATTTGTGCTGTCGTGCACGCCTGCTGTGTCTATGAAATTTATTTTAATATCCTTATAGGAAATGCTCTCTGTAATGGTATCACGCGTTGTGCCTGCAATGTCTGTAACTATTGCCCTGTCCTCGCCAAGAAGTGCGTTCAACAAACTGCTTTTGCCCACATTTGGCTTGCCCACTATTATTGCATTTACCCCCGACTTAATCAGCTTGCCCGCGCTCGCCGTGCTTAAAAGCTCGTTTAGCTTTTTTTCTACCTCAACTAGCACATTCTTTGTGTGAGCCAGCGTTTCGCCCTCATCGTCATGTTCTGGATAGTCTAGCGTCATATCTATGCTAGCAAGCTCGTCTGTTATACTTTCTTGAAGTGCTTTTACTTCGCTGTATAGTTTTCCGCTCATCAAATTGTAGCCCGCTTTAAGTTCTGCCTCAGTTCCCGCGTTGATTACATCTATAATTCCCTCTGCGCTATCAAGGCTGACCTTGCCATTTAAAAAGGCACGCTTTGTGAACTCACCGTTTTCTGCAAGCCTTGCGCCGTTTTCAACAAGCGCCTTTAAAACCTCTCTTGTTAAGAGTTCCCCGCCATGGCACTGAAATTCCACAATGTCCTCGCCCGTATAGGAATGTGGCGCTTTAAAATATACAAGCAAACACCTTTCCTTAATTCCGTTATAGGAAAAAGTACCAAGGGTAACGAGCCTTGGCTGAATTTTTTGTTTGCATGAAAAAACTTTGAGCGCGATATCTAGCGCGCCGTCACCGCTAAGTCTAACAATGCTAATAGCGCCCGCCCCCACAGGAGTAGACACTGCCACAATAGGTTTCATGCCACTATTATAACACAAATAAAAAATAATAGTAAATATAAATTTGTTTAAATAGACAAAAATTCATAAATTAAAGATATAGATATACAATTAGAAAATTTAGAAAATATATATTATGTATAATTATTTAAAATAAAAAAATAAGCCTTAATTAGAAAATAATACATTAAAATAAACACGAACTCCTTTGTAATGTTCCAACATTTTAAACAATTAAATATTTTGAAAAAAACAGCCCTAAAACTTAAGGACTGTTTTATTAAAATTAAAAATTATTGTATAGCAGAAATTTTACTTGAATAGCTAGACCACCCACTTGCCGACTGGTAAGTACTTACACTCCCCGATGGAACATAGATTTTATTCACATTGCTTGGTATAGCACTAGAACCTAAAGATGGAGGTGTGGTGGCTTGAATGGTTATGGTGCTTAATTTAGAACAACCAGAAAAGGCATCATCCCTTATAGTTGTTACACCGCTTGGGATTTCTATACTGGTTAAACTACTGCAACCATCAAAGGCATTATAACCTATACTTGCAAGTTTAGAATTTTCCCCAAAGGTTATACTGCTTAAACCACTGCAACCATAAAAGACATTAGTACCTATACTTGTTACACTGCTTGGGATTTCTATGCTGCTTAAACTACTGCATTCCCTAAAGGCACCAGAACCTATTCTTGTTACACTGCTTGGGATTTTTATACTGGTTAAACTACTGCAACCTTTAAAGACACTAGTACCTATACTTTTTACACTGCTTGGGATTTTTATGCTGGTTAAACTTCTGCAACCCTCAAAGGCAGAAACACCTATACTTGTTACACCGCTTTGGATTTCTATGCTGGTTAAACTACTGCAATCCCTAAAGGCAAAACCACCTATACTTGTTACACTGCTTGGGATTTCTATGCTGGTTAAACTACTGCAACCCCTAAAGGCATAATCATCTATGCTTGTTACACTGCTTGGGATTTCTATACTGGTTAAACTACTGCAATTAGAAAAGGCAGAATTACCTATGCTTGTTACACTGCTTGAAATTTCTATGCTGGTTAAACTACTGCAACCAGCAAAGGCAGCATCACCTATACTTGTTACACTGCTTGGGATTTCTATACTGGTTAAACTGCTGCAATCTCGAAAGGCATGAGAACCTGTACTTGTTAACCCGTCTTGTAATATTACTATTGATGAGTTTAAACCTTTAAAAGCATAATCTGAAGATGTTTCATCCCGAATAGACAAAGGGGTTGTTCCACCTTCACTTACCCCTGGAACTATTAATATTTCTGGATATGGTGCTTTATAATGTTCTGTATCTAATCCTTTTATTTGATTATCTACAATATTAAAATAACTATAATTAGCCACTGCTTTTTCTATATCAAAGGATATGGTTATATTCTTACTTGATATCTCTGTAGCATTGTCTTTTAATTGTAATATTAATTCGTATGTTCCTGTTTCACCAATGTAGGCATAAACATATCCTGGATCTGTTACGGTTATATTACTATCAGCTGTATCTATACCTGTTATTGTTGGCGTTCCTAATATTTCAAAATCAGAATAATTTTTAACATTTACTTCTATCTTAATATATCTTAACTGTGGCGCAAATGGTAAACTACCTATATTCCAATCTGCTATTGGAAAATTAGCACTAGGTTCCCCTGTACTATTATCAAAGTTTGTCTGTTTTTCTAATGTAAACCTAGGGTCTGTTGTAATTGGCTCTAGTGTGTCTAAACTATCTCCCCTATACACCTGCCCGCTTAGCTCTACATATACACCCTCTGGATAGTATTTTAAATTTCCATTTAAGCCAAATATAACAGTTGAAGCTATTGCCCATACTCCTGTGGCAAACAATGCAAGACATATACATAGTGTTGATACAAGTGCTACTATTCTTGTTCTTTTCATATTTACTCCTTTGTTTATTTTGTTAAATTTACCCTTTTTTTATTCAATATTGATTATAATTTTATTATAGATTATTAGTCAATAAAATCAAAGTAAATTTAACAAATTCTTTAATAAACATAAGCAAAAAATAATTAACTTATATATTTTATCTATATAAAAGTAATAATTGTTTATAAATACTATAATAAAATAACATAATTTTTTTTGCTAATAAATTCTATCCCCCCCCGCATTTTTGTCAAGCGAATTACATATATTTTTTTATTTCAACTCTTATAGCCTACATTCTTCCACAAATTTAGTGAATTTTGCTAATTTTTCTCTTGATTTTTTTGATAGAATGTAATAGTATTAATCGTTTATTAAAGAGAGATTATGTTTGAAGCTATAGAAGATGCTTTTTTTGATACTTTAAAAGCTCTGCCAATTTTATACCTTGTGTATCTGTTGGTGGCTTTCTTTTCACATAAAAATATTTTAAAAACCTCTAAAAAAACTGGTCCGCTTGTGGCTAGTGCGCTTGGGCAAATTCCTCAGTGCGGGTTCTCTGGCGTTATGGCAGACCTTTACTCTAAAAGACATATCACTATGGGCACGCTTATTGCTGTGTTTCTTGCAACCTCGGATGAGGCCCTGCCCGTTATGCTTTCCGAACCAAATAGCATTGTAACAATTTTGGCTTTGCTGGCAATTAAATTTGTGTGCGGAGTGGGCTTTGGCTATCTTGTAGACTATGTGCTTGTTAGAAAACGCGCTGTAGTTCCCGCTAAAAATTTAAACTCCGCCTGTCATTTTTCTGGAATTGAAGAGGAAGAGGTGGACCACTGCGGTTGTCATCATCATCACGAACATAACGAAGCTAAAGTTAAAACTTGCGGGCACGATAAGTGCGCAGATAACATTTTTTTACACGCCTTAGAGCATACCTTAGATATTGCCTTTTATCTATTAGTTGCCTCTCTTATAATAAATCTGCTAGTATATTTTATTGGTATAGAAAATATATCTGCCGTGCTTGTTTCTAACAGCATATTCCAGCCACTTCTTGTTGCATTAATTGGGCTTATTCCTAGCTGTGCAATTAGCGTGCTATTTTGTGAGCTTTTCTTCTCAGGCGTTTTAAGCTTTGGAAGTTTAGTAGCCGGCCTATGCGCGGGCGCTGGGCTTGGGCTAATAATACTATTTACTAAAAACAAAAACATAAAGGAAAATTTATTTATCCTTGGAATGCTCTATGTCTTCAGTGCAATTATTGGCATGATAATAAATTTATTTGAATTTTATGTTATTTAGGAGGAAAAATGTTTGAAATTAATTTTTATGATTTAAATGCTATAGACAAGAGCTTATACACCAGAGTAGTAGCCGTGTGTAGATACAACGGAAAATGGGTTTATGTAAGGCAAAAAGGTAAAACTTCTTGGGAAATTCCTGGCGGACATATTGAAGAGGGAGAAACTTGGCAAGAAGCTATTAAAAGAGAGCTATATGAAGAAACAGGCGCTGTTGAATTTGATATAGAACCTATATGCGTATATTCCATTTCCAAATATGCTTTGCTATGCTTTGCAGAAATTAAAAAGTTTGAAAACTTGCCAAATTCTGAAATTGAAGAAGTGGGCTTTTTTGAGGACGAACCAACAAACCTAACTTATCCAGACACCCATACAAAGATGCTAAAAAAGGTAAAAGAAATAAAGAATTTATAAAAAATATCACCAGTTTATTGGGGCGCCCCAATAAACTGGTGATATTTTATTATTTTTCTATTTAGATGGCTCTTGACTGCGCCTTGGGTTTAAACTTTTAATTTCCTTTATATGGCTGTCAAAAAAATCTCTGTTATAAGTTCTTGGCGACAAATTATATTTTTTAGCAAACTCAGTTAGAGGATGCGCCTTTAAATAGTTTAAAAATGTTCTTTCAAGGGAGCGGTAAAAGATATCTGCCATTTTAAGGTCGGAAAGTTTTCTTTTACGGCTTTCATCTTGGCTTACGCTCTCTATGGCTATAAGCTCATTTTTCGCCTCAAAATATTCCTTTGTAAGCCTATTTAAGGTTATCTTTCTTGTAACGGTGTTTAAATTGGCACATAAAAAGTTGTAAATACTCAAGTTCCTTTCTCTCTCTTCAATTGTTTGATAGGGCCAGTTGTGCTCAGACGCCCTCATTTCATAGTCCGAGATATTACTCTTGAAATCTTCAAGCAAGGCGCGCTTTGTGGCAGAAACTTTCATAGTCCTTACAAGCTCTTGTTTCCTTTGAGCTAGATTTTTTCTATAGAAGCGCTTTGAAAATTTATCAAAATTTTCATCCCCTGTTGGAGCTATAAGTTCCTCATATTTATCTAAGGATGAAAAAAAGAATGAATCTAAATCTGTTGGGGTTTCATACCACATAGGCTTCTCCTTTATTTAAGTATACCAAATTAAAAAAATATGTCAAGGCTGAACCACAACATATTCTCCATCTATTTTTTGTATACTTAAGCCGTTCACCCCTTCTATATACTCCGTAACGCCTGGCATGACCATTACTCCGCTAGAAAGTTCAAACATTCCCGTTTGGCTATTTTTTACAAGCGTCTTCTTGTATAGAGAATTGCAGTGCGTGTAATACACATTTATTGTAGTGTTATCCGATTGAATATACGCATTTGGCTGAGTGCCCGTGCCCAAACTCAACAAGTAGGTAGCATGGCGGTCGGGCAAATAGAAGAGCTCGCCGTTATTGTCTAAAAGTATGTAGCCCGCCGTGCTATTATCCTCTCTAGAAGTAACAAAGTTATCCACAACTGGCACACATTGAACATATTTGTTTTCAAGCGGAACATCGTTTAGTGTAACTTGATAGTCGCTTGCCGTGGATGAATTAAATTTAGAACTCAGCGCAATTTTTACCTCTCCATTTAACATTGTTCCACAGAGCGCGTAATTTGTAAGCCCGCTTCTGAGGTTATAATAAAGGTCGTAAGTGCCCGTGCCACGAGAGCTTGGGTTTGTGCTTCCCACGGTTAATACCGCGCCGTTATAAGAGGAGCTAACATTGGTTACCATTACTACATATTTTGTAGAACTCTGAATCCAGCCCGTTGAACTCGTGTAAAGTCTGTTTTGATATAGCCTATACTGAAAACAATAGCCCGAGCAGTCTGCAATTGCAGTTCCCGTTTCAGAAAGGTTTGGCGTGGTTTGAACAAGGTATGTGGCTTGGTTGCCCGACTGCTTTGTGATATAATAGCTTCCGTCTAAATATTGCACATTAAGCTCGTGCTGACGGTTTAATATCATAACATTTCTGCCCTGTATGTTTATTAGCACATTGTCTATAACAGAATAATAAAATATAGCGCCCTCGCTTACTATCTTTATGCGATAGTTGTTCTTTTTAGGAAAGAAAGAAAAGTCTAGCGGAATTGTCATATTTTCAGTGAAATTTTCTGTAAAAGTAAAGGAGGCTAGCTCTAAGGTGTCATCGTCTAGATACACTTTAAAGGTAGCTTCATCCGCTGTAGTTGGAAAGCTTGTTATATTCAGTTCTAAGTGTGCCACAATTCTAGCGGTCGGTTCACATCTAAAGAAGATGTATATTGTATTGTTATAATCATCTCTATTACCAAACATTATCTTTTCTTCCACGCCCATGTTGAAAGTTTCTATAACACTTGAGCCTCCTCCGCCACCACTTCCACTCTCAAGGGCGGTTACTCTATCATCCAAGCTCTCTAGGTCATCCTCCACATTTCCTAGTTGTGTGTTGTGTGTGCTGAGCGCTGTGGTATGCTCGCCAACCGTGCTAGAAAGAGTGCTTAAACTATTTTCAAGCGTGGAGATATCACTCTGCGCAGTGCTGAGCGCTGTAGTGTGACCACTTACAGTGGTTGAAAGTGTGGAATAATTACTTTGAAGCGTTCCAATATCCGTTTCCATATCCTGAACAGAAGTGTTTAGCGAGCTTATCTGGCTTGTATGACTGCTTACAGTATTTGAAAGTGAGGACACCGAGCTTTGAAGAGTGCTTATATTGCCCTCTATTTCATCTATATTTTCGTCCACAGTATCAAACTGTGCGTTTATGGCGCTAATTAAAAGCTCCATGCCATTATACGAGCCCTCTAGCGCGGTGATATCCTCTTGAATTGCAGAGATATTGCCTTGGATGCTAGATATGTTGTTTTGAATTGTGCTTATAGAATAGGTGTTAGAGCTGGCCTCTTCTTCAACATCGGTGAGCCTATCTCCATAGCCTGAAACACTAGTTTCAAGAGTGCTAAAATCGGTAGAGAGCGTGCTTACCGTGTTTTGCAAGGTGGACATAGAATTTTCTAAGGTAATCATACTGTTTTCTATCTGCTCTATATCTGAGTTTATTCCAGAAATATTTCCGTTTATCGTGGAAATTTGGTTGTTTACTGTAGTTAAACCCTCGTCTAGTTCCTCTATCTCTGTATCCAAGCTTACAATTTGGTCATCAATTAAATCTATTTCGCTGTGGATGCCGTTTACAATAGTTTGTAATAGTGCTATATCATCTTCAGCTTTACTTAAATTTTCCTGCGTTGTGGCAAGGCTTGTTTCAAGCGTGGATATTTTATTTGTTGCAGTTTGAAGTGATGTCTTTATTTCTATAATATCCTGCTTGTTCTGCTCAGTCTGCTCAAAGTAGCTTTCTAAATTCAACAGTCTTGTTAAAAGTGCCTCCACTTCTTCCTTTAAACCTTTTAAATCTTTTGCAAGCGCCGCCGCCTTTCTTAGCATTGCAATACGCTTTTCAAGTTCTTCAAGTGATGATTTTATTTCCATAATTTTCCCCTTTTTTAATGAGTTTAAGTGCAAAAATGCTCAAATTCAAGTTATACTGACAAAAAATACTTTTATTTCTTTCAAAAATGTGGTAACATAGCCTTGAAGGAGAAAATTATGTTAAAAACAAAAAAAGGTAGAATTATATTCTTTTCCATTGTTTTACTCACGGCAATTGTAGCAATAATTCTCGTAACCGTGCTCTTACCCGAGCCCGCGCTCAGCCAAGCCAAAACAAACTTCGATGACGCTATTTCGCTCTACAACCGTGATGACCATTTGGAAAATGATCAAATAACAGATAACACTCTTTACTATGTAACGGGCATTGAGGCTTTTGAAAACTTAAGCTCTAAAAACACCACGACTTTAAACAATTACAACAGGGTAAACACTGCATTAATGGAAGTGCTTTCGGGCTTTATTAGCCAAAACCTAGCCTATACCTATCGCTCAGATAGCTACAACACTGAGGTTAACAACTTAAACAATGCACTATCTACAGCAAAGCAGGCATATGAAGAGTTCTATAGCTATTGCGATGAGTTTATAAAACCGCTATTTGATACCACTTTAAGTCAAACAGACCAAAACAGCTATGCGGAGAAGTTTTTAGAAAAATATAAGCTAATCACTGAAGCTAATATAGATGTATTTAAATACGCTGGCGAAATTATATACAATAGCACAACAAGAGGCATAGAGGTGAACGCCTATTCTGCAACCTTTGTATACCACGCAACTCAAACTGCGGAAAAGGTTAAAGAAGATATGACCGCTTTAGTTTTTTATAACAACACAATCTTTATATATAAAAGCGCGCTTACAACCTTTATCTTTACTCAAGATAATGTAGACGCGATAAACGCTTCATTCGATTTAATTAAGGAGGTGGAAGCATGAAAAAAATTGCCTGCATTATGCTAATGTTCTGTTTTGCCTTTATATTCACCGCCTGCGGTGAAACAGATGAGTTTTGGAAGCAAACCCTTACCCAATATGAACTTATTTTAGGCACAGACGCCTCACCAAAAAATAGCGACATCTTTTATTCAGACAATTTAGTATACATTTCAAATGTTCAAGATGCTATAAACTTAGAGGACAGCGAGTTTGCCTCACTTAAAAATTATGAAGAGATGTTAAAGCTAAGTTTTGATATTACAAAAAGATATTATAAAAACTTTGGCATTGTAACGCTTAAAGTTACAGACGGAAGTGTTAGAGATGCGCACAACAGTTTAAGAGAGGAAATTGTAGAACTTGATGAGGAAATAAGCGCTTTCCGTACAGCAAAATCCGAGTTTGAAAATGCAGTTAAAGATGTACAAGATATACCAAATAGCGCAAACGCGCTTCAAGAGTTAAAGGAATATAAAAGAGCCTTTTCCTCACTTATACTAAAAGTTAGCCAAACAAACATAAGCTTTTTAGATACCTATGAGCTTTCTTACAATCAAATTTCCACTGCAGAAAACTCTGATATAAAATATTGTTACACATCAAGCATGGCTAGAATAATATATTCCTATAACCTTTATGCCTTTGGCGAGTTTGACGGCGAATACCAAGAAGTTAGCGAAATTAAAGCTTATATAGACGATTTAAACTCTAAACTCACAGACCAAACAAACTTTATTAGCACAAGTTTTGCAGAATGGAATGATGTCTATGAAAGATTTATGGCAGAAATAGAACTATACCAAACTGCACTTGATGAAATAGATTATTTAAATGTAGACACACAAGATAAATTAGAACTCGCACACAAAACAAAAATAGACAGCTTTTTAAATAGTTATGTAGAGGTTCTATATAACTCTACACTAAAACTTATAGGAGCAGAAGAATAGATGGACACAAAATTATTAGCAAATTTACTTTATCCAAACGCAAAGGATGTTAATTACTGGCTAGAAAAATATCCTAAACGCGAATTAAAGCGCGGAGCTGAAGTTACGAGGCTTGCCCCAAGCCCTACAGGCTATCTTCACACAGGGCATGCCTACAGTGCATTAATTAACAAACTAACAGCAAGAAAAACAGGCGGAATCTTCTATTTAAGGCTTGAGGATACCGACCAAAAGCGCCTTATTGATAATGCAGGAGACATAGCCTACAATATGCTTGTATCCTACGACCTATCTCCAGATGAAGGCTACCGCGGTGATGAACTTCCACAAGTTGGAAATTATGGCGATTACATTCAAAGTAAGCGTCTAGGAATTTATCAATCTTTTGCCAAATATCTAGTAGAAAAGGGCAAGGCTTTCCCCTGCTTTTGCAAAAAAACTGAGGGGCTTGAAGATGTGGAAGAGCGCAGACAAAAACAGCTTGAGGAAACAGGTGAAATTGAGGAACACGATCCTTGCAGAAACTTGACGCTAGATGAAATTAAAGAAAAACTAGCCTCGGGCGAGGAATTTGCCTTAAAATTAAAGAGTGCTGGCGACCCAAACAAGACAATAAAAATAGTAGACCTAATTAAGGGTGAGCGTGAAATTAGAGAGAACGCCAAAGATATAGTTCTCATGAAGAGCAACGGAATTCCACCTTACGCCTTTGCGCACGCTGTAGATGATAGCCTTATGGGAACTACAATTGTAGTTCGTGGAGAGGAATGGTATCCATCACTTTCTGCACACCTAGAGGTCTTTAAAGCGCTAGGATTTAAACCCCCAAAATACGCACACACACCAGTTATATGCAAACTGGATGAAAACGGCAATAAGCGTAAACTAAGTAAGCGTAAGGACCCAGAAGCAGATGTAAGATATTTCATAGAGGAAGGCTATCCTAAAATTGCAGTTATTGAATATCTTTTAAACCTACTTAATTCCGACTTTGAAATTTGGCGCACAAACAACCCTACCCTTTCCTATAAAGAATTTCCATTCTCTATTGAAAAGATTGGTTCAAACAACCCGATGTTCGACTTTGTAAAGCTTGCTGACATCTCTAAAAACTATATCTCCCATCTTTCCGCAGACGAAGTTTACCGTATGCTCGCTGAATGGGCAAACAGATATGATGTTGAATTCTTTAAAACTCTAACTGAAAATCAAGATTTTTCTAAGGCAGTTTTAAACATAGACCGTGACACTCCAAAGCCTAGAAAGGATATATCAAAGTGGAGCGAAGTAAAACACTATTATGACTATATGTTTTATGGCATAAAGAATTACGAACTAGACGGCATAGATAAGAAAAAGCTTAAAGAAGTAGTGCGCGCGTATATGGAAGTATATAACGCCGAAGACGACAAGGAAACATGGTTTGCTAGAATAAAGGAAATGGCAAGCACCCTTGGCTATGCCACGGACAACAAGGCATACAAGCAGAGCCCTGAAAACTACAAAGGAAATGTAGCCGATGTCTGCACCTATATAAGGCTTGCGCTAACTGGCAGGAAGAACTCACCCGACATATATTCCATAGCCAAAGTTCTAGGTGCCCGCGAAATTCAACGAAGATTTGAAAATGTAAAGTAAACAAATTTTAAAAACAATTAATTATAAACGCAAAACAAAACCACGCACAAAGCGTGGTTTTGTTACTATAGTTTCCTAATCTCTATCTGAGTGCAAAATTATGCTTCTTCTCATGCAGGCAGATATTATTAGCCAAATTGCTGATATTAATACTAGTATATACACTATTATTGATCCTGCATTGTAGCCTCCAAATATCCAGTCCACAAGGTTAAAGTTGAATATGCCAACCAAACCCCAATTTAAGCCACCAATGAGCAAAATAATAAAACTGATTATATTTGCTATTACCATTTTTACCTCCTCTAAACTTAGAGTGTGTAAAAATTTGGCTTTTATTCATTATGTTAAATTTTCTGCCACAAACATACTTTTAAATAGTTCGTTTCTTTCAAAAAGTTCTTCAAAGGTTCCAACATCTAAAATATTGCCTTGATCTAGGAAATATATGACATCGGAATTCCTTATGGTTGAAAGCCTGTGCGCAACTATTATAATTGTGCTTTCACCTTTCAAAGCATCTATGCTCTTTTTTATATCCTCTTGAGCAAAGTTGTCTAGGCTAGATGTGCTTTCATCAAAAATAATTATGGAAGAATTTCTTAGTAACGCTCTTGCAATTGCAAGCCTTTGCTTTTGTCCGCCTGAAAGCTTTATTCCACCCTCTCCAACGCGCGTGTCTATGCCTTTAGAGAGACTTGAAACAAAGTCCCAGAGGCTGGCCTTTTTAAGGCTTTCTATCATTTCCTCTTCAGTGGCATCCGTTTTTGCAAGACTTAAATTTTCCCTTATTGTCATATCAAATATATATGGGAATTGGTTTACAAGAGATATGCCATTTCTTAAACTCTTTTTATCTAAGTCGTTGATATTTACGCCGTCTATCAAAATTTCACCACTATCAACTACATACATTTTAGACATAAGATTTAAGATTGTAGACTTACCACTTCCTGAGCGCCCTACAAATGCCACCGTGGAATTTGGTTCTATTTTAAAGTTTAAATCTTTAAAAATTTGATTGGTAGAAGCAATTTTTCTTTCTTTTTTCACATTTTTTTGGCGTTTTTTAAGCTTTTGCTCGTTATCTTGAGTGTCATCCTCATATTCGACATAGGAATACGCTACATGTTTAAATTCTATTTCGCCCTTTAATTTTTCTAGATGAACATTTCCAAAATGCTCAGTTCCAAATCTTTCATCATCAAATAGAGCGAACATTCTATCTTTGCAAACTTTAATATCTGCAAATTTACTGCTAATATTTCCCGCTGACCAAACTAGGTCGTAGATATATCCACGGTTTGAATAGACTATCATAAATGCAGCTAAAGTCATTAAGCCTTTATCCATAAAGTAAATGCCAAGTATTAGCACACCTATTGTTACGACCTCTATTAAAACATTCCTTAAACTCCAAAAGTTGCAGTCCGTCATACTGAGCTTATATGACGCCTTTTTATATAAATCATAATTTTCCTTAGACACCTCTTCCAGTTTGCTTTCTAGCCCTAAACTTTTTATGTCCTTTTCACTTCTTACAATTTCCGTGGTTAAGGAGTTGATTTTATCGTTTTTCTTTCTCATGTCTACCCTGTTTTTCTTAAACACCTTAACACGCCTAATTTCAAGTAGTCCGCAAATTAATATTAGGCCTACAAGTATTAGTGAAATATATATATTAATAGTTGTGATGTAAATAATTATAACTAGAGCAGAAATCATATCCATAAGCGTGATGATAACATCGGAAAGGTTTGTTACAATTCGCTCTGGGTCGGAAACAATTCTTTGAACAAAGGTGCCAATGTCATTGTCTGAATAGGTTTTAGAGTTTAGCTTAAAGGCTTGTTTTGCTAAATCGAAATTTAGTTCTGCCATTATTCTATTTGTATATTTGTAGTAAATTCTATTTGATAGATACCAACCAAGCCTTTTTATTAAAATAATTCCTAAAACAATTAATGAATCGTAAATAGCCTCTAAATATAAATTAAAGGTTATTTTTTCTATAATATTTGCAAAGAAAATTGTGGTTAAAATGTCGCACGCCGATGCTATACCGTAAATTATTATGTATAAAATTATTTGCCATTTATATCTTGATAAATACGGCTTTAAACTAGCTTTATTATTTATTTTTTCTTTATCCTTTAATTTTTTCATAAAAACCCCTTGCTAAAATAATTTTTTAAGCTTTTTTTGCATAAAAAAACCTGTGCAAAATTCGCAAAGGCTTTTAATTTCAAAAATTAATTTCGGCACAATGCGAAAAGCTTAAATTATTTAATTTTAAAATTTCGACTTTATTTAATTTATTCATTTCGCATTCTCCTCCTTTATTTTTAAAATATCATAAGGGTTAACATTTGTCAACCCTTAAAATTAATTATTTTTTAAACTTTAATTTTTTCTTAAGAAAATATTTAAATTCTAGTTAAATAGCTATAAAAATTATTATACCTAATTTTATTAAGTGAAATATCATCATAGCCTCGGGCTTTTAATTTCATCAAAACATTTTCTACATCACTGTAGTCGCGCACATCTTCAGGAAGTTCATCAGTTCCATTAAAGTCTGTGCCAAAGCCAACATGATCTATTCCGCATTTATCCACAATGTAATCTATATGGTCAGCCACTGTATCACTGGTCACTTTGCCTGTAGATAAAAATTTACCCACAAAGTATACGCCAATAAACCCGCCGTCTTTAAAGAGTTTTAACTGTTCATCTGTTAGATTTCTTGTTGTTTCACACAGCGCGTCTACAGCAGAATGCGAGTTAAAGAGCGGGCGAGAAGTTATTTTGACAAGGTCAAAAAAGCTTTGCCTGTTAAGATGAGCAGTATCTATAACAACGCCATGCTTTTCAAAGAGCTTTACAACGCTTTTTCCAAAGTCTGTTAGCCCACCTTCACCAAAGCAACCGCCAGCTAAACAATTTGTATCATTCCAAGTAAGGCCAACATAAAAGGGCTCAAGGGCTAAAAATTCCTCAAGATTATTTTTATTTAAAAACCAGCAATCCTCAACGCAAAGCTTAAGCGTGGTGTTTAACTTTTTGCTGTCTAAAAATTCTTTGGCCTTTTTTATTTTAATTAATGGCTCAGAAATTTCGCTCGTCCAAACAGGAGAGCATAAAAATTTTAAATATTCCTCCCTGTCTTCAAGATAGGTAGAGCTGACGCCCTTAGTTAAATAGTCGTTATGTGTATCTGCAATCATACTA
>CALVYR010000004.1 GCA_944372325.1 uncultured Clostridia bacterium | reverse complement strand
CGCTTTCTTTTAAAATTCCGAAACGAGCTCTAGAAAAGGCTACTTAAAATATTATCCTTACCTTAAAATTTTTTTGATACCCCATTACGAGGAGTGCGAACTTGCTTGCAAGGGTGAGCACGACGATGCCTAAAAAGCTCGGCAAAATGTGAGCGTTAGCGAACCTAAGTGCGTTAGCACTTTAATTTTAGCTAGAATTAGCTAAATTTATTTTGCCGAGCTTATTCTACCCCCCCGCATTTTTGTCAAGCAAAATTAGAAAAAAATTAAAAAACAGAGCAAACACTCTGTTTAAATGTATTTTAAAAATTTTTCTAGATTAGGTAGCCCATAACCCTCAAGATTTCTGTTGTAAGTTATTCCATTACAACAAGCAAGCAGTGCCCGCTTTATTTGGTCTGGCCGTAAATACTTGTTTTTTTCAAAGGCTAAGGCACATAGCCCAGCTATCATGGGCGTAGCAACGCTTGTGCCACTAAGTTTTGTATAGCCATCTTTATTTGAACAAGAATTAATATCAACAGATGGCGCTACTATATCAGGTTTAAACTTATTGAAGGCAGGCCCTCGAGAAGAAAAATTAGCTATTTCAAAAAACTCTTCTTTATACTCATCATCAAACCTATTATCGTTCATTCCTCCCACGGTGATAATTCTAGGGCTTATACCTGGGCTTTTAATTGTTTGATATTCAGGCCCACTATTTCCTGCCGCCGACACTATAACAATTCCTTTTTTCCAAAGCGCTTCCGCCCCTTTCATGATTGGATCGTTATAGCCTAAAGGTTCACTACCAAAGCTCATGCAAACAACTTTTATGTTATAATCTAAATGATTATCATATACCCATTGCATTGCTTCCAAAATTTTTGTGGCATTTGCCTCCCCATGTTTATCTAAGGCTTTTATTGAAATGATGTTAGAATTTGGAGCTATACCCTTATACTTACCACCAGATAATGCACCATTACCCGAACCTACACCTGCCACAAATGTGCCATGTCCATTATCGTCATATGGATATTCTTTTTCATTTATAAGGTCAACAAATTTAATAATTCTATTTTTTATAAGTTTGAAATCTGGATGTGGAGCTATGCCTGTATCTATATATGCAACACCTATTTCATTTCCAGAATATGAGCTTTCACTAACTTTCAACACCTTTCTAGCTATGTGCATTAAGGCTTCAACTTTGCTTTGACTAGAAATATATTCTATATAATTTTGCATAGAAAGTTTATTTATTAAACCCACTGGAACTCTTGCACTTACTGCATTTATAAATGGAAATTTCTGTTCTATTTTAACCCCACTCTCTTCTATTCTTTTTAAATTCGAATTAAAACCAAGAACATAGATTAAACACTTAACATCTCTATTTATGTTTTCTAATGTCATAATCTTTTTTAATTCTGTATCTATCTTTCTATTTATCATTTGCCGACCTTTTTTAAACTATCTCATTTTTTCAAGCAGGACATTAATATTATTAAGTTGCTCACTTGTAAGCATAGGAGCCATACTTTCTACTAAACTTTTTAAATTTTCAAAATTAAATGTACCATTTTGCTTTTGTTTATCCACTTCAGTAAAAAGCGTTTTTAAAAGTTCATCTTCAGGCATATCTTTATATTTTTCATAAGCTTCTTTTAAGTTGCTTTCGTTAAAATTTTCTTCCTTTTTTTCCTCTACATTTTCCTCACTAAACTCAGATAAACTTTTCAATTTAATCTCCTTTTCTTGAACTAATTTATTATATGCAAGCATATAAATTAATGTACATATAAAGGGGTTTAATTTATGTTTAATAATAATGGAAACTCTCCACCGCCAAACTATTATCCTAACGATAATGTTTTTTACAATGAAACTACAAATCAAACAAATAACTTTAATATAGAAAAACTTTTGCCAATTTTAAGTGGTAATTTTAACCCGCTAGAACTTTTAAAAAGTTATTCAAACAGTAACCCTCAACTTAGTCAAATATTAGGCCTTTTAACTAGCTTGCAAAAGCCTACAAAAAGCAAGAAAAAAGCAACCACTCAAAGTAGTAGTTGCCAATATGTTCTTGTTAAAGATTATTACGCTAAAAAAGAGTTAGAAGATTAAGCCTTTTCTTCCTTAGTGACAATAGAACCATTAGAGAAATAAATATTTCTATTTGCTAGCTCTTTAGCTATTTTTTCACTTGTAGTTGCTACAATTAAAGTTATTTTTTTATCACTAAATTGTTCTTTAATTAAAGCAACAATTTTTTCTTTTTCTTCATCATTTAGTGCATCAAAAATGTTATCTATCATAACTAGATCCAAACTTCTAAATGAAAGCCTAACAATGGAAATTAGATATTTTTCATAAAGAGTCAACTCTTTAACTTGTTTATCTTTTAAAACCTCTATATTAAAATTTATTAGAGCGTCATTTATCTTATTCTCTAAATCTGCCTCGTTTAATTTTTGATATTTTAAAATATATTTAAAATTTTCATATACAGTTTTTTTCTCAAAGAAAACTGGACTAGCTGGAAGATATCCTGCGCTTATATCAAATTTAAAATTAAGTTTTTTAATAGGGATATCCTTAATATAAACCTCACCTTTTGAAGGCCTTTCAAGTTTAGCGAGAATTCTTAATAAGCTAGTTTTTCCGCTATGCTCCTCACCCACTAAGGCTACCTTTTCGCCATCTTCAATGCTTAAATTTATATCATAAAGAGCAAAATACTCACGAATATATTTTAAATACAAGTTTTTAACTAAAATCATATTTACCTCTAAATTAGAGTATATCATTTAAATTAAATCAAATCAATTAATTTAAAGATTTTTTCACACTTAATTTAAATTCTTTAGAAGAATCGTGTAAGTTTATAAGAGCTGACCCACTATCATTTAAATCACCAATCACACCTTTAATTGCAAAATTAACATTTTTGTTGCAAGTTATTATGAATGTTTTAGAATGGCTATCTTTATATTTTTGAAAACTTACCTTCGTTTCAGTTTGGTTATTAAAAAGCTGAGTTAAAGATTGCCAAGTATGGCTTTCAGTGATATGAAGTTCCTCACTATCCTTTCCCTCTAGCTTAATAAAAAATGTGACATCGTTTTTATCCGTCTTTATAAAAATATCAGTATAAAAGTTTTGCATAGTTTTATCTTGCAAGTGAATAACAGAAAAGGTATAGTTGGTTGAACCTGCAGAGGTTAAATTTTTAAAATATACACTTGTAGGAATAACTTCACTACAAGCAGACATAAAACATAAACAAATAAATAAAAAAACTAAAAGCAATTTTCTAATCATGCTTTTAGTTTTTACAATTCTTTTAAAAGTAAACATAAAATATAAAACTATTAAGATTTAATTAAAGCTTCTATTGCTTCTGCTTTGTTATCGCTTGAATAAACATAGCTACCGCTAACCAATATATCTGCACCACATTTTGAGAGGTTAGATGCAATTTCTGGAGTTATGCCACCATCAACTTCAATTTGAATATTTCTATTTCCTATTTCAGCTTTTAAAGTTTTAACTCTATCATAAGTTTGTTCCAAAAATTTTTGGCCACTACTTCCAGGCTCAACACTCATAACAAGAATAATATCGCAAAGCTCTAAATATGGAAAAATATCGGATAAATTTGTGTTTGGCTTTACGCTTAAACCTACAAGCGTTTTGTTTTTTCTAATAAGCTTTAAGGTTTTTATTAGTTCTCTATTACTTTTAAAAGCTTCATAGTGCACAGTTACTATATTAGCTCCAGCTTCAATATACTTGACTACTTCAGGACTTTCAACCATTAAGTGAACATCAAGCATAAGCGCAGTGTTATCATTTATATATTTTACAAAGGTGTGGTCATAATTAGTTTTTTGAACAAAGTTTGAGTTCATTATGTCAACATGAAGAAAATGAGCAAGATGCTCGATTTGCTTGATGTAATCAATAAGATCTTCCAAACTTTTTGCAGGGTCTGTTGATGGTGCAATTTTAACCATGATTTTTTTGCCACTCCTTTTTTAAAACTTCAAAAATTGTTTTATATCTATCATATCTACCTTTATCTAATAGTTTGGCTTCAACTGCATCTTTGACAGCACATTTATTTTCATTAGTATGTGTGCAAGAACGATATTTACAGCCCTCAAGATAAGCTAGATAATCTGGATAATAAGCAGGCAATTCAAAGTAACTTATTGGCAAAAGCCTTTCATCAAGCGAAGTAAAGCCTGAAGTATCTGCTAAATAAGAATTTTTATCTAACTCAAATAATTCAGTGTGTCTAGTAGTATGTTTCCCTCTCTCTATTTTTGAAAGTTCACCAATTTCAACTTCAGCATTAGGTAAGATTATTTTAGTAAGTGCAGATTTCCCTACTGCAGATTGACCAGCAAAAGCAGAAATTTTATTTTTTAACACAGCTTTTAGTTCTCTTACATCACCTGTTTTTGCACACACCTTTATAATATTTAAAACATCTTTATATGCAAATTGAATATATTCTAAAAATTTTTTGTCTGCCAAATCTAACTTATTTATGCAGAGTATTGGCTTAATACCATAAGCAAAACAAAACAGAATTAATTTATCTACAATAGTAAAATCTGGTTTTGGAAGAGGAGATATAACTATTATAATTTGCTCTATGTTTGCTACTGGTGGACGAATTAAAAGTGAGGTTCTATCTAAAACCTTTATTAAATGACTTAGTTTTTCATCAATTAAAACCCTGTCACCAACAAATATGCCATTAGCTTTTAAAGTTCCTTTGGGCGAGCAAACATAAGTAAAATCATCCGATTTTACCCAAAACTTATTCGCAAGTTTTTTTATTACCAATCCCTCTTTCATAAGCCATATTGTGTATTATGCATTTGCATAATACTATATTTTGTGTATTATTCAAATTTTTTACCATTTAGATAAGCTTTTGCAGTCATTTTTTTTGAATTTGGCGCCTGAAGCTCTAAAATTTCAACTGCCCCGTCCTGACACTTTATAACAAGCCCATCTTTTGAATTTGCAGATATTATATGTCCATTTAAAAGTTTAGTAAGATTTTTCCTTTCCTCCGCTTTAAAGACTTTAAACTTTTCATTATTATGAACAAAGTAAGCAGTTGGGTTTTTATAATATCCCCTAACCTTATTTACAATGTTTTTTGCAGTATCATTAAAATCTATTTTCGCGCTTTCTTTAGTAAGCATTTTAGTAAATGTAGCTTTAGAGTTATCCTGTGGAATAAATTTAGCCTCACCGAGTTCAATCTTATCAAGTGCTTCAACAATAAGTTTTCCACCTAATTTACCCATCTTCTCAAAAAGTGTTTCAGCATTATCATCAGGAAGAATATTTAGTTTCTCTTGCAGAAGAATATCTCCAGCATCAACCTCATAGACCATTTTCATAATTGTAATACCAGTTTCTGTGTCACCATTAATTAATGCCGTTTGTATTGGTGAAGCCCCTCTATATTTTGGTAGCAACGAGCCATGAACATTTATTGGCAAAGCTATATCTAATATCTCCTGGCTAAGTATTTGTCCATAGGCCGCCACTACTAAAGCATCTGGTTTTAAAGCCTTTAAAGGCACTACTCCATCTAGCCTTATTTTATTAAATTGTAGCACTTTAATGTTATGCTCAGAAGCAAAAGTTTTAATTGGTGGCGAAGTGAGTTTATTTCCTCTTCCGCTTGGCTTATCTGGTTGACAGACAACAGCTAAAACCTCATGCTTAGATTTTAGCAAAGCTTCCAAACAAGCTACTGAAAAATTTGATGTACCTAAAAAAACTATTTTCACTCTTCTTTATATCCTTTTTCTACTTTATCAACAAATAATATTCCATTTAAATGGTCAGTTTCATGACAAATACATCTTGCCAAATATTTTTCTCCAGTGAGCGTAAATTCATAGCCGTATCTATCCTGCGCTTTAACTGTGACTTTTTTAGGCCTTTTAACATACTCTTGTATTCCACCAACACTTAAACAACCTTCTTTGGCAATATCTTCTCCACTTTGTTCTATTATTTCTGGGTTTATTAGCTCTATATACATATTATTTATATCCATCACAACTGCACGCTTTAAAACACCCACTTGAGGAGCAGCAAGGCCTGCCCCATCGTTTTTGTACATAGTTTCACGCATATCATCTAAAAGCTCCCAAAGCCCTTCATCAAATTTTGTTACAGGCTTAGAAATTTTACGCAAAGTTTCATCACCAATTTTTAAAATTTTTCTAGTTGCCATTTTTTTCTCCTAACTTAAGTTCTGCGGGTCAATTTCAACAAAAATGCTTACCTTAGCGCCTTTGTTTTCATCTGTCACCTCATATATCTTTGTCATTATATCACTTTCTTTAGATTTTGTAAACCTCATTAATATTTGATATCTTATTTTGTTTTTTATTTTACCAACTGGTGCTTTCATAGCATTGAAGTAATAAAAATCATCTTTAAAATCATTATAAACATCAGCAAGTTTATTGTAAACCTCTCGAATCACACTTCTAGCAATCTCTTCCTTTTCACTACTAACAAGAATTCTGACAATAGTTGTAAATGGAGGAAATTTTGTTGTTTCTCTTAAATTTATTTCCTTATCATAAAAAGCTTTATAGTTATAATTTGAAGCAAATTTATATACATAATGTCTAGGATTATAAGTTTGCAAAATCACCTTTCCCTCTAAATCTTTTCTACCTGCCCTACCACTTACTTGGGTAATTAGCGCAAATGCTCGTTCAGGGCTACGATAATCAGATTGATACAAACTTTGATCAGCATCAATTATTCCAACAAGGGTTACATCTGGAAAATCGTGACCTTTTGCAATCATCTGAGTTCCTACCAATATTGCTGGATGTGAATGAGAAAACTCCTCAAGAATTTTTTGATGCGAATTTTTAGTTTTTGTTGTATCGTTATCCATGCGTAAAATTTTTACACCAGGAAAAATTGATTTTAATTCATCTACAACTCTCTGTGTTCCAATTGCGCCCTGTTTGATCTCTGAGCTTCCACATTCAGGACATTTTGTAAGTGCCTTAAATCTTTTTCCACAATAATGACATTTTAACTTCTCTTCATATTTATGGTATACTAAGGAAACATCACAATCTGTACACTTAGCAACATAGCCACAATTTCTACACATCATAAATGAGGTGTATCCTCGCCTATTTAGAAACAACATTGCTTGTTTTTTTTCTTGCATGCAATTTATGAGTTCGCCCTTTAATATATTTGAAAAAATGCCCATATTCCCATTTCTTATTTCACTTAACATATCTACAATTTGTATTTTAGGCATTTCTTTTCCATTCGCCCTAGTTGGAAGCTCCAAAAGTTTATATAATCCAATTTGCGTATTATAATAAGAACCTATGCTTGGCGTTGCACTGCCAAGAAGTAACGGACATTTATTATATTTAGCTCTAAAATCGGCCACTTCAGAAGTTTTGTATCTGGGATTAGACTCACTACTATAAGAAGAATCATGTTCCTCATCTATTATAATTATACCTACATTTTCAAGAGGAGCAAATATAGCTGACCTTGCCCCAACTGCAACTTTTGCCTTACCATTTCTTAACCTTCTCCACTCATCATAGCGCTCACCTGCGGATAGTCCACTATGCAAAAGAGCTACATTTTCACCAAATCTGTTTTTAAAATTATACATAATCTGAGGCGTCAAAGATATTTCTGGAACCAACATAATGGCAGTTTTACCCTCAGACAAAACCTTTTCTATCAAAGTCATGTAAACTTCTGTTTTACCACTTCCGGTAACACCATGTAAAAGATATGTGTTATTTTCCTGTAAATTTATACTATTTATAGCCCTCTGTTGCTCTGGAGTATGAACAAATTTCTCCTTTTCCTCAAGTTTTATTTCAGGTTTTCTATCCACTTCCTCTTGATAGGATTGTAGTATACCTAAATTAATAAATTTTTTTACAGCTTGAGGTCCGAACTCCTTATTTAAAAGTGCTATATCTGAAACTTCATTTTCACGCAAAAACAAAATTAATTCCATTTGTTTTATCGCATTTTTCTTTAGCGTCAAAGCAAAACTTTCTATATCGAAATCTTTATTTAATTTACAAAAAGTCCTAATAATTGGTTTTACTTTTCCTGTTCTCATTTCTGCAGGTATAAAAAGCCTTAAAACATCACTCGCTCTAAGATTATACCTCCTTATCATGAAATCTTTGAGTTTTAGCATTTCCGGAAGTATAGCAACAAAGTTATCTATTGGTCTTATTATTTCTTTTAATTTGTCAGAGGTTAAGCTAGAACTATTTTTTATTTTTATAACATAACCTTCAATTTTTCTATTACCAAAAGGCACAAGAACTCTTGTGCCTTCTTTAATATTTAAATTATCTGGTATGATATAATCAAAAACCTTATCTGTTTCTGAATTTAAAATATCTACAATAACTTCAGCAAACAACTTAACCTCCGACATTTTCTAATATATTTTTTAATTCTTGCTCGTCAGAAAGAAGTTTACCAGCACCCAAAATAGTTGCATTTTCACAATATTCAGAAAGCGTACAAGGCATTTTAATAGCCTTTGATATATATTCCGTCAACCCCACAAGTTTAGCTCCGCCACCAACTAATAAAAGCCCATCTTGAGATATATCAGCAGAGATTTCAGGAGGACATAAATTTAATGTAGTTTCAATTAATTTCAACACTTCATCTACATACTCTGCAATCTTACCTCTAATATCTTTTGAAAATACAATTATATTTTGTGGCGATTTACTTGCGACATTAACACCTGATACTTCTATATTCAAAGTATCGTTTTCATACAAACTTCCAACCTCTTCCTTGATTTTATTTGCAGAAGCCACTCCAACTAATACCTGCTCTTTTTCTGCTAAAACTGTAGCTATTCCAACATCTAAAGCACGCCCACCACAAGCTAAAGTTCCGCCTTTAACTATGGAATTTAAATTTAATACAGCAACTTCCGTTACTCCACCGCCAAATGAAGCAATAAAGGTTACTGCATCACCTTTTATATTTTTCCCAGAGCCTATTGCACCTGCCACTATAGAAGGCACTAAACGAACTTCATCTATACCTGCCATAAAACAAGTTTTTCTATAAACATCTTTTGCCTGGCTGGATATTCCGCAAGGGATTGTAACTAACGCTTTTATTTTTGAAAATTTATTAATTGAAAGTTTTTCTAGAAAATGTTTTAAAAGAGCACTTAAATATTCTCTACTTTTAATTTCTCCTTCAGAGATTGGAGTGAATATTACAACATTTTCTGCTGTTTTACCTTGAAGTTTTTTTGCCTCATTTCCAAAGGCTATTATTTTATAATTTGAATTTGAACCGCTTACAGCAATTAAATTAGGCTCTTTTAAAACAATGCCACAGTTCTTTTTATAAATTGAAATATAGGAATTGCCCATATCAATTGCTAAAACAGTTTTCATTTGTTCTCCTTAACTTAAAGTTATTGTTACATTAGAAGTAGAATTACCTCTTTTATATTCTATAGTAATATTATCTCCTGGTTCAGAATGAAGAAGCGCATAGATTAGATCATTCCTTTCTTCAATCTCAAATACTTTACCATCTACACAAGTAATTTTCTTAATAATATCACCTTCAGAAAGTTTATTATAAGAACTTGAATTTGTTTCAACGCTAGAAACTTTAAAGCCATCTTCTTCAAAGGTTCCATAATTACTGTAAGATGCTTCATACTTATCAAAGCCAGTAATTCCAAGTTTTGGCATTTCAAAAGTTCCGTTTGCAACTTCTTCTATTATTTCCATAATAGGATAAATAGGTACAGCAAAGTAAATATCGTTTGCACTTACAGTTTGACCATTAGAAGTAGAATCTGAAGCTCCAAGCGTGTTAAGACCTATTAGATTTCCATTCATATCAAATAATGGACCACCACTGTTTCCATTACTAATTGCAGCTGAGTGTTGAATTAAATCTTCATACAAATTAGTATCACTTGTTGCATATCTATATTCTGCACTGCTAATATAACCTATTGAAGCAGTGTTTTGCAAGCCAAAATCTATAGGTGTACCTATAGTTATAACCTGTTCTAATATTCTTAAATGTTTAGAACCTTCTATCCACCTATCAGCCATTTTTACAAATGGAATATTGTAATAGTCGCACCTTATAATTGCCAAATCTAAACTTTGATTATACCAAAGAATTTCTGCATCATATCCTGTAGTTTCAGTATTTAAATATACTTGTAATTCAAATATATTGCTATTTACAGCAGTATTTATTACATGATAGTTTGTAGCAATATATCCACCAGCATAAACTGCTACACCACTACCAAAAGATATTGAATTTCCCGACCTATCTTCAACCATAACTGTAACAACAGCATCTAAATATTCTTCTGCAATCTCCGTTGCTGTTGCGCCAGCTTCTATAGTTAAAGGTTCGGTGTTAGTTATAGTTTTTCCTCCACCTAAATCAAATGAGAGAGAACAACCTGTTAAAGTAAACAAACAAAATAGAAAAGCAAAACTTAAAAATAATAGTTTTTTCTTCATAAAACCTCCTATATAATTTCTAAGTATTTTTTGAAAACTTTTTTGAAGGTAGAACCAAGCTTCATACCTTCCATAATCTCAAAATCAGCATTTCCCTTTACAACAGTTTTTAATATTACAGAATCACCTAAAATGTCACAATAAACATCTACAACATTTCCCCTCTTAGATTTATCTAGTTGATCTGCAAGTTTAATTATAACCCCCATCTTTTTAACGGCTTCCATGTCTTCATCATTTAGTATATCCTTGTATTTAACCCAATCTGACAAATTAAGATTATCTGGATTTTGGCACATACATGTAAATGCTGCAAGTAAAACATCTTTATGTGATACACCATTTAAAGAAGAATTTAATATTACATTAAAGCTATATTTTTCGTGATTATCAAAGCTAATTCTTTTTCCACAATCATACATTGAGGCTGCAATTCTAAGGGCTTTAACATATGCTCTTGAAAGCTTATGGATAACCTTTAATTGCTTAAATAAAATCACAGCTAAATTGTATACATGTGAAGTATTAGAATATTTATTATCTTTAAAGGCTCTAATGTTTTCAAGGCTATATCCTAACATATCACTAAAAGGCTTGTCATTTGCTTCCACTGCAATATAACTATAAATTAGCCCCTCACGCAAAGTATCACCAGAAATAGACAAACGCTCTATATTTAAAGCTTCATTAAGGGCCTTAGCTATACATAGTCCACTAAGAAGTGTGTCTACACTATCCTCAGAAATTCCCTTTAACTTCTTTGTTTTATCTAAGCCCAAATCTTTTACAACATCAAAAACTTTTTCAAATATAGGATTTTCCAAAATATAATTATTTTCAATATCTAATGAATAGTGTGTGCTTTTTCTCGCAAGTTTTCCAACTGTAGAGAAAATTGGACCTGCCCCAACAAATGAAGTTTCAGGATCTAAATGACTAGCTAAATCTATTTTGTCAACTTCCTTTTTAACATAGTCTATCATCTTACTAACAGCATCTTTAGCTGAAGGCTCTACACCAACCTTTTCAGCAAGATTTTGAGTTCCAAATGGTAAAATTTTAGAATAGATAATATTTCTTCTGTTGTATAAAATTAAATTTGTTTCTTCAGGTGCAAGATTTATAATTAAACCTTTTGGCACATCTACAGAATTTATTACTCCAGAATATATCATCTTAGCTTCATCTTCAGGTTGCATAATTACAAAGTTGAAGCCCGTATTGTTATAAATTTCTTCCAAAAAGCTCTTTTGGTTCTTAGATTTTAAAATAAAATTAGAAGATACCGATGTTATTTTTGTTATTTCATAGTTATCACATATCTTTCTAAACATTTTTAAAACATTTAAACTTTCCTTTGCTTTAATAGCTCTAATAAGCCCGCTTACAGCAATATCATCGTTTAATTTAATGTTTTCAGTTATATCTTCAAAGACATTAAAATATGTGCCACTTACTTCTAGTAGCACTAACCTATGCACATTTCCGTTTATATAAACTAAACCTATTTTTTCCAAGAGTCTCACCTTTAATAATTAATTTTAATAGCATTTACTGGGCATGTAGCTTCACATGAACCACATCTAATACATTTAGATTCATCTATTTCAGCTTTTCCATCCTCCCCAAAACTGATAGCATTTACTGGGCAAATACTAACACAAGCCCCGCAACTAATACATTTACTTTTATCTACTGGCATAATTTTCTCCTTATAAACACCTTATAATAACACAAACTTGGCATTTTGTAAACTAATTATTTTTATTTTGTTTAAAAAGCTTAAAAATCTCAATCACAGCTAAAATAATTAAAAACACACCGAAAATAATCTTTAATACATTTCCCTTTACAAGGGTAGCAAGAAAAGCTCCGCCTAGGCTAAATAGAATACCACTAAGAACAATTGGTATTACGCTTTTTATATCCACAAGACCATTCTTTATATGAATTATAAGCGCAAACACTGCCATTACTAAAAAAGAAAATATATTAAAGCCCTGTGATACCTTTTGACTAAAATTTAAAAATATAGTCAATAATGGAATTAGCATAGTTCCTCCACCCATTCCCATGCCACCAAATATGCCACCTAACAGTCCAAATAAGATTAATAAAAAAATTGTCATAACCTCTCCTAAAATAACATTCTTATCCCAGCGCTTAGCATTATAATAATAAATATAATTCTTATAACTTTATTATTTAACTTATTTAATAATAGCGCGCCTAAAATTCCACCAACTGTTACTCCAATTGTAACATACAAAAGGTTTATCCAATCTATACTTGTATTTAATGCATATACAATTGCACTTACAATACTCAACGGAAAAATAACAGCCATAGCTGTTGCGTGCGACTTTTTGTTATCAATCTTCAAAACCTTTTCCAAAAGCGGAACACTAATCATTCCTCCTCCACTACCGAAAAAACCATTGATAAAACCAATTAGCATACCTGCGGAGATTACAATTAGCCACTTTTTAGCAGAATTTTTCTTATTCATAAAAAATATTATTGTATATTTTTGAAAAATTATTTGATTTTAAATGATATTTGTTATATACTAAGCAAGTTAAAATCTATATACAAGGTGAAAAATGAACAGAACTAGAAATTTTATTATTACATTATGTATCTTTATTATGGCATTTGCCTTTTTGTTTCCAAGCTTTGGTGTAGCTAAAGCAGACAATAGAACAAGCTTTGAGAGTGTCTCTATATCTAATGGAGATTTTAACTCATCGCCAAACTCTTCAACATTAGATTCAGATCCAACAGGATGGAATTTAATTAGAACTTCCAGCACAGCCAAAGCTGGTATTATAAATGTAAACGATACTAGATTTAATTCTAGTTATTCTTCCTATTTCCTCAATGCAGACGAAAACCCAGGAAAAACAAATGTAAACTACGATGATAAGGTATTGATGATAAACGCTAGAACATCCTCAACAGGTTCAGAAGTTCCAGCAGTTCAAGGCTATAGAAGCGAAGAAATAACTTTAAAGCCTTATTCTTATTATACCTTCAGCATTTTAACTAAAACTATTAATAACGCAAGAGGTTCAATTTATATTACTGGCTTAGATGAAGAGATTACAAATGTGAACTTTGAAAGTTATGAAGCTGAAACTTGGACTGAATATGAATTCTTTATCTCTACAGGAACAACTGAAGAAACTGTCAGCGTAGAATTATGGCTTGGTAAAAAAGAAAACACAACTTCATCTGGCGCAGTCTTCTTTGATAATGTAGTAGTTCAAAGACATACAAGCGAAAATTATACTCGCAACCTAAATAACGCTCAAGCTAGTGAAAATGTAGAAAACTATATTTATAGCGAAGCTAAAATAGACTTAAATTATGTAGAAGAAATAAACTCAGAACTCACATATTCAGATTCTAACTTAGATTTTGAAAAAGGTACACTTGCTAACTGGTCTATTGCAAATAACGAATTCCCTTCTGATGCAGTTTCCGATGTATTCAATGTTAATCAAGATTTTGAACTTGGCTCTGACCTTACAGCAAATAATAAGTACGCTTTAATGCTTTCCTCAAAAACATCTGGCTACTTTGGATATGTTTCACCAAAAATTGAACTTCCAATGCATGCAATTTATAAAATTTCTGTAAATGTTAAAGTTGATGATCTATCAGGAAATGCATATATACTTTTAAAAGAAAATAATGATGTAAACGAGTTTTATGATAAAGATAACCCTTATGATACCTACACTCCTGTAGAAAACGAAATTGTTATATCTTCAAACAGCTCAGACACATTCCAAAACAACTATACTACTTGCTCTTTCTATGTTTATGGTAATGCACTCTACCCTACTTCATTTAACCTTGAATTATGGTTAGGACAGAGCGATGACCAATCTAGCGGAACAGTTGTATTTGATACAATAAGAATAGAAACAATAAGTGCAGATGATTTTACTTCAGCTAGCGAAAGTACTTCAAGCGTTAAAGTTACTTTAACTTCATTTAGTGAAGAACAATCTTTCACAAACGGTTCATTTAATAGTTTAAATAACCAATCATCTAAGCTTGAATATCCCGTTCACGCTTCTGACTGGACAGTTGGAGAAGCTGATGAAGAAGCAACCGTTTGGGGAGTTGTTAACACAAATAGTACACTTTATGAATCAATAAAGGATGAATTCTTAGGTGGCAGAGCTAATCCTGAAAACCCTAAAGTTTTGGGTAACACAATTCCTACATCAGACACCAACAATATTTTAATGATGTGGAACAAAGGTATAACCTATCAATCTTTAATTAGCCCAAGTTTTTCAGCATCAGCGGACACATATTATAGCTTAAAATTTAGTTACAAAACAGTATCAGACCTATTAGATAATGAAAATATATTGAATGTATATATTATTGATGACAACGAAACAGTTTTATTTGAAGAACTAGGAATAAATTCTAAAAATATTGCAGATAAAGATTGGTCTAATTTTGAAATTATAATAAGAACTGCTCAAACAACTAAAAACTTAAATGTTAAGCTTGAACTTGGAACAGAAGATGAAGGAGTTTCTGGTGTTGCATATTTTGACAACTTTGAACTTACTACTGTAGAATATACAGACGATGAATATGTAGATTTAATTGAAACTGCAAACATTGTAGACTTCACAAACGGCGGTTTTAATTTAGTTTCAGCTTCAGTAAATAATTATGGCGTATATGATCCTCTAGCATACACTGGAACATTAGAATCTGGCTCTAACCCAACAAATGGAGATCCTGTTGCTTTTGGTGGACTTATCAATTCTGAAGATAATGAGTTTGGCTTGTCCCCTAACCCAAACAACAACAATATCATTAAAAATGTAATGTTAATAAAAACCAATGGAATTTCTACTTATTCCATGAAATCAAATGATACAATTTCATTAACAAGTGGCTCTTATTACAGATTTACAATTTATATTAAAACAAATATTCCAGAATATACAGGAAATGCTAATGAACAAGCATACGGTGCTGAGTTTTCATTAGAAGGAATTGATAGCGCTAAAATAGATAAAATTATATCTAATGGTTTTACAGCTTATAACATTTATGTAAGAGCTCAATCAGATGTAGATGTAAATGTTAGATTTGCTCTTACAGCAGATAAAATAGCAAACACAGGTTACGCCTTCTTCGATAACTTCTCATATGAAACAATAGATGAAGCTGTTTACAATTCAGCTAAAAACGCAAATACAGCAAATAGCGTATTTGCTGAAACTGAAGCCGAAGAAGAAACTTCAGATGATGAAACTGAACCATCTAATAATAATGTCGTAATCTGGTATGTTATCCCTTCAGTAATATTTGCTTTAGCATTAATTTTAGCTCTTGTAGCTTATGCTATGAAGAAAGTTAAAATAAAGAAGCCTGAATCTAAAAAGAAAGGTAATTACGATCGTGAACAAACAATGTATCGTGATGTTGTTAGAAAAGAGGCTGAAGACAGGCGCAATGAGCGTTTAAAGGCTTTAAAAGCAGATTTAAAAGCTGTACAAGATGAAATTGACACTCTTGAAAATGAAAATAAAGAAAGAATTGCTAATCAAAGAAAAGAACATGGAAAAAACATAACAAAAGAAGACGAAAAGGCATTCAAACTTTATGCTAACAAACACACAAAGCTTTTAAATAGACTAGACGGCATCAAAGCAGAAATAGAAGAAGTAAATTCACCTGAGTATATCATTAAAGAAATTAAGAAGATAAAACAAGGTAAATAAGCTTGAAAAAAGTGAACCTATACAAGGTTCACTTTTTTATATTTTTTTATCTAACCAATAATTTCTACATTATTTTCTGAATCAACACTTACATGGCTAACAGATATTTCATAGGCAGTTCTGGTTTCAACATCTCCACTATCAAGTTTTTTCTGATATTCTCTACTTTGAATTCTCCCTACTATTTCTATTTTAGAACCAATTTGAGCATCCTTTATAAATCTTGCATTTCTTCCCCAAGCAATACAAGGAAGATAGTCCGACTTATTATATGCCCTATTCACAGCAATTAATACATCACATATCTCTCTTTTAAAAGGTGTAGTGCGAAAAATTGGCGGTTTGCAAATAAAGCCTGTAATTTCTATTACATTAGGATTTGCTATGTCTTCATCCTCAACTATTTCACGAGCAAATACACTTAAAATAAGCTTGCTTTTTTCCTCTTCTATTTTGTTATAACTTCTAAGTTGCCCTTTTAAACTAACATGTTTACCCAGTTCAAAGTGTTTTAAAAGTTTTTCAGATACTGTTACAGGCAGTAAATCTACATGTTCAGAAAGTCTTGGAACGGATAATTTTATCTCATAAAAAAGTTCTCCAAAAGTTTCATGACTCAAAACGGGTTCACTTGATACTGTTCCAGATAGGCATACCTTATTATTATTCATTAGTTCATAGTTCATAATTTTTTCTCCTTTTAAACCTTAAGTTTTTGTAGTCCGTTTCTATCAATGGTATAGTTTTCTTTGTAAACCAAATCACCTACTGAAGTTATTGTATAACCCTGCTTTTTAAGCCTATCTAACACCATTGGAAGCGCATCTAAGATATGGTCAGAGTTGTTGTGACAAAGTATAATTGAACCATTTTTAACATTATTTAGAATTCTCATAGTAATCTCTTCTGCAGTCAAACCTTTCCAATCTAAAGAATCTACATCCCATTGAATAGTTTGCATACCAAGTTTAGAAGCAGTATCTAAAACAGTGTTATTATACGCACCATATGGGGCTCTAAATAGCGTTACATCTTTGCCTGTTATACCTTTTATCAGTTCACTACAATGAGAAAGTTCATTTTCTAATTTTTCTGCACTAACGGTAGTTAAATCTGGATGTGTGCTAGAATGGTTCCCTATTTCAAAGCCCGCCTCATCTATAAGCTTTACCATATCCTCATTTTTATCTACCCAAAATGCCACTAAAAAGAAGGTTGCTCCAACATCATATTCCTGTAATAATTCCACAATTCCTGCCGTTTTATCAGCACCCCACGCGGCATCAAAACTAATGGCTACCTGTTTATTTTCTGTATCAACAGAATAGACAGGAACGCGCTTAGTAGAGTAGCCAAAAAAGACTTGAGCGGAAGCTACACCATTTATACTCACAGCAAGCAAAACAGCAACTAAAATCATCAATAGAACGAACCTAATTGATTTTAATTTAACACAAAGAAAATGCATTAAATCCTCGCTTTTAACTATAAAAGTAAATGCTTAAAAAGCAAATGCTAATTATAGTGATAAATTGTCCGAAAAGGGCGTGTTATGTCGATTTGCACTTTTCTACTTTTTAATATATTTTGCATATGCTAAAAATATGACAAAGTAGCAACAATAAAAAATCTAGCCTTAAAATTAAAGCTAGACTATTAATAAACTAATGTTATTTATTATACCATTTCATTCCTGAGCCAACCTCTTCATTTGGGCGCGCTCTAAAGCCAAATTTTTCGTAAAATTGTTCTTTTCCTTTACTTGCATTTAGATACAAAAAAGTATCATCATCTTTAAAAGTTTTGTACCAATTAACTATCTCATTTATTATGATAGACCCAAGACCTTTTCCTTGATGAGCTTTATCTACTACTACATCATAAATTGTAAAATAAGCTCCATCACCTACAACTCTACCCATAGCAAGAATTTCATTATTTTTATAAATACTAACAGCAAAGCAGGAGTTTTTTCTATTTTCATCCACTCGCTTTTCTTCCCTTTCCCAACCAACACTATTAAAAAGTTTGATAAACTCTTTTGTAGTCGGGAATTGATGTTTAATTAAAATTTCGTTATCCATTTTTCTCCCATTTTATTTTGATTTTAGAGAATTTAAAACTAATTCTTATTTCTTAATCCGCCTTGCTAAAATATGTTATAAATACTCTAAGATGTATAAATCAGTTATTCTACCCTCTTTAGATACTTTCACATATTAAGGCTATATTCTTATCACCAACATATATACATTCTATTTTCTATAATTACCTTTTGGAGCGCTTTTGCGGAGCAAGAATTGTTTAGCCAAAACTTTGTGCAGTAACAACAAGCAAAGTTTGCAGCGCAACAAGCCCCGACGGCTTGATTTTTCTAATTCAATTTATGGCGTCCCCTAAGGGAATCGAACCCCTAACTAGCCCTTAGGAGGGGCTTGTTATATCCGTTTAACTAAGAGGACACAAATCTAACTTTGTTAGTTTATCATATTTAACCAATTTTTGCAATCTTTTTATAATTTTATTTAATCATTTTCTATTTTATTTTAAAAGCCTGTAAACTTATGTAGTTTACAGGCTTTTTAGTTATAGAATTATATCTATTATTCTATTGAAATTATATAATAATATACTGGCTGTCCACCATAAATTGCTGTAACTTCACAATCAGGATATTTGGTAGCTAGTTTTTCTTGTAGCGCTACAGCCTCCTCTTCTTTTATATCTTCGCCATAGAAAAGCGTTATATTTACTGCACTATCTGTAATTAATTTTTCAATTAAAGCCTCTGTTGTTGGACCTACTAATGTACCTTTTGAAAGTATTGCTTTATCGTCAAGACCTATAATTTCTCCTACAGAAAGGTCAAAACCATCTACATGAGTACTTCTAACTGCATAAGTCACAGACCCAGACTTGACATTTTGAAGTGAAGCTATCATTGCTTCTTCATTTTCCTCTACTGTGCCTTCAGGATTAAATGCTAAAGCTGCAGAAATGCCCTCTGGAACGCTTTTTGACGGTATAACACGCAGGTTTTTAGTTGTAAGCCCTTTTGCCTGTTCAGCTGCCAAAATAATATTTTTGTTATTAGGGAAGACAAATACATTTTTTGCTGGAATTTTATCTGCTGCACTTGCAATATCTGCAGCACTTGGATTCATGGTTTGCCCACCCTCTATCATTTGATCTACAAAGAGGTCTTTAAATAGGTCCGCAATGCCCTTCCCAGGAGCAACGGCAACCATTCCGTGTTCTTTAAGATCAACTTGTTGTTGAGCCTTTCTTTTTAACTCACGGTTTTGTTCACGCATATTTTCAATTTTTAAATTGAAAAGTTCACCAAGTTCTAAAGCATAGCCAAGAGCAATGTTTGGTTGATTTGTATGCACATGAACTTTAACCAAAAGTAGATCGCCTATGCATAGCACGGAATCACCTATCTGCATGAGCTTTTCGCGAAGCTTGTCAATATCTGCCTCCGTTGTCTTCTTATGCATATTTATGATCATAAATTCAGTACAATAGCCAAACTCTATTTCAGGTATATTGTTTAAATCTGGTACGACATCTTCTACAGTAGCCTGAACAGGCGCATCTTCAAACACAAAGTCTAGTTCTTCACCTAATAAAACCTTATAAAAACCTGTAAAGATTACTATAAGACCTCTTCCACCAGCATCAACAACCCCTGCTTTTTTAAGCACTGGAAGCATTTCAGGTGTTTGTTGTAGTATCTCTTCTCCCTTTTCAAGAACTATTTTAAAGAAATTTTCAAATGTAGCATTACGCTTTGCGGCATCTACTGCACTTTCTGCCATAACCCTTATAACTGTTAAAATTGTGCCTTCTTTAGGCTTAGTAACAGCTTTGTATGCCACATTTGCACCCTCTTGTATGGCCTTTGCAAAGGTTTTAGTATTTATTTCTGTAACCGTTTTTAAAACGCTACAAAAACCTTTTATTATCTGCGATGTAATAACACCAGAGTTACCCCTAGCACCACGCAAAGCACCCTTTGCAAAAGCTTCGCAAAGGCTGTCTAGATTATTATTCATACAGTTATTAACTTCATTAACTGCAGACTTCATTGTTAAAAACATATTTGTACCAGTATCACCATCAGGAACTGGAAACACATTTAAAGAGTCTACAAGCTTTTTATTTTGCTCAAGTAAGCTTGCACCCCCAATTATCATTTTTCTTAATAACGCCCCATTAATTACTTTCTGCATATGCGCCCTCTAAACCCTAACACCAACAACATGGACATTTACACTATCCACAATCATGCCAGTAAAATTCTCTACGCTATATTTAACAGATTTCTTGAGGCTCTCTGCAACCGCACTAATAGATACTCCATACTTAAGTATGCAGTACACATCTATAAAAATTCTATTTTCTACTGTTGATATTTTAATGCCTTTTGAATATTTTTTACGCTTTATAAGTTCTTTAATATTATCTTTTAAATTTTTAGATACAAGATCAACCACACCGTAACAATCAAGTGCAGCATAACCCGCAACGACAGCTATCGCCTCGCCGGATATACTTATTTTACCATAATAGTTATTAGTTTCAACTGTCACCAGTGTGAATTCCTTTTTATTATATTAATATATTTACAAAAAATATAAATTTCAAACAAGAAATCTGCTACATAGTAGCTTATGATAATAATATACTACACAAAAAATTAATTTTCAACTAAAATTATATATCTTTTTGAAATTTTTTAAATAAAATGCTTGCAAATTTACACCAATAATGCTAAAATAGGCAAGCATTAGTGATAATAAAACTAGAAATAGGAGGAAATATGAGTAAAGTTTGTGAAATATGCGGAAAGGGAAAGATGAAAGGCAACACTGTTAGCCACTCTAACCGTAAAGCAATAAAACACTGGGACGCTAATCTTCAAGTTGTAGAAATGGAAGTAAATGGCGAGCAAAAGAAAGTAAAAGCTTGCACAAAATGTATTAAAACAAGTAAAAAAGCTTAATTAAAAACCGCTTATAAAGCGGTTTTTTGTTATAATAATATATCAAAAATATAACTATTTTTAATAAAATAGTTATATTTTTATAAGTTTTATGTACTAATTTATCAAATCTGGCTTAATTACTTTCTTTTTAAATAAAAGTTTTAAAAGTCCTGAAAGTATCTTAGGCGCCTTCACACAAATTATTCTCATCTTCCCCACCTCTTCCCTATATACTATGCACATATTGAAAAAAAGGTGAAATAAGATTATGCCCAATTAGACATTTCAAATTATATAAATTGAATACTATATTATAAATACTACTAAAAAGTTTTAAGGGAGCTAAATTCTTTTTAATTGTGTTTAAAAATATACACTTACTTTATATAAGTTAAAATTAACACCTAATTGGGCATAAACATTTTAATAATTACATTCAATTAATCCAAGCTCGCCATCGCCTCTAATATAGAGTACATTTACAAGCCCAGTTTCTGCATTTAGGAAGATATAGAACTTATGGTCTAGAGCCTCCATAAACTCTTTTGCGTCATCAACAGTGATAGGAACAAGATCAAAGGTTTTTCTTTTGTAGATATCTTTCTTCTTTTCTTCTGGTTTTTCTTCTAGAAATTCAAAGCTTGGAACATCAAAGGCTCCTGCTCTAAACTTATCCTTTCTCTTGTCAGCCTGCTTAATGATTTGTCTTTCAATTTTAGGAAGAGCAAGATCTATGTTATCATACATATTTTCTCCTGTAACCTCACTACGGTATAGAAGACCTTTATTTGTTATTGTAAGCTCTAATTTATATGTTTTATTTTCAAGTTTACAAACAACTCTTGCCTGAGCATCATCACCAAAATATCTATCTAACTTATTGATTTTTTTTGTGATTATCTCCTTTAACCTATTACCTATATCATAATTTCTCTCGATAAATTCGATTTTCATAAAATCCCTCCTAACTTATTTTAGCAAATAATTACTTTAAAAGGCAAATGTTTAAGCATTTTTTTCGCTTTCAAAAGTAAGTTTTCCATCTTCACAATCTATTATTATGTTACCTTCCTTGTCAAGTTCGCCTAATAACATCTTTTCAGCTATTCTATCCTCTATCTCTTGTTGGATATAGCGCTTTAATGGCCTTGCGCCATATTCCGCGTTAGCACAGCCTCTTGTAACAATTAAATCTAAGGCTTCTTCTGTTATTTTAAGCTCTATATTTTGTTTCTTTAATCTTTCATTTATATTGTTGATTAAAATTTTAGCAATCTTTGTTAAATCTTCACGAGAAAGTGGATGGAATACGCAAATTACATCAATTCTGTTTATAAATTCAGGTTTAAACTTGTGTTTTAAGGCATCAAGATAAATTCTCTTTATTTCCTCTATATCCCTCTCTTCTTCCACTTCGTTAAAACCTAAATGTTTTGCCCTAACTTCAGCTGAACCAAGGTTACTTGTCATGATAATAATGGTATTTCTAAAGCTTACAAGTCTACCCTGACCATCTGTTAGTCTGCCATCATCTAAGATTTGAAGAAGAGCATTAAATATGTCTGGATGAGCTTTTTCTATTTCATCAAATAGAACTACGCTATATGGTCTACGCCTAACCTGCTCAGTAAGTTGTCCACCCTCATCATAGCCAACATAGCCTGGAGGCGCACCTATAAGTTTAGCTACAGAATGGCTTTCCATATATTCGCTCATATCAAGCCTAATGATATTATTTTCGTTATCAAACATAGCTTCAGCTATGGCTTTGCTAAGTTCTGTTTTACCAACACCAGTTTGCCCCATAAATAGGAATGAGCCAATTGGCCTTTTATTATCTTGAAGACCCACTCTAGAACGCCTTATAGCCCTTGCAACGGCTTCTACAGCCTCATCTTGACCTACTACACGCTTATGAAGTATTTCCTCTAAATGAATTAACCTATCCTTTTCAGATTCTGTAATTTTAGTAACAGGTATTCCAGTCCATTTAGATACAACTTCAGCTATTTCATTTGCGCCAATAGAGCCAGACGAGCGTTTAACAGTTTTATTAAATTCTTTGTTTAAAGTTTCAAGTTCGTTCTCAAGCTTGATTATTTCAGACTGAAGTTTAGCTGCCTTTTCATAATTCCTTTGAATTGAAGCCTCATCACGGTTGGCAGACAATTGTTTTATCTTTTCTTCCTTTTCGCGAATTGCACTTGGTTTTAAGTTGAAGTTCACCTTTGCCTTACTGCTAGCCTCATCAATCAAATCAATAGCCTTATCTGGAAGACTTCTATCCATGATGTATCTATCTGAAAGTGTAGCCGCCGCCTCAATCGCTTCTGAAGTTATAGTAATTTTATGGAATGCCTCATAAGAATCTTTAAGACCTTTCAATATTTCTATGGTTTCCTCCACACTTGGCGGATTTACCATAATGGGCTGAAATCTCCTCTCTAAAGCCTTATCCTTTTCAATGAACTTTCTATATTCATCTGTAGTTGTTGCACCAATAGTTTGAAGTTCTCCACGAGCTAAATATGGTTTTAACATATCAGCTGGGCTTGTTTCACCCTTTTCCGAACCCGCTTGCGCAAGGGTATGAATTTCGTCTATAAATACAATTATATTCTTACTTGCAATGATGGTTTCTATAATATCTTTTAAGCGTTCTTCCATACTTCCACGATATTTAGTACCAGCCATTAACCCTCCTATTTCTAAGGAATAGATAATCTTATCCTTTAAAAGTTCAGGCACATTACCTTCCACTATGGCTTGGGCAAGCCCCTCTACTACCGCCGTCTTACCAACGCCTGCTTCACCTATAAGTACAGGGTTATTCTTTGTCTTTCTACAGAGAATTTCAATAAGCCTTTCTATTTCCTTTTCTCTACCGATAATTGGATCTATTTTACCCTCTTTTGCCTTTAAAGTAATATCTGTACCCATAGATAACAATTTTTCAGGAAGAGAACTTTTCATGCCCGTACTTCCAGTATTTATTTCACTAGTCTGGCTCGAGTTGTTTTCCCCCTGCAACTGGCTTAACACCTTGCTTTTTAGTTCATTTATATTTACTCTGAAATATGCAAAAAGTAGCCTATAGGCAAAACTACCACTGCTTGAAAGTAAGGCATACAAAAGATGTTCTGTTCCAATAAAATTATGACCTAATTGCATAGCTATATTTTGAGCAAGTCTGAATAAATCCTTTACTCTTGGTGTAAATTCTATATCCGTACCAAAAATTTGAATGCTATCTGCATTTTCTTCTAGTACTGTTTCCATGCTTTCTTCAGTAATTCCATATTCAGCTAATAACTTACAAGAAAGACATTCCTTAACGCAAGTTATGCCGTATAAAATATGCTCCGTTCCAACCTCATTAGAGCCAAGTTCTCTAGCTATCTTACCAGCGTTTTTTATTACCTTTTCTGCACTATCTGAAAATGAATTTAAATTTGCCAATTATATCACCTCTCTTTTGGCACATATTATATAACTGTTTAAAAATTTTAGCAACAAATTATAAAATTCTTTTTGTTATTTTTTGACAATTTTCATAAATCTTTTCTATATCTTCACCAATATTAAACTTGCCGTCTTCATATAAAATCTTTCCATTTACCATAGTGAAATATACATCAGAGCTTTTAGCTGAATATACAAGATTGGATATAATGTTATTTAGTGGCTGATGATGAGGCTTGTTTAAGTCTATCAAGATTAGATCTGCATAATTGCCCTCTATTATATCTCCACACCCTTCAAAGCCAAGTGCTAAGGCGCCATTTTTAGTTGCCATATCTAAAACTTCGTTTGCTGAAATAATTGAAGCATCATAGAGCGTTGCTTTGTTTAAAGTAGCCACTAAGAACATCTCTTTAAACATATCTAGGCTATTGTTACTTGCCGTGCCATCCGTACCTATACAAATATTTAGCCCGTGCTCTTTCATAGAGTATATTGGCGCAATGCCAGAACCAAGCTTTAAATTACTAGATGGACATGTGACCACATTTGCGTTATAGTCCGCTAGAATTTTTATATCATCCTTATCTAGATGCACACAGTGATACAGGGTTGATGGTCTGTCTAAAAAGCCTAACTTTTCTAAGTACTCAGGTGGAGTACACTCGTTTTTTACAGTGCAATCTCCAACCTCCTTTAAAGTTTCCGCTAAATGCATACACACAGGAAGTTTATGTTTTGCACTATAATCTACAAGTATGGATAGTTCTTCCTCAGTAAGAGTGTAAATAGAGTGGGCGTATATTGCAGGCTTAATAAGTTTGTTATCTAGCTTGGAAATATATAAATCTAAAAACTCATTCATTTCCTTTGCAGACTTACTATTAAAATTGCCTGGTAGCCCAAGCCTACACCTTATTCCACTCTTTTTTACAGCATCTATTATGGCGTCAAAATGAAAGTAATTTTCATCAAAGGCTGTTATGCCTGCCCTGACTTGTTCTGCAATGCCGAGCATTTCACCCCAATAGACATCCTCTGGGGTAAGTTTCTGCTCGGCTGGAAAGATATTATCATAGAGCCAACTATATAGCTCCATATCGTCTGCAACGCCTCGAAGTAGCGTCATTGGCGTATGAACATGAGCGTTCACAAAACCTGCCATTAAAACATTGCCCTTAACATCTATTTCTCTATCCGCTTTCACAGCTATATCTTTTCCAACATATATAATCTTTTCATCTTCAACTACAACATCGCCATGTAATATTTTGCCCTCACTTAAAATATTTGCATTATAGAAATGATATTTCACTAACTTGCCTCCCTGTGTCTAATTAATAGTTATATTATATCAAAAAATAAGAGGAATAGTAAAATGAAAGAGCGAATTATTTTACATTGTGACGCAAATAGTTTCTACGCCTCCGTAGAATGTGCCTTGCATCCAGAATACAAAGGTAAACCACTTGCCGTTTCTGGAAATCCAGAAAAGAGAACGGGTATAATTCTTGCTAAAAATGATATAGCAAAGCCTTACGGTATAAAAACTGGCGAAGCAATTTGGGAGGCAAAGGAAAAATGTCCAGATTTAATCTGTATATTTCCACATCATGATATCTATGAAGAATATTCAAAAAAACTGCATGAAATTTACGCTACTTACACGCATCTAATAGAGCCCTTTGGCATAGACGAATGCTGGCTTGATGTAACGGAAACGGCTCACCTATTCGGTGGCGCTTTAAACCTTGCAGAAGACATTAGAAAGCGCGTTAAAAACGAGCTTAACATAACAGTTTCAATAGGCGTAAGTTTTAGCAAGCTTTTTGCAAAGCTTGGAAGTGATATAAAAAAGCCAGATGCCATAACCTGCCTTCCAAGAGATAACTTTAAAGCGCTAACCTATCTACTACCCGTAAGTAGCATTGTTGGCATTGGTAGAAGAATGAAAGTACACCTTGAAAAGATGAACGTAACCACCATAGGCGACCTTGCCCACATTCCAACCGAGATATTAGAGCATAAATTTGGCGTTGTAGGAAGAGATTTAAGCCTAAAAGTGCGCGGAGTAGACTACGACCCAGTAAAAAGTATGTACGACGAAGAAGCCCCTAAAAGCGTGGGCAACGGCACTACCACAATAGTAGATATTTTCACCCCAGAAGAAGTACAAGACACTGTTTTTTACCTAGCCGAAGAAGTTGGCAGAAGACTGAGAGAAAAGAAATTGCTTTCCTCAACCATATCTGTAACAGTTAAGACCTGTGAATTTAATTATGAACATCATTCAAATAAAACGGCGCCAACAAATAGCACAAAAGAGATAGCAGAAAACGCCCTAGCACTTCTTAGAACTTTTTGGAAGTTTTCAGAAAAGATTAGAGCAATAAGAATATGTTGTTCCAGCCTAAGTAGTGTTGAAATAAAGCAGTTATCCATGTTTGAGCCTGTGAGCCACAAAAAAAGCTCCCTAAGCCTAGCGCTAGACATACTGCGAGCAAAATACGGCGAAAGCATAATAAAAACTGGCAGTCTAAAAACCGTAGAGTTTTTGAGATAAATAAAAAGAACTTTAATGTAATGGAAATATCCAAAAATTAAAGTTCTTTTTTTAATTTAAAAGATTTATTTTAATTTAAGTTTATTTAAGAGTTTAATTTTTTAAAAATATTAAGGAGCAATAAAAAAATAAAGCATATAAAAATATACTTTATTTTTCTAAAATATTTAAAAAATTTAAATTTGTTTTTTAAAATTTCTTTAATGTTTAGCTTTTTTGCTATTATTTTAATTTTATTATAAAATATACTAAAACATTCTTTAATTTTATTTTTTATTATAAACTTTTTGATAAGTTTAAAAAAACTCTAATTTTTTCTAAATTTTTTTAATAATTTGTAGGCGACTAACTTACAATGTTCATAGGTTATACCACCCTGTAAATATGCCCAGTAAGGATTCTTTATTGGACAATCTGCACTAAGCTCTATTGAAGCACCGCCAACAAAAGTTCCTGCTGCCATTATTACTTGCTCGGTATAGCCAGGCATGTCCCAAGGCTCTGGAATTACATTGCTATCTACTGGAGAATATTTCTGTATTGTTTGAACAAAGTCTACAAGTTCACTTTGGGTGTTAAATTCTATTGATTTAATTATATCATAGGTCTTTTGATCAGATTTAGGCATTATATTGTAGCCAAGCCTGTTCATAAGTTCACCTATCAGATACATCCCTTTTATTGCACCTACTGTAACATGAGGAGCAATAAAAAGCCCTTGGAAAAATAGCCTATAACCCATTTCAAAGCTGCCTACTTCCGCACCCAACGATGCACTTGTGAACCTGTTTGATATTAAGTCAATCGCCTTTTTAGTTCCTGCAATGTAAGCGCCTGTTGGAGCCAGTGAACCTCCAGCATTTTTTATAAGCGAGCCAACTATAACATCGGCGCCCACTTCTGTAGGTTCGCGTTTTTCCACAAATTCGCCGTAGCAGTTATCCACCATAATAAAAGAATTGGGTGAAATTTCTTTTATCTTTTTAAACACACTTTCCATTTTATCAACTGAAAGAGCGTCACGGATTGCATAGCCTCTAGACCTCTGCACATAAACCACTTTTGGAGTGTTTTTTATAATGTATTCAAGCGCATTCTTTTCATCTATCTCACCATTTTTTAATTCCAGTTTTTCAAATTTAATTCCAAAATCTGGTAAACTTCCTAGCCCCTTTTTATCATACACTACTTCGCCTAATGTGTCATATGGGTCGCCAGTAATGGAGAATATTATATCGCCAGGCCTTAAAAGACCAAAGAGCGCTATATTTAAAGCATGTGAACCACAAGTGATTAGTGGCGTAACAAGGGCACTTTCAGCCTTAAAAGCATGAGCAAAGGCCTCGCAAAGTTTATCTCTACCCTCATCCCCATAACCATATCCAGTTGACCCAAAAAAATGACGATTGGCAACTTTACATTCTTGAAAAGCTTTTAAAACTTTCTCTGTATTATATAGTGCAATATCATCGTAATATGAAAAAATTTCTTTTAATCTATCTTCACATTCAGTTATCAAGTCCATATTCTACCTCTTTTAAAATCTCTTTTATTGCATTTTCACGCGGAAACGCCTCTATCCATATTGGAGCAATTCCTCTAAGCAATGTCAATTGGCGCTTTGCGTAATTTCTGGAATGTTGTTTTATCTTTTCAATAGCCTCGCTTAAAGAATAAGTGCCGTCTAAATAATCTAAAATTTCAGCATAACCTATACCTTTAGCACACTGGTTATCGCGAGTTAAGCCCTCGCCTACAAGTTTTTTAACTTCTTCAACAAGTCCAATTTGAATCATCTTATTTACTCTTTGACTAATTCTATCATATAAAACACTTCTTTCAGTGTTTAATGCAAAAACCTTATAAGTGAATTGCTCGCTGTTTACTTTAATTTCACGCTTTTTACTCTTACAAATTTCAAGAGCCCTTATTATGCGCTTTTTATCTGTTGGAGAAATTTTTTCTGCCAAAACTGGAGATAATTTTTTAAGCATTTCATATAAGTCATTTAGCCCATTTTTTTCCGCAAATTTTTCTAGTTCTTCTCTTAGTTCATCATCACGCTTAACACCAAAATAGTTATAGTCATTAGTTAAAGCCTTGATATAAAGCCCAGTTCCACCAACTATTATTGGCACTTTACCCTTAAGCATAATCTGTTTAATTGTTTTTTTACAATCTTCACAAAACTCAGCCACGCTATAGGTTTGATTTATACTTTTAATATCTAAAAGATAATGTTTAACTCCCTGCATTTCTTCAGGCGTAATCTTTCCAGAACCAACATTCAAGCCTCTATAAATTTGCATAGAATCGGCAGAGATTATCTCTCCGCCTACAGTTTTTGCAATCTCCACAGCAATTTCACTTTTACCAACTGCTGTTGGACCAGTTATGATAATTACATCTTTGATCATACAATTCTTTTAAACCATTTTTCTATCTGAGATTTTGTTATTTTTATTACAACAGGTCTGCCATGTGGACATAACAATACATGTTTTTCCATTTCATCAATAAGCGCTTCAATTTCATTAATTGAAAGAATTTGCCCGCTTTTAACTGCCATTTTGCAAGCATGTTGCATTAACCCTGCTTTAAAGTAATCGGATGCCTTAGTTGAATAATCTTGAAGATTGCTTAAAAAATAATTAAAATATTCTTCTACCTTTTCAAACGGCAAGATATATGGAATTGCCGTTATATCTATTTGATTGTTCCCTTTATCTATCGCATCAAAACCTACACTATTTAAAACAGAAAAATTCCTTTTAAAGAAATCGTATTCAAGCGAGTTTAATTTTAAAGTAAACGGAGTAATTAAACCCTGTTTTAACACATCACTTCTTTCCACACTTGAAGAGAACTTATCGTAAAGCGCCCTTTCATGAGCAGCATGTTGATCTATCATGTAAAGGTCATTTTCTTTTTCAACAATTATATAAGTTTTAAAAATAACTCCTATAATTTTAGCCCTTGGAATAGTATTTTCAATTGTTTCTTGATATTCAGAAACTTCAAACGGACTTTTTCGTTTAGTGTTTAAAACAAAATCTGTAAACCTACTTTCATTTGAATTTGCTTCAAGATTAGTAAACTCAGTTAGTCTAGACTCATCAAAGTTTAAATTAACCTCTTTTATCTCTTGCGCGCCAAACATATTTTCTTTTGAAGCTAAATAGCTTACACCATCATCGCTTGAAAGAGGAGTTAAATTAGAAACAAAGTCATTAGATTGAGCTTGAGGTTTTTCATTAGCACTATCTTCCACATTTCTTGTATAATTTGCGTTCATAAGCGCCGAGTAGACTGCGTTTGTAAAAAGCGTTCTTATAAAACCTAAATTTTCAAATTTAACTTCCATTTTACTTGGGTGAACATTTACATCAACACTATCGAGTGGCAAACTTAAGTTTAACACAAAAAATGGAAATTTGTTCTTCATTAAAAAGTTTTCATAAACCTCTTGGATAGCATTAGAAATAAAGGCATTTTTAACAACTCTTCCATTTACAATAAGCGTTTGATAAGTTCTATTAGCCTTTGATATTTCTGGCTTTCCTATATAGCCAGTAAGCCTATAGCCTTCTCGTTCAAAGTTTATTTCTATAATGTTATCTATGGTTTCCTTACCATATATAGTATATATGTTTGCGTATAAACCACCACCTGTAGTATCATAATTTATTTTTCCATCAATTATATATCTTATCTGAAGTGTAGGATTTGCTAAAATTATCTTTTCAATAAGATCTGTTATATCGCCCTCTTCAGTTTTAGGTTTTCTTAAAAATTTACGCCTAGCAGGAGTGTTGAAAAATAAGTTTTTAACCACTATTTTAGTGCCATTATTCATAGCGGTTTCACCCACTTCTCCAAACTCTCCACCATCTATTTTAATAGTAGCCCCAAGTTCTGAATTAGGCGTTTTAGACATCATCTCAACTTGAGCAACAGATGCAATGCTGGCTAACGCCTCTCCTCTAAAACCTAAAGTTCCAATTTGGTCTAAATCTTCTACAGTTTTTATTTTACTTGTTGCATGAGGCATAAAGGCAAGCTTTATATCCTCTTTTTCAATGCCAGAGCCGTTATCTTGAATGGATATAGCTTTTATACCACCCTCTTCAATTTCTATTGTAATCTTATCAGCACCCGCATCTATACTATTTTCAACAAGTTCCTTTACTACAGACAATGGTTTTTCTACAACCTCGCCCGCAGAAATTCTGTTGCTGACAAATCTATCTAGAATATTAATTTTACTCATAAACTTATCCTTTTGCCTTTGTTATTAAATCATTTAAAATTTCAAATGCACTGAGTGGTGTCATCTTCTCTATATTCAAATCGTTAAGAATCCCCATTATTTCCGTAACATTTTTATTTCGTTTTTCAGCTTCAGGGTTTACACTCTCCACTTCTTTAACTAAATTTTTGTTTACATCAACTTGCTCTAAAGCTCTACTTATTTCTTTAGCACGCTTTATTACCTCTTTAGGAAGCCCTGCTAGCGAGGCAACCTCTATACCAAAACTCTTATTCGCTCCACCTCTAACAACTTTTCTTAAAAAGACAATGCTTCCATTTATTTCTTTCACATTTATCTTATAGTTCTTTACGCCATCTAGATTGCCTTCAAGCTCTGTAAGCTCGTGATAGTGAGTTGCAAAAAGAGTTTTGCATCTCATATTTTTTGAAAGATATTCCACAACTGCCCAAGCAATGCTAAGACCATCAAAAGTTGAAGTACCACGCCCAATTTCATCTAAAATAACCAAGCTGTTTTCTGTGGCATTTGCAAGAATGTTTGCAGTTTCAGACATCTCCACCATAAAAGTGCTTTGCCCAAAGGCTAAGTCGTCACTAGCACCAACTCTAGTAAAAATTCTATCTGTAATACAAATTTCTGCACTTTTAGCTGGCACAAAGCTACCTATATGTGCCATAAGAGTAATAACTGCTACTTGCCTCATATAAGTGCTTTTACCCGCCATATTTGGCCCAGTAATTATCATAGTTTTATCTGCGGTTCCGTTTAAAAAGGTGTCATTGCTAATAAACTGATCGTGTTTTAATAGATCTTCAACCACAGGATGCCTACCTTCTTCTATTCTAATACACTTTATCTTATTGTTTATAGTGGGCTTGCAATAATTATTTCTTACTGCTAATGTTGATAGTGAAAGCAAACAATCTACTTCTGAAATTATGTTTCCAAGCTTTAGTAAATTTTCTATGTTCTCTTTCAGCAATTCTACTATTTGAGCATAGAGGGCAAGCTCTAGTTTTTCTATTTCCGAGCCCGCATTTAAAATTTTATCCTCTAGTTCTTTTAACTCGACAGTAGTAAAACGCTCTGAATTTGCTGTGGTTTGCCTTCTTGTATAGCGCATAGGAACTTTATCAAGCATTGATTTTGTTACTTCAATTAGATATCCAAAAACTCTGTTGTTTATAACCCTCAAATTCTTTATGCCAGTAAGTTCTCTTTCCTTAGATTCTAAGGCTTGGATATATTTTTCTTGTTTGCCAAATAAGTTTTTAAGGCTTTCAAGTTCAGAGGTATAGCTCGGCTTAAATACACCGCCATCCTTAACATTTAAAGGAATATTGCTGTCCACTATAGCTCTTTCTAAGATGTCACAAATCTGGCTAAAATCTGGAATAGCTTCGCCAAGGCCACTTAAATTTTTAAAGCCTGATGTTGTTAGAAGCGTCTTTATTTCAGGAAGGGCTTGGAAAGATTTTCTCAAATTTCCCATATCTCTAGGCATGATTCTATCCATAGCAATTTTGCCAGTTATTCTTTCAATATCACTAAGTTCTTTTAATTTAAGCCTTAAAGCATCTCGCAAAATTACTTTACCATTTAACTCTTCAATAGTATCTAACCTGTAGTTTATTTTTTTAGCATCCTTTAAAGGCTGTTCCACCCAATTTTTTAGTTTACGCGCACCCATGCTTGTAGAAGTGTTATCTAAAAGCGCAAGAAGTGAACCTTTTCTCCTTCTATCTCGCATAGTTTCTACAATTTCAAGGTTTCGCCTTGTGTTTGCATCTAAAATTAGATATTCCGATACATTTAGCCATCTCATTTTAGTTATGTGAGGAAGAGCAACCTTTTCCGTTTCATTTAAATATTCAAGTAGTGCTCCCGCTGCAGAACATACCGCATCCTTGCCTTTTAACTCATAAATGGAATAACAATTTTCAGAAAATTGTCTCCTCAAATTTTCACTTATTCTAGGTTCAACAAAAGCCCAATCGAAATATTTTTTAAATCTTGGCACAGTACCCAGTCTTACAGAACTGAGCTCATTTGAATATTTTAAGGAAAGCTCATCTGAAATAATTTCAGCAGGTGTAGTTCGAGTTATAATATTATCTAAATCGTTTAAATTTTGACACTCAACTATATTAAATTCTCCCGTAGTAACATCGGCTATTGCTACACCAAAGCCTTCATTATTGTTAAAGGTCACACAAGCTATGTAGTTATTAGATTTTTCATCTAACATGCTATCTTCTGTTACAGTGCCAGGAGTTACAATTCTTATAACATCGCGCTCTACTATCTTTCCCGCTTTAGGCTCGGAAAGTTGCTCGCAGATTCCTATAGAATAGCCAAGCTTCATTAGTTTTGCAATATAGCCTTCAGCAGCATGATAAGGTATTCCACACATAGGAGCACGCATATTGTTTCCACAATCCTTACCTGTAAGAGATAGGTCTAGCACGCTAGACATCTCTATAGCATCATCAAAGAAAAACTCATAAAAATCACCAAGCCTATAAAATAGAATGGTATCTTTGTATTTATCCTTTATATTTAGATAATGCTTCATCATTGGAGAAAGCTTTTCTCTATCAATTATTTCCATTAAGTTTATCCTTTTTTATTTCTTTTTCAAGTTCTAAAATTTTATTTACTCTTCTGTTTTTTATTTCAAAAGGCACTTGATCATTCATCTTTTCAGCAACAGTTCCCTCACGCACTGAAAACATAAAAGCAAATATTCCATCGTATTTCACCTTTCTTATGAGCGAGCAGGTCTTTTCAAAGTCCTCTTCAGTTTCTCCAGGAAAACCAACTATAATATCTGTAGTAATTCTAACATCTGGAATTTTAGTTTTTATTTCCTCTATAATAGAAAGATACTTTTCTACAGTGTATTTTCTGTTCATTCTTTCAAGCACGCTGTTACTACCACTTTGTACAGGCAGATGAATTTCTTTTAAAAGCTTTTTGTTATTTGCAACTACATCTATTACTTCACTAGTCAAATCTTTAGGATGAGAAGTCATGAAAGCTATTTTGAAATCTCCATCTATGCTTGCTACCTTTGTTAGAAGTTCTGCAAAGCTTATCTCACCGCAGTCTTTACCATAACTATTTACATTTTGGCCAAGTAAAGTGATAAGTTTATAGCCAGAGTTTACAGCTTCCTTAACCTCCTTTAAAATATCCTCATGAGGTCTACTTCGTTCTCTACCACGAACATAGGGCACAATGCAGTATGTGCAAAAATTATTGCAACCCTGCATAATATTTACCCAAGCGTTCTCACCGCTTGTTCTATAAAAAGGCATATTTTCGCCCTCAAGATTAAAGTCCTCATCATAGGCAAGAAGCCTTTTTGTTTTCTTATCTAAAAATTCTTCAAACTTATGTAAGTTACTTGTGCCAAAAATTATATCTATAAACGGGAAAACTTGATATAACTTCTCGGCTTTTGCCTTTTGTTGTGTCATGCAACCACAAACTGCTATAATCTTTTCTTTATGTTCCTTTTTTAATTTCTTTAGAGCGCCAACATTGCCAAAAACCCTGTCCTCTGCCCCCTCTCTAATAGCACAGGTGTTAAACACGATTATATCCGCGTCCTCTAGTTTATCTGCAGGCAAAAAACCTCGCTTTTGTAATACCCCAGCGAGTTTTTCAGATTCATGTACATTAAGTTGACAACCATATGTTGTAATAAAATAAGTTTTCATAAGCTAAAATCACAATTACATTAAATTATACTACATTTAAACAAAAAATCAAATAAAATCTTTCAAAAAATTTACCTTGATGAAAAATCAATTATGATAGTATAAATTATTCAATACATGGCATAATAGTTTGGGATGAAAAAGGCATTAAAGATAAGTTTAATAACTATTTTAATTCTCGCCATATTAGGAGCTCTGTTCGTTGGCGGTTTTATTATATATAGCCTTTCAGTTAGTAAAGTTGAGTTTTCTCAAGAAAAGATTACAGAAAACACAATATCTTTACAAGTATTTAACGCAAACAATGTTTTAATAAAAGAAGATAACACAATTTTTAATGAAAAAGCTAAACTTTCCACGCTTCCAGCATATGTAAAAGAGGCGTTTATTTCTATTGAAGATAAAGATTTTTATAAGCACCACGGAATAAATTATAAACGCATGGCAAAGGCCATGTTAACCAACATAAAAAACATGAAATTAAAAGAGGGTGCCTCAACCATTTCTCAGCAGTTAATTAAAAACACTCACCTAAGCAGTCAAAAAACCTTTTCTAGAAAGCTAAACGAAATTTTTTTAGCTTTAGAACTTGAAAAAAATTTTACTAAGGAAGAAATTTTAGAAAACTATTTAAATATCATATACTTTGGCGACAACAGTTATGGAATAGAAAGCGCAAGCAAACATTACTTTTCTAAACCTGCAAAAGAATTAAGTTTGGATGAAGCTTGTATGCTTGCTGGAATGATAAAATCTCCAAATTACTACTCACCTGTTTCAAACCCCGATAGGTGTTTGAAAAGAAGAAATCTTGTTTTAAATGAAATGCTAAAAGACGGAAAGATATCTGAAAAAACTTATAGCGAAAATGTAAATAAGAAAATAGCATTAAATCTTAGCCATGAAAGTTCTAACAAACTAAATTCTTATTCTGAAAATGCAATTTTGGAGGCATCGAAAATTTTAAAACTTCCAGAAAAGCAAATAGCTCTTGCAGAATATAAAATTTACACATATCAAAACCCAGAAAAGCAAAAAGCCCTTCAAGAAGTATTTGATAAACTAAAAACTGAAAACGACTGCGCTTTAATTAGTTTAAACTCTAAAGATGGAAGCATTGAGGGCTTTATTGGCGATAGCAACTTTAGAATTTTAGAACAAAAGCGTCAACCAGGTTCTGCTATAAAGCCTCTGCTTGTTTATGCCCCTGCCATAAATGAAGATATAATATCTCCTGCTACGCAAATATTAGACGAGCCAATCAGCATAGATGGTTACTCTCCTAAAAATGTTGGAGGAAACTATAATGGCTATGTTTCAGCAAGAGAATGTTTATCACGCTCACTCAATGTACCTACAATAAAAATAGCTTCCTATGTGGGGCTAGACAAGATGAAAAGTTATATTTCTAAACTTGGAATAGAACTTGATAAACAGGATAATAACTATGCTATTTGCCTTGGAGGTTTTACATACGGAACAAATTTAAGTAGCCTTGCAGGAGCATACACAAGTCTTGCAAATGGTGGCAAATATAGTAAGCCTCATTTTATAAACTACATTACAGATAAAAATGGAAAGATAGTATATAATTCCAATAATAACTCTCGCAGAGTTTTTAGAGAGGATACAGCATATCTTATAACAGATATGCTAAAAACTAGTGCAAAAAGTGGTACTGCCAAAAAGCTTGCCAATTTTAAGTTTGATGTAGCATCTAAAACAGGAACAGTAGGCACAGCTAAAGGAAATACAGATGCTTATAACATTTCCTACACAACAGAAGATGTATTTGGCGCATGGATAGGAAACATGGACAACTCTGCTATTTCAACAGTTGGTGGAGGCGTTCCAACTGAAATGGCAAAGGAATATTTTAGTAAAATTTACTCAGAAAAATCACCGGATAAATTTTTAAAACCCTCTTCAGTAGATGAAATAGATTTAGATGCTTTAGAGTTAGAGAATAACCACAGGCTTGTAAAGGCCAATAGTTTAGTTCCAGAAAAATATCGCGTTAAAGAAATTTTTTCTAAATTCAATTTGCCAGAGGAGGAATCTGAAACTTATTTAAAAGTTTTGCCAGCCAAAATTAATGGAAGCGTGGATGGTTTTGGAAATGTAAATCTTTGGTTTGACGCTCAAAATTTTATGAGTTATAAAATATTTAAAATTTCAAATGGCAAAGAAAATTTACTAAATACAATAGAAAATAAAAACGGCAAAATTGAAATTAAGGATAAGTTAAAAGATAAAGAGCGAGCAAAATATTATATTGAAACTTCTATAGAAAATTTTGCACTTAACGAAGTGACCAGTGAAAAAGGCAACGAGATTGAACTCGTCGCCCTATACGACAAAAATAATAAATGGTATTTAAGCTTTAATTATTCATCTTGATCAGTGCCAATAACCATATCTGAAGATGTTTTTAAAAGCTCTTGAATTGTTTTAACTAGATCGTCATAAACCTCTGTGTTTTCTTCAATGTACTTCTTAGCATTTTCTCTTCCCTGACCTATCTTTTCGCCATTGAATGAGAACCAAGAGCCTGTTTTTTGAATTAAGTTAAATTCAATAGCAAGGTCTAGAACACAACTTGTTTTGGAAATACCCTGGCCAAAAATCATATCAAAAGTAGCAACTTTAAATGGTGGAGCAAGTTTATTTTTAACAACCTTTACTTTAGTTTTATAACCTATAATGTTGGCGCCATCTTTAATTGCTTCACCTTTTCTAACATCTAGCCTTATGCTTGCATAGAATTTTAATGCTTTACCGCCAGTTGTAACTTCAGGGCTACCATATATAACACCAATTTTATCTCTAAGCTGATTTATAAATATTACGCAGGTTTTACTTTTATTTGTAATGCCTGCTAATTTTCTTAGAGCCTGGCTCATTAGCCTTGCCTGCAAACCTACATGGTTTTCACCCATTTCACCTTCAATTTCCGCTTTTGGTGTAAGAGCTGCAACAGAGTCTACTACCACAATATCTACAGCACCATTTCTAACAAGTGTATCACAGATATCAAGCGCCTGCTCACCATTGTCTGGTTGAGAAACATAAAGATCATCTATTTTAACACCAAGTTTAGCAGCATAAACAGGGTCTAAGGCATGTTCAGCATCTATAAATGCTGCAACTCCGCCAAGTTTTTGTGCCTCTGCAATTATATGAAGTGAAACAGTAGTTTTACCAGAGGATTCAGGCCCATATATTTCTATTATCCTTCCTCTTGGCACACCGCCAATTCCAAGCGCAGCGTCTAAAGTTAAACATCCAGTAGATATTACATCAATGTTCTCTTTTGCGCTATCACCAAGCTTCATGATGGCGCCTTTACCAAAGTCCTTTTCAATTTGAAGTATTGCTTGTTCAAGATTTTTTCTTCTATCTTCCATTTTCTTCTCCTTTATCCTCTTTTAAAACCTTCCAATTTTTTATTAAATAGTTGAGCCCTGAAATTATTGTTAAAAGTGTTGCAATTCCTATTAGTACATAACAGATAATTTCGTATACAAACACAAATATTTGGCTAAACCAGGAATATTGATATATTAAACTCAAAAGGAATAGCGCTGGCAAAGCAATGTCTTGAAAAATAGTTTTTACTTTTCCCCATTTATCTGCTGCCATAATAAAATTTTTTGTTGCCGCCACTTGCCTAAAGGCACTAATAATTAATTCTCTACCAAGTATTATGATTGCTATAATCACACCATATGGTGCAGGGATAGTCATATCACATACAACAAGTAGTAGTGCACTTGCAGTTAATAGTTTATCCGCTATAGGATCTAAAAACTTACCAAGGTTTGTAACCAAGCCATATTTTCGCGCTATCATGCCATCTAAAAAGTCTGTACAAGCAGCTAAAATAAACACAGCAAGTGCAATTATTTTACCGTATGGTATAAATGTAGCTAAATACAAGAATACCATTATTGGTATTAAGATTATTCTTATTAGAGTTATTTTATTAGGTAAGTTCATTTAACCTCTCCCCTATATCCAAGTTCTGAAAGATCTGTAAGTTCTACATTATAAAATTTACCGACCTCTACATTACTATCTATTATAACACAAAAGTCTACATTTGGCGAGCAAAATTCAGTGCGTGCAACAAAATATTTATTTTCATCATCATAGTAGTCAACTATTACCTTATGTACTTGTCCAACCCTTGATATGTTATTAAAAATAGCTATATCACCTTGCAAATCTTGAATTTTTCTTAAACGCCTTTTCTTTGTAAATTCTGAAATCTGTTTTTTATAGAAAAACGCCTTTGTGTTTGGCTCTCTGAAATATGGAAAGAAGCCTACATTTTCTAATTTGTATTTTTTCAAGAAGTTGCATAGTTTTTTGAACTGAGCCCTAGTTTCACCTGGAAAACCAACTATGAATGTACTTCTAACAGAAATTTCAGGATAATTAGCCTTTAGTTTATCCATAAGGTTTATTATCTGTTCTTCCGAGGTCCTTCGGTTCATATTCTTTAATACTATATCATCTATATGTTGCAAAGGTATGTCAACATACTTACACATTTTCGGCTGATTTTTAATAAAATCTAAAAGTTCATCTGTAACAAGTTCTGGATATAAATAATGAAGTCTTATCCATTCAATACCTTTTATCTTTACTAGTTCCTTTAATAGTGAAATTAAATTTGTTTCAATATCTTCACCATATCTTGTTACATCTTGGGCAACAATAATTAGTTCTTTAACGCCATTATTTGCAAGTTCTTTAGCTTCTTTTACAAGCATTTCTATAGGTGTAGAACGAAATCTTCCCCTAATTCTTGGTATGGCACAATATGCACAGGCATTACTACAGCCTTCAGCTATTTTCAGATATGCAAAGTGTGGAAAGTTTGTAAGCACTCTTTTATAATCTGGCACACTAAACTTTGTTGGTTTAACATCGTATAGTTCTTCTATGACACTAATAATTTTATCATTATTTTTAAAGTCTAAAAAATAGTCAACTTCAGGAAGTGCATTCCTAAGCTCTTGCAAATTTCTTTGAGGCAAACAACCTCCCACTATAACCTTTTCTGCCTTACCATACTTTTTCTCGTGAATTGCAGTTAAAATGGCGTCTATTGCTTCCTTTCTTGCAGGAGCAATAAATGCACAAGTATTTACAAACAATATCTCTGCATTATCAATATCCTCTGTGATAGTAAAACCATATTCTTTTAATGCATACAATATATGCTCTAAGTCTACCCTATTTTTATCACACCCTAAATTAAAGGCGGATACTTTTCTCTGTTTTAGTTCTTCTTTATTCATAATTTTATCCTACATTAGTTCCAAAAATTTGTTCAAACTGTTCCATAGTTAGATACACACTTCTAGGCTTGCTACCATCCTGTGGGGAAATGTAGTTTGCCTTTTCCATTTGATCCACAATTCTAGCCGCTCTTGGATAGCCAACTAAAAATCTTCTTTGAATTACTGAAATAGAAGCCTGGCCATTTTGAATAAACATCTTAAGTGCCTGTGGAAGAAGTGGGTCATAGCCCGCACCATCATCATCTCCCTCTGCACCACTGCCAGTTTTATGAACTGTTAAAATTTTAGATTCAACTTCTTCATCAAAGTCACCAGGGTTATTATCCTTAACAAATTCCACAACCTTATATACCTCTTCACCAGATACATAAGCGCCTTGAATTCTAGATGGTTCAGCAGCATCAACTGGCGCATAGAGCATATCTCCTCTTCCAAGAAGGTTTTCCGCTCCACCTTGGTCTAAAATAGTTCTGCTATCTTGGAAAGAGGTTACAGAGAAGGCAATTCTAGATGGGAAGTTAGCTTTAATAGTTCCTGTAATGACATCAACAGATGGTCTTTGTGTTGCTAAAATCAAGTGAATACCTGCAGCCCTTGCTTTTTGAGCAAGCCTCATGATTTTTTCCTCAATTTCCTTTTTATTGCACATGATAAGGTCGGCAAGCTCGTCTACCATGATTATAATCATAGGAAGCTTTTTCTTTTCACCAGAGATAACATCTGGTAGATTGTTGTATTCTTCCAAGTTTCTAGCGCGAGTTTCTTGGAATAAACCAAACCTACGCTCCATTTCATTTATCGCCCAGTTAAAGGCATTTATAGCCTTATCAGCCTCTGTTATAACATTAGGAAGCATTAAGTGTGGCAAGCCATTATACATAGAGAACTCAACGCGTTTTGGGTCTATTAAAATAAATCTTAAATCTTCTGGTGAAGTTTTATATATTAAACTAATTAAAATGCCATTTAGGCATACACTTTTACCAGAGTTTGTTGCACCTGCAACCAAAAGGTGTGGCATTTTTGCTAGGTTACAAAGCCTAATATTACCCGCTATATCCTTGCCTAAAGCAAAGGCAAGTGGGTTTTTATTGCTATAAAATTCTTTAGAATTTATTACTTCCTTTAAGCCAACAGTTGCTATCTTTTCATTTGGTACTTCAATACCTACCGCACTCTTACCTGGTATTGGAGCTTCTATTCTTATACCCCCCTTAGATGCTAAAGCTAAAGCAATATCATCCGCATGCGCTGTAACCTTTTTTACAGTGATGCCAGGTGGCATTTCTAACTCATATCTAGTAACGGCAGGGCCAACTACTACGCCAATTACTTTTGCAGGAATGTTAAACTGCTCAAGCACATTTTCAAGTTTTTCTCTCTTCCCTACAACATCTTCATTTAATGTAGATAAATCTACGCTTACTGTATCTAAAAGGTCAAGCGGAGGACGAATATAGGAAGGTGGCTTTCTGTAAACATTTCGAGGCAAATCTTGCTCTTTCTTCTTTTCCGTGCCATCTATTTGGAATTGAACAAAATTTCTTTCATGCTTAGGTTTTTTAACCTCTTGAATAGGTTCTGGTTGAGGAGTTAAATCTTCATAAGTTTCTTTTACTTCAACATTTTGCTCTTCATTTATTGAAGACTTTAAAATATTTTCTGCATGAGCGACATTTTCCTCAATAATGGGCTTCATATCCTGCTCTTTGTTATAAGAAGTAGTAAAGTTTGGAGTTGTAAATATTTCACTCTTTTTAAGCTCTTGCACATTCTCTGTTATTTCAGACCTTGGAGCTATGTTATAGTCCTCAGCATGATGATATTTGCTCATATCAATTTTAGGAGGTGTTAAAAGATGTTCACGGATAGATTTTTCTTTTATCTGTTCCCCTTTTTTCTCTTCTTCTAAAGCATCATATCCTTCTACAAGACCAAGTTTTTGCTTAGCAAGTAGCTCAGCTTTATTTTCCTCCACCTGAGCATTCAAAAATACATTAAATTCCTCTTTTTCTTTCTCTTCAGCCTCATCTTGAGGTTCTTGAGATACAATTTTGACTTCCTCTAAAACTGGTTGAAGCTTTAATGGTTTTTCATTTTCTTTAACTTCTCTTTTCCTTGCAGTTTCTACAAGCACAGATTTTGCGTTGCGTTTAACATAGTGAAGATAATCTATAATAAGCGCTACAAACACAATTAGAGCAATGGAATAAACAACTAACGCCCCCGCAAGCCCGATTGTGTATAGAAATGGAGCTACTATTAAACCTATTAAAATGCCACCTGCAGTTAATTGAAAGGTGTAAGAAAGCCCTAAATATTCAAAGAACCCAGTATCTGGTCTACCTAGTATTGCAAGATTTATTATAGCAAGCAAACTTACTACAGCTAAACAAATATAAAGAATATATTTTTTACTTAAAACATATTTTTTATTGTTTATAAGCGCAAGTCCAACCACAAATAATGTTAGAAAAAAAGGATAAGCAAATAGTCCCATAACTCCAAGAAAAAAATATCTTAAAAAGGATATAAGCCCTGTAAAAAGAGATATAAAGGCAATGGAACATATAACTAAAAGGATAATTCCCACTGCTTTAGAGGTTATCCTTCTTTTAGGCTTTTCTATTTTTTTATTTAAATCAAAAGATGCCATTATAACTCCTTAAAAAATTTCATACTTAATATATTAGCATAAGGAGCAAAAAAATACAACTTTTTTATTAAGAAAATGTTGTCAAAAAATGCGCTACTCTGCTTCAATTACAATTGCATGGGCTATGCCAGGAACGCTATCACCCTGCTGAGTAGAAGTTGTACTCAATAATGCACCTGTTGCCATAAATAAAATCTTTTTGTAAGTGCCGTCCTTTAATTTTTTAATTAAATAGGAATTTAAAATTGAAGCCGAACACCCACATCCACTTCCACCCATAAGGGTTTCTTGCTTTCTTCTATACATCATTTGACCACAGTCGCAGTAGTTTACTCCAAGTTTATAACCCTTATCTTCCATAAGATCCATTAAAATTTCACTTCCTAGTTTTCCAAGGTCGCCAGACACAATTAAATCGTAGTCATCAGGCTTTGTGTCTGTATCCTCAAAATGTCTAACAAGCGTTCCCATAGCTGCAGGAGCCATAGCCGCGCCCATATTGTTAACATCTTTAATACCAAAATCTGTAACTTTACCAAAAGTTGCTTTTGTAATACAAGGTCCGTGCCCATCTAATGATACTATGCTACACCCCGCCGCCGTAGCAGTCCACTGAGAAGTTGGCGGGCGCTGGTTTCCAAGCTCTAGAGGAAATCTAAACTGCCTTTCCGCTGTAGAGAAATGGCTTACAGTTGAACAAGCCACATTTTTAAAATATCCGCCGTCTACAAGGCTAGCCCCTATTGCTAAACTTTCTGCCATTGTGGAACAAGCTCCAAACAAGCCAAGATAAGGCATATCAAAGGCGCGAGCGGCATAGCTAGAACTTATTATTTGGTTTAAAAGGTCACCAGCTAAAAGTAAGGAAATATCTCTTGGCGTAAGCATTGCACTATCTATAGCTCCAACTAAGGCGTGCTCTACCATTTTTCTTTCAGCTTTTTCATAGGTCTTTTCTCCAAATAAATCGCTTTTCATTACATAGTCGAAATAGTCACCAAAATTTCCAGCGCCTTCTTTAGGCCCAACTATGGAATAGTTTCCAATAATCTTTGGTCTATTTTTGAACTCCACGGTCTGTGGACTCTTTAAATTTTTAGTCATAAAATCTCCTAGAAAATTAAATATATAAGTCCAACTATAATGCTAGACAAAACACCTATAACAATAACCGGTCCTGCAATAGAAAACATCTTTACACAAATGCCGTAGATAATGCCTTCACTTTTAAAATCTACTGCTGGGCTTGTTATGGAATTGGAAAAGCCAGTAATTGGAACAATACTTCCACCACCTGCAAACCTACCAATTCTATCATAAACACCAATGCCAGTTAAAAATGATGCCAAAAAGATAAGTACAATTAAAGTATATCCCCAAGCTGTTTGCTCTGCCATATTAGGAAAAATTGCAAGTAAACTATCATTTATGCCCTGTCCTAAAACGCAAATTAATCCACCAACCCAAAACGAGTTAAATAATGACGGAAACGCCCTTGTTTTAGGAATTTTCGCCTCAACATAGGCGTTATACTTTTTATTTTTTTCTATATCGTTCATAAAGACCTCTAATTAATTATTGCAAGAAAAATATTAGTTAAACTATACATAATAAAAAATTTTTTGCGCAAACTAATAAAAAATAGGAGGGTTATTATGAAAAAATTTTTAATTTTAGCACTAGCCTTTATGCTAATGCTAACCCTTGTTGGTTGCGGAAATACAAATGCAAACCTTGCATCCAACATGAACAACAGCTTAAACAAACTTAATAACTACATCAAAAACATTGATACAATTTCTGACAGTGAAATTGTGGTCTCAGACTTAATTTCTGATAACGCAATTACCACAATGCGCAACACTAAGCCAAATGATAGAATATCAAATGCCGAAGAACTTGATATAAAAAATGTAGGCGGAAATGCTTTTGTAGTTCCAAACTACAATAGAAACACTGACACCTACGGAAATTACTATAACATAAATAATAGATTCGGCTATGGCTATAACGGTTTTGGTAACAACGGCTATGGCTTTGGTTACGGAATGGGTTATGGATATCCTTACGGCTTTGGAGTCTACCCTTATGGATACAACTATAACCTATATAATAGTGCAGGCTACAATGGCTTTAATGGAAATGGCATTGTGGGAACAAATATAGATACCTACAGAGATAATGTAAACTATAATAACCTATATAATAGAGTTTATAGAAATAATAACCTTGTAAATAACCCGATTGTTAACGAAACAACTAATAAAAGATTTAATAAAAATATAAATACCTACAGAAATATTGCTACTAACATTAATACCTATAAAAAAGCAAACTATGAAAGCCGATATAACGCAAATATTGGTTATGAAACAGATTTAAACAATCATTATCAAAAATTAAACAACCTTTGCGCTATTCAGATAGATACATTAAATTGCAATGATAAAACAAATAGCTTAAAAACAAGAATACTTGCAAATATCAGCTATTTAAACTCACTAGCAGAGCAAATTAAATCTGGAAATATAAATGTATCTGACACTCAAGCAAAAGCCGTAAAAGACCTTTTAAATAATGCAAATAATTTTGCAAATAAAATTAACACCTCTAAAAATGAATTGAGCACCGAACTAAAAAGTGTAAATAATATGAAGGTAAACTATTCAGCAAATGTAGATGAACTTTCATCAAAATATATTAGACTTTTAAATAGTTTAGATACTAGAAACTCCTATTTACAAAATATTTTAAGCTCTCTTTTGCAAGTAGAAAATACGATACTTTCAAATAGTTATTATGATACTTCTATTTTAGATGAAGAAAGTTTATCTACCTGTCCAAACTGTGAAAATACCCAAGTTACAATGCCCCCACCTAAAAGAGATATCAAAGAAGCTGAGGTTGAAGGGATAATAGATATATCTGGCTCTAGAACTAAAATCACTACAGATGAAAATGGAAAGCAAATAGAAAGTTCTGACGAATTTCAAGATAGATACTTAATAGAAAATGGAAAGATATCTAAGTATCCTAAAATTAAAACAAGTGATGACGAAACAATTGAAGATGTAAATAATCACATTGTCAAAGAAAAGCCAGACAAGCTTGAAGATAAAGATGTAAACAAGTTAAGAATAGCAGGAGAAAAAATTGCTAGCTTTATAAAAAATTTTAATTAAAAAATAGCCTTTTAAGGCTATTTTTTAAATGCTATATAAAATAGCTGGACGGGACCCATAAGTTGTGTTCTGAACGCCATTATAAATTAAACCATTACCATTTGCAACCATCAAAACGGTTGAAGAATTTCCATCATAAGTTTTATAATGTGATGTTGATAAAAAATATGTTCCATACAAAGAAAACATTTCAACAAGGCTTTTAGAACTTAGAAAAGAAAGAGCATTATCACAGGCAAAGCTCGCAAAGGAAATAGGAGTTACTCAAAAAGCAATAGACTTTTGGGAAAAAGGAATAAACGAGCCTAAGGCTAGCTATATTGTAAAACTTGCATATTTTTTTAATGTTACAGCCGACTATATTTTGGGTATAGAAGAATAAAAGTCAAGATTTTCTCTTGACTTTTTTAAACCTTTAATTTTTCTCTCATCTTCTCTATTATTTTACATTCAAGTCTGGATACTTGCACTTGTGATATATTTAACACATTTGCAATTTCACTCTGTGTTTTATCTCTAAAAAAACGCAGTAAAACTATCTTTTTATCTCTTTCATCTAGGCTAGAGAGCGCCTCTTTTAAGGAAATGCTATCTAGAACCTCTTCGTTATCACCTGTCTGCATAAATCGGTCGATTAAATATTGTCCTTTATTTGAATCGTCATCATAGGTGGCGAACATAGATATCGGCATTTTTGCTGAATCCATTGTAAAGATAACTTCGCTTTCATCTATGTTAAATTCCTTTGCAATTTCCTTAGTTGTAGGCTTTCGCATATGTTCTTTTAAAAAATTTTCTATAAATTTAGAAATTTTTAAATTTAAGGACTTTATAGCCCTAGATACTTTTATTTCTCCGTCGTCACGCATGAAGCGCTTTATCTCACCTATCACCATGGGAACTACATAGGTGGAAAACTTTACATTAAAATCTGTATTAAAATTTTTTATGGCTTTTAAAAAACCCACACAGCCAAGTTGATAGAGGTCGTCATATTCAATTCCTTTCCCTTTAAATCTTTTAATTACACTTTTAACAAGGGGTGAATTTTCTTCTATTAAAATCTGCTTTGCCTCTTCATCTCCCTGCTGAGCGCGCTTTATGAGCGCCAAGGTATCTGTTGAAGAGAGCATCTATTCCCCCACTGCAATATTCTTCTTTATGGAAAAAAACTTTTCCATTTTTACTGTAACCCCTCTTCCTTCGTTTTTTAATAGTTCTAGTTTATCCATAAAGCTTTCCATAACGGTAAAGCCCATTCCGCTACGCTCTTCATTTGGCTTGGTGGTAAAAAATGGTTCACGCGCTCTTTCAAAGTCCTCTATTCCAATGCCGTTATCAGAAACAAAAATGATAACAGAATTTTCGTATAGTTCTACCTTTATGTTTACATCGCCAACCTTTTTAGGATAAGCATGAACAACGCAGTTTGTAACAGCCTCGCTTACTGCTGTTTTTATGTCTGTAATTTCATCTAAACTAGGGTTTACTTGGGCGCAAAAGGCAGCCACGCAAGCTCTTGCAAAACCCTCGTTTACTGAAAGAGCTTTAAAAGAAATATTCATTTCATTTATTGGTTTTATCATAATTTTCTCCTTAAACTATTTTAGGCATAATTTCATATAGCCCTGTCATTTTAAAAATCTTTTCTGCATGAGCGGAAGGGTTACAAATAAAAATAGGTATCTTTCTATCTTTCATCTTTTTGTATCTTCCTATTAAAACACCAATGCCTGTGCTATCCATAAAATCTAGCTCAGAAAGATCTATGATAATCTGTTTAAAATTGTCATGTTCAAAAAGCTCATCTAAAGTGATTCTGGTGTTATAGGCAGAGTGTTCATCTAATTCTCCACTTAAAAGCACATATAGCGTATTGTTGTAGACTCTATTTTTAACCAACATAATTTCCTCCTTTGATGAAAAAATGATAGCATAAAGAGCCTTAAGAAAAATTGGAGAAAATGGCGAAAAAGGACTTAATTTAGAATAAGTAAATAAAAAATGCTAAGCATTTCTACTTAGCATTTTAAAAAGTATTGCTTAAAATGAAATTTTGAAAGCTGGGCGCGCGCAGTTGGTCCAATTAAAATAAATACTTCCAAGTCCTATATATCCATTTGTCATAATATAATAAGGATGTGGTGTTGAGTTTGCTGTTCTTGTCCAATATATTGAACTCCAACTTCTTGCCCCATTATCCGATCCTGTGCTTTGTGTAGTAGTAATTTTTGAGGCTTCATAATAACTAATAAGCCAAAGTTTGTCCGCAGTTGTATCTGGATCAATACCTGTATCAGTATCAAATTCAAGAGATGTTTTTGTTGTACTATTGACAATATTTGAATATAAATCCGTAAGAGTTCTTGCTTGTATCAATTTATAAACAATAGAACTCTCTAAGCCAAATTTTTCTACAAAATTTTCTGGTTCTGTTTGGCTTGAATGTAAACTTTCAGAATATTCTGAAGATAAAGAAGTATATCCTCTATAAACATCAACACCTGTCAAATATCCTCTAATATTACTTATAGAATAATCAGCAACACTTACTATATTAGCATATAAATCTGTTCTGGTAGTAGTATTAGTAGAAGAATTGATATAATTATTCTCATATGAACACTCAAACACATCTTCAATATAAGTATCTAATAAAAAGTAGTAACTTCCGCTTAAAGGTGTATCCTGAGTGTAGCCTACTACACTTCTTACATCGTTATTTTCTTCTTTAAGTACCATACGCCAAACAAGTGGAGTTCCCTCATATTCACCCATTATTAGTGTCCAGTAGCCATCTACTACATCTGTTGTATCTGGGTCATCTTCTACCCATGTTAAATAATCTGTTGAACTATATATTTCAAAACTTACAGAAAGGTTATTATTTGTGGTTTCAGTAGCATTATCGTTTAGTTGAATTAATAATTTATATGTTTTAGTTGCTCCTGAAGATATAAATGCTATATCTTCTCTATTGTCAGATAAAGTAAAATTAGTAAAAGTATTTGAGGTTATATCTAGGCTATTTAAAAGCACATTTGGTGTTGCCATTATTGTAAACTCAGAGTGGTTTTTAATATTTACTTCCACCTGAATAAACCTATCCACTGGGGTAAAAGTTAAATTTTGTATATTCCAGCTTTCCATTGGAAAGTTGCCACTAGGTTCACCTGTGGAATTATCATAGTTTGTTGTTGGTTCTAATGTAAATCTTGGGTCATAAGTTAAGGCTGTGAGGCTATCTGAACTACTTCCTCTATACACTTGACCGCTGAGTTCTACATACACACCCTCTGGATAGTATTGTAAATTTCCGTTTAAATTAAAGTTTACACTAGTCACTGTTGCCCATACGCCTACTACTAAAAAGCTTAGGCAAAACACACACATCATTAAACTTGCAATTAATTTTGTTCTTTTCATTGTTTATTCTCCTTTTGTTTTTTTAAATGTCATTTCGACCGCAAGAAATTGTTGTTTGTTTAGCTATACACGACGAAACGAGCGCTGAAAGCCAATTTTAAAAGGTATTACCTTATTAAATTTTTTTGATACCCAATTCTACCCCCCCCCGCATTTTTGTCAACTAAATTCTATAAAAATTTATATTTTAATTAAAATTTCTTTAAATGTGAAAAAATATTGACTTTATTTAAAAAAAATATTATACTAACTCTGCTCAATTTGAAATGACACTTATATTTTTTTGTCAAAAAATTAAAAAATTTTTAACAAACACTTGACACAAAATGTATAATGTTATAAACTAGCAAAGTCTGGCGGGGTGTAGCGCAGTTGGTAGCGCACGTGGTTTGGGACCATGGGGCCGGGAGTTCGAGTCTCTTCACCCCGACCAAATGTGGACCTTTAGCTCAGTTGGTTAGAGCAACCGGCTCATAACCGGTCGGTCCTAGGTTCGAGTCCTAGAAGGTCCACCATTGCATTTGTAAACTTTAAGTTTACAAATGCTAAAAATCACCCTCCTCTAACATAGTGGGGTGTCGCCAAGTGGTAAGGCACGAGACTTTGACTCTCGCATGCGTAGGTTCAAATCCTGCCACCCCAGCCAGCTTT
>CALVYR010000003.1 GCA_944372325.1 uncultured Clostridia bacterium | reverse complement strand
AATTCACCAGCGCCTTCAACTGCAGCTGCGGCAGCTCTTGCCTTGTAGTGATCTTTTGCAGCTCTATAAGCCTTAACATCGGAAGCATTTCCACCACGAGCATAGATCATTAAACCATCGCCTCCGCCAGCTTCATCCCAGCCCTTATAGAAGTCGGTACCTTTAACTAGATCCATGAATAGTCCACCCATGCCACCTAGAGCTGTAAGCCCAGATACAGCATTGCGTCCCCATCTTCTTAAGAATCCATTTCTTGGTCTACCACCTGCTGGTGCAGCACCACCAGAAGGAGCAGAGCCTCCGCCTCCAGCACCTCCGCTTGGAGCACCACCTGTTGGAGCACCACCTGTTGGAGCACCACCTGCAGCTACACCAGAAGATCCGCCACTTGGTGCAGGAGTTCCGCCTCCACCGCCTGGTGCGCTAGGTGTACCGCCAGCTGGTGGAGTACCTGCACCACCACCAGCGCCACCAGGTGCAGGTGGTAAAGCACCTCCAGTACCACTGCCTGTTGCACCACCTGCTGAAGTAGCACCACCAGGAGCTGTACTACCAGAAGTTGTACCGCCAGCACCACCTGCTGGTGCAGGAGCTCCGCCTCCACCGCCTGGCGCACCAGGTGTACCACCAGCTGGTGGGGTACCTGCACCACCACCAGCACCACCAGGTGCAGGTGGTAAAGCACCTCCTCTACCTCTAGATAATCCTGCAGCAGCTGCACTTAAACCAACTCCTGCAAGAGAGGTGACGCCACCAACTTTCAATGCCATGCCAGCAACTTTTAAAGTTGCAGCGCCAGCTTTTTGTACTGTAGAACCAACTTCTTTTGCTATTTCCGAGCCTGCTTTGTTAACATCATCTCCACCAGCGACTTCACTCATAAGAGCAATGAAACTCTTAACGGTTACTAAACCAACGATTATGAATATAGACTGAATAATTGTATCTACAATTCCTATATTAAAGAATTTTATATTATAGATATATGGAAGAATTACAAACATCAAGTTCATTCCAACCACAGCACCATAAGCGCCTAGCATTTTGGAGATAAACTTACCTTTCCATTTTCCAAATGCCGCACCATCATCTAACGGCATTAATGCAACAACAGGTGGAGATACTAGGAACAAGCCTATTACCTCGAAGAACCTGCGCATTAAACCAAATATTATGTTTATAAACACTGTTAACATGGATATAACTATTGCCCAAGCAACCAAGAAATCAAATTGCCATAGGTCGTAATAATACCACACTACACCTACCCTATACCTATCCAGAGTTTGGAAAGCAACCGTGCCAGCAAGACCAACATCCACACCAGAAACAATATCTAATGCTGAAATATTTAATGTTCCTTGATAATCTGAACTATAATCTAATGTAGAAGCATTTTTAAATCGAACATTGTTTGCAAAGGCGTTGTCTATATAAGTAGCTACAGTTTCTGCATCTGTGCCACTAAAGGTACCATTCCAATTAGTTATGGAGCCCGCATTTAAAAGTTCCATAAATTCAGGTACATTTCTAGCCCTATTTGCCCTATAGGCTGAAGCCTTAAAAGCAACACCGCTAAAAGGCGTGGTGTTGGTAGCAATTTTTACCCCAAACAGCGAGTAAGCTATATAGCTATCACCCCCACTATCTTCAGACCGCGAATACTGGACTAAATTAGTTGTTGGCATACCCAAAGCATCTATGCTACTACCGCTTGTGATAGCATCTAATGCTCTTAATAACACATTACATAGATAAACACCAAAAATTACAACTACTGGAACAATGGCAAAAGATAAAAACGCCTTTAAACTTCTTCCTACAACTTTAGATTTTGAGTTTGAGCCATCCTTTTCTGGAGTATATTCATTTCTAATAAGCGCAACTAGCGTTGTAATGAAAAGCATAACTACACCAAGGATAATGAAGCTCCAAAATATATTTGATAGAATAGGATACTTATTTGTAAATATTCCATTTATAAACTCTTCTACAATATCGCCCGTCTGTTGAGAGGTCTGCCCTCCAGTTGTAATATAATATGTATCAAGCCCGGCAAGTTTACGGAAAAGGAGTTGGAAAATATCTAATATGCTAAAGAAACTTGTAGTAATTAAATACATAAGTTTTGGAATGAAAGAAAAAAACCCAACTACAACATTCCAAAAATTAAATGCTAGTGAACTAACAGAACTAAACATTATTTACTCCTTTACCCTTATTTTGTTTTATTTTAACAAAAAAAATCATATTTGTATAGTATTTTTTTTAAAATTACAAAAAAAACCTTTAAGAATTTCTTAAAGGTTTTAATTTTTTGTTTATTTTATGCTGCGTCAACTTCGGCTGGTGGGAAGAATGCTGGAACTATAAACTTGATAAACAATATAAAGAATAGAATTAAACCGATCATAACAGCTAAACCTATAATGACATTTATCAAACGCTTTTTAGCTTCTTCACGCTTCTCGGTAGAATCTGCCCTTGCCATGTTTACACCAAGTATAACAGAATAGATAATGCCAGCTGCACCTACAACTATTAACAAAGGAATAAGTACATAAGAAATAGCATCTACTACATCAATTACCCAACCAAATTGAGTACGCAATGTTGAACCCGGTTCACCTAAAATTGCATTCCATTCATCAGGTGAAATGATCCAACCGCCAAGCCCTGAAATTCCTGCCATAATCTTTGTCAATAATAGAGTCATACCTTTTTACCTCCAAAAGATTTATTTTGCAAAAACCCCGCATTTATTCAATGCAAAATTAATTACAATGCTATACTAGCATAAAATAAAATTAATTCAAAACATTTTTCGACAATTTTTAAAAAAATTTTAAAAATATTTTATGCATAGGTATTTTTTGTAATTTTTCAAAAAATATTTGTGGAATTTTGAAAAAGTTTTATTATTTTGTTTTGATAATTTTTTTTATTATGATATATAATTTATATATTACTATTAAAGGTGGGAAAAATGAAAAAAAAGTTTATTAGCGGTATTGTTGTGTTTATTTTATGCTATGTAGCTGGCGTTGTGCTCAGCTTTGTTGTAGAAAAGCCAGAAAACATTGGTGCAGCTTTCAGCGGAATGTATGCCCTTATGGGTTTAGCATTAGGAGGCCTTGCCTTTTTGCTTATTCTTTTAGCTGGAAAAAATTATAAAACATCATCCTCTACTGGCGTTGGAACTACAGCTAGCGGTGAAAAATTAAAACAATATTTTGATGCTCGTTGGGTAACTGAAAAAGAGCTTTTAACAGACCCTAAATTTATGTATAACACCTATAACACCCTTCCAAATGTAAAAAAATCTGGAATTGTTATAAGAAATGAAGTTAAAAATGGCAAATTAAATGTAAATATGTATAACCCAATACACACCCTTGTTATTGGTACTACTGGTAGTGGTAAAACAACCATGATTATAGACCCTGCCATTAGAATTCTATCTAGAACAGGTGAAAAGCCATGTCTTGTTGTAACCGACCCTAAAGGTGAGCTTTACAACAACCATAGTTTACAATTAAAGGCAAACGGCTATAGACTTCTTACACTAGACTTAAGAAACCCATATGCTTCTACCAGATGGAACCCTATGAGCAACGCATATGAAAAATATCACAGAGCTATGAACTTGGAAAATGAAGTTGTCGCACATAAAGGTTCAAACCCAGCAGACTTAAAATTAAAGATTATTTCAAAACAATATAACCATGAGTGGTATGAATATAACGGAATTGCCTATCCCAACAAAGAACAACTTATGAGCGACCTTTCAGCTAAAAAACAAGAATTAATTGACCAAGCTGAAAATGAACTAAGAGAAATTGCTGTAAATATAGTTCCTATTGAAAATAAAAACGATCCATCCTGGGAGCGTGGTGCGCAGGACTTTTTATACGGCTTAATGATTGCAATGCTTGAAGATAGCTTAAACCCAGAACTTGGCATGACTAAAGAAAAATTTAACTTCTATAACCTTGCAAAAATTGCCACTTATCGTGATCCAGACCCAGATAACCCATTTGGAACTATTCGTGAATATTGTTCAGGAAGAGATAAACTTTCAAAAGTTCAGGGCCTTGTATCAACAGTTATAAACAATGCCCCAAACACCACCCGAAGCTATATGGGTGTACTTTTATCTAGAATTTCTATCTTCCAAGACGGCGGTATATGTTATGCCACAAGCTATTCTGATATGCTTTTTGATGATTTTGTAGATAAGCCTACTGCACTTTTTATTAAAGTGCCTGATGAAAAAGAGTCCCGTCACTGTATTGCAACAATGTGTATTTCTCAGCTCTATAAAAAGCTAATTGAAATAGCAAGTGAAAAACCAGATTTAAAACTTCCTAAAACCGTGTACTTCCTACTTGACGAGTTCGCAAACCTGCCTAAAATTGAAAAGATGGATAGTATCATCACGGTTGCCCGCTCAAGAAAAATTTTCTTTGAGCTTGTTGTGCAAAGTTATAGTCAGCTAGACAACAAATACGGAAAAGAAGTGGCAGAAACTATTCGTGGTAACTGTAACATTCAAATATTCCTTGGAACGGAAGACCAGAAAACAAAAGAAGAATTCTCTAAGATGTGCGGTGATGTATCTATTGAAACTAAAAACACATCTGTTAGTAGGTCTGAGAAAAAAGATGATATGGGTTCTTCTACCACAAGTTCACAAGTTGTAACTCGTCCGCTAATTTACCCATACGAACTTGGCCAACTCCCCTACGGCACAGCTATTGTTAAAATCTTCCAAGTAAACCCAATTAAAGTTGCATTTACTCAATACTTTAAAGTTCCAGAATTTGATAAAAAGATTGCTGCAGAAGAATATGCACCTAGTCACTCACTTAATGAAACCGCAATTTACTATGACATTACAGAAAGGAATAAAAAAGTTTATAAAAAATCTAGCTCTAGTGTTTCCTTTGACGATTTTGATTTTTAATTTAATTTTAAATAAACCAAGCATTTGCTTGGTTTTATTTTTTATAAATGAATTTTTTATTGATTTTTATTCAAACTATAATAAGACTAATATTTATATATATTATATTTAAATAATATATTAAATTTATTTGCGAAATTTGTCGGTTTTTGATAAAATAAAAGCAGTTTAATTTATATGGGGGAAATTATATGAATTCAACAAAAATTAAAAACCTGTTTTTTGGAATAATTATTGCACTTTGCACCTTTGTTTGTGGCATAGCTATTTTTCCTACAGCTACTGTGCAAGAAGCAAAAGCAGTAGATGAAAATATTCCAACCTACTTTTCCGCCGTCGTAAAGGATAGCGAAGATGCAGATGTACAAGCTTATCAAAGTGGGGAAACCATACTTTTAAAGAGCGGTGAAAAACTTGTTTTAAGCTTAGGTAACGGTAAAAGTTTAAACTTAAGTTCTCATACCGATTTCACCTCCTATGGTTTGACAGTTGACGATTTCGCAACCTTAGATGGAAATCCAGACGCCACTCAGTTCTTCCCATTAGACCTATCTTTATCTTCAATAACTGTTACAAGAGATGAACAGGCAGTAGACCTTGAAGAACTTTTAGGCGGAGCCTCCCCTATTGGAAACATCCACTACTTTGGATACAACTATGATGGCACAACAAGTTCTAGCTATCATAAGGTATTTGAATATTTAACCATAGAACTAGATCCACAAGACGCAAACTTTAGAACTGGTAAATACACTTTTAACTTTAACGACTATTATGAATTTTCTGGAACAGATTACATAACCTCAACAGCTAAAAGCTTTTCTGTTACATTCTATGTGTTCAACGAAACAGACTATTTAACCTCTGCTGGAGAAGCCAGAGTAACTGCAAGAAATGTTAGAACGGAAAACCTTGCAAACTCTTCTAGAACATATCAAAGAAATTATTTCTTCAACTATCAAAACCAAAATTCCAACATAAATACAACTCTCAACCTTCCTACACTGAGTTTTGATGGTAGCAGATTTACAGTTTCAATTCAAAAAACTTTCCAAGGGAAAATTGAACACGCAACAGTTTACTATAACGGAACAAACGCAGTAATCGACGGTGACAGCATTGTTATGGCAAGGCTGACTACAGATAAAACAGTAGAGATAACCTTCAATGACATTGGTGAATATGTTTTAACCTATAACTACATATACCTAATGGACGGACATACAGTGGCTTCCCCATCGGAATTTGAAGTGTTAAACAATGAAACTTTAAATAACCTAAAACCAAATAAACTAGATATTTTTGGATATCAAATTTATTACAACGATGTAAACCTTGGAAATTTGGTAGAATTTAAAAAATTGACCTCTGAAAACACAATAGAACTTGATGACTCAAGCACTCCACTAACTGCAGATATCACTTATAAAAACATATTAAATCAACCAGATTCAATCATTGCAGACGATGGAACAATTCAAATAGACCCAGAAACATATAAACCACAAACTACCAACCAAGCGCCAATATCTTTTAGATTCAACACAGTTTTATATAGTCCTGAAACAGCTTTATACAAATATGATAGTGTCAACAAAACTTGGAGTACAACTAGCTGGTCAAATAGTTCAATCACAGACAACGGAATTTATCTATTAAAGGTAACATATTCCTATGAAAATAATATATCTTCAGGCGTATTAGATACAAGCACAAGGTTTGTTCAGTACTTCTACTTTGAAATAACAACGGAAACACCTAAGCCTATCACAGAAGAAATCACAGAGGATGGAACAAACACATTAGGCTCTGGCGGTTATACAAAAAATGAAGTAAAAGTACATATCGAAGAGCAGAGTGTATTCAACTCACCTGTAAGATTAGTAGTTCAATCTAAAGACTACGCCTCTAGAACATACTCAGATGTTGAAGCAAATGAAGATGGCAGTTACAATTTAACAGAAAATAGAAATTATAAGGTTATTCTATATTATGGCGCTAATTACGACCAAAATACTGCAAAAAATAGAGTAAGTTACTTCACAATAGATAGCACGCCAATTACAGGCATGGGCTTTAAGATAGCAACGAAAGGTCAGGGCTCAACTTATACAAAGGGTGCCGTTATAGATTACTTCACAAACACCTATGCTACATTTGAATGGTCTGAAAAAGCAAGTGGCGCACAGACAACAGCATACTATAAATATATTCCGTTCACGACTTCTACTATAACAGATAACCCTAATAGTTCTAACTTTAGCAACGCTGTTACAACAACATTCTTTGATAACAACAATGCCTTAAGAAATGGCTATACCTTAGATTACAGCGTTGGTAATACACTTATAGAAACAATCTATAATAACACTGAAAACAGAACGGTAGTTTCAGATTCCAGCATACTTACTAAAGAGGGCTTATACATATTTGAAATAACGGACTCAGCAGGAAATGTGGCTTACACATCTTTTGTAATAGACAACACAAGCCCATTAATTCTACAAAAGATCAATGGCACCTATGAAGCCGTTAAACCATACAATGTTATTTCAGCAGACGCAACTATAGATTGGGGACAATATAAACTAATTGGCACAGGCTTAAATAGAACGGTTATTGATGAAAATAACAACTTAGATGCTTGGCTAAAAATAATATTGGATGATAAAATTGCTAATTCTAACGATTTCCAATACTTTACAGATGGTAACCTATACATTAGTCCTGAAATAAGTTCTACCGCTTACCTTCTTTCAGGAAATACCTATACTATCTTAAATAATGTATATTCTCGTGATATCTACTTCATACAAGATGGCGTTGCCAACGAAACAAATTATACCTTCTATATAATTGATGAAGCTAATCAATATTATAACTCTCTAACTCAAGAGCACTTTGTAAATGATAGCTCAGCTATGTTGAATGTTAAGGTGTCCTCAGATGCTTCTGGTGCAGATGTATTGATACTTCCAGAAGATTTAAATGATTTAAACAACATGAACACCACTGCTCTAAACGAAGTTGGAACAACAGATAGCTACCAAGTTCAATACAACGAGGATACAAGTTCTTATACGATAAATAGAAACTATGTTAATACAAGAATTAAATATTACATAGCGTCTGGTATAAGAGAAGCCTCAAATGAAAATGTAAATCAGTTTATTTATATTTTCAAACCTTCGCCAAACGATAACATTAGCGTGGAAAGAGTTGTAATTTATTACTATCCTTTTGAAACAGTTTCAGATTCAAATGACTATTCAACTTATAAACTTTCTTCCACCTGCACAGAACTTGTAATTTATGATAGAACACAAAACATCAACCTTGCCACTGCCCTATCTGGCGACTATGAAGGTTTCTACTACTATACTGTGAATGTATCTTATATAAATCAAGCATATAGAACTCTTGAAGGAAAATATGTAATAGAAAGAACATATACATCAGAAACAGAAAGCTACTTACAAAGCACAAGCTCAAATGATAAATACGACTATGCAGTTAGAAAAAATGTTTTCATAATAGATAGACAAAACATAGTATCATCACCTGAAACACTAGCAGACGGCGAATATAAGAGTTTAATTGGTCAACACATATATGTCAGCATGCTTCAAGGCGATGAAATGCAAACCTTTAATGAGATATACAGAACTTATTCAAACAATAACATTGCAATACTTGAAACAAACAAACTTCCTGTACAAATTTTTGTTCCTAAATTTAAATTTGTAACAGGCTCAAATAGCTCTGTAAACCCACATAACGACATCTCTTACTATTATTACAGCGTTGTTGATCCTATCAGTCAAGTTGCTTACTACTATGGAGATTTCTCTCCTAAGGATGAAAATGGTGAGTTCATAAAAATTTTAGATAATGGCACAGTATCTTCAAGCGGACAACCTATACAAAACCTTGCAAGAACAAACTTCTCTGGAATAAGCCAAACCTCATCTTTTAGAGCAAATGTATCTAACACAAGCTTTGATCTGTCTGTAAGAATAGATTATTCACAAACAGAAGACTTTGCAAATTACTCAGTTTTTGAAAATCTTACAGTGAATGAAAAAACAAACTACTTTGTTTCAAATATTATTACAAATGCAGGTTTCTATAGAATAACTATCACTCAAAATAGCACTAACCCTAACTACCCTAATGCGCAAACCTCAATTTCATTTATAGTAGAAATTGTAAATATTGCTCCTGAATTTAGCTTTACAACAACAGCAGATGAAGCACTTAACACTTATCCTAGCGGAGATCAAAATGCTGTTACATATTTTAACGGCGAAACAGTTAGAGTTACTTGGACAGATCCTACAAGCGATTATCTAGCTAGAATAGACCAATTTACAGACAATAATGAAGATGGCTTAGCAGATAAAATTTATTACTACACTTCAAATGATCCTTCAACACTTATCTATGTACCAATTAACTCAATTAGATCAGGCTCTTTAAACACATATTACTTTGATGTTGATGTATCAAGCATAGCAAATGGTTCAAGTTTGTTTGTGTATATGGCTTATGAAGGCCAAGACTATCAAAATGGTTACTATTCAATTACAAGACAACTTTATATAGATCGTCTAGCCCCAATTTCTAAGCTTCAATCACTTGCAGACAAAACAGAATTAAACAACAATCAATTTGCAGAATACGCAAGACGCTTTGTAAACCTTGAAGAAACCGAAAATATCTATGGTTTAAGCGTAAGTAATATTGGAACAAGCACAAGCTATAAATATAACATTTCAACTAACACTGGAGTGCTTGCCTACTTCTCATTTATGCTTACACCAGATGAAATTAGAAATTTTGTTACTCCAACAAACATTTCCAATGGCTATGGTGAAGGTTATTATTATTACTACAGAGAATTTGAAGCTGGCAGTAAATATAATATCAATCAATACTGGCAAGAAACCTCTGTAGTAAACGCTCAAAATGCAATTGCAAGCCATACACTTATTACTTCAACCACTAACTTTGAAACAACATTTAAAGATAACACCTACTATGAAATTATAGAATTTGATCTTGCTGGAAATATTTCCATTTACACAATATATGTTTTAAACCCAGACAATATTAACACACAAAATATTTCAATGCTTGAAGCAACAGGCGCTAACCCTAATGGTGAAGGTTCTATAAACTTCTCAAATTATAATTTAAACCTTCTTTCTTCAGCACCTACACAAAGCATCTACGCAAGAAACTACTTCAATGTAAATCAATTTGGCCTATACGATTTCAATATCGGCACGCAAGGATATTTTGTATTCTCTGTAGGAAATACTATCTATCTTGCTTCTCCATATTTAGCTAAAAATACATTCTATAATATCTCTTCTTGGTCAGGCTCTGCTACTTCCTTCCCTACTACAGCAACTTTAAGAGATATCCTAGCAATGGATGTATCACTAGCCTCAGACTATAGACAACTCAAAATTCAAGATTCAGCAAGAAATGCAGTGTATACATTTAATATCTATTGTTCAGGTGAAGAACTTTCAGTATCACTTGCTTCAAATGGCGAAGGAATAGTAATTTCAGCAACAAGCTATCTAACATTAAACTCTATAACAATCAGTGAATGGGTAGACGCAACAGTTGAATTTATTGAACTTTACACAGCAACTGGTACCTTTGGTTCAAACGAATCTATACAAGCATCTACCACGAATAGTTCTTGGACATTCATGGTAATAAACCCTTCAAATGTGGCTTATAGATACACCTTTGAAGACAACTTTGGCAAAACTTATTCAATTGCTCACACATATGGTACAACGGTCATTAACGATGCCGTAAACGGCGATATAGCTCAAATTACAGACGAAGATTACAACACATGGTATTATGGTATATCAGCTATGACCTTCTACTATAATGAAGTAGATTATGATGCTAAAATATCTGTTGAATATCTAACAGTAAACAACTCAAGATTTATCTTCCAACAGATACTTACAGATGTTGCAGTTATCAACCCAACACCTAACACAAGCAATATTTACTATTCCTGCACAAGTCCTGCAAATGATAGAACATTAGGTGTAATAACCTTAAAAGAACCTACAGATATTCTTTCTAGCCTACCATTTACTGGAGGAATATATAAATTTACAATTACTCTTTCAAATGTAAATGATGGTTCATCTCAGGTTTATAGAATTGTTATCAACACATTAACACCAAATATAAGCCTATATGACAAAAACGACGCAAATAAAGATTCACTTTTCGATTCATTTGCAATCTTCTCAGGTCAACTAAGAATAGAATATTCAAACCTTACAAATTATTTAGATCCTTCTGTAGACACTTCATTCTTCTTCCCTTATGAAATTACCATTCAATTTGGGAATAACGAAGAAACCGCCCTTAATGCTGGCACAGTGGTAGAAGAAGTTGGAACTTATACAATTAGAATTTATGGAACCTTAAACGGCTCTCACCTATTAGAAACAAAAACATTTACAATTTCCGATTCACAAAGAGATTTCTATCAACTTTCATATTATGATGAAAGCAGTGGTAGCTACAAAGCTGCAGTAGAAACTGGTAGCCCGTATACAACTCAAAGCGGAACAACCTACTCTACCCACTATATTGTAAATTCTTCTTATGAAATCTATGAAAATGAAGAACAAGACATAACTGTTAGAGAGCTAATAGGTCAAGAAGAAATAAGAAATGGTACAACAACTAGATTCTATGAAATAAGCAATTATGCTAGCAGTAATCCAAATATTAATTACTATGAAAAGACAATTGCTGTAACCACAGTGCCAAGAAGTTCTTCAATAATAAATAACTTCACCTACTTTAATAGTAATGGCTTAGAAACCTCGTTTACAGGCATAGCTTCAAGCATTATAGCTACAATAGACGACCAAGAACTAGATAGCCTAAACATAAGATGGGATAGCTACTACTTAATTGAAGAAAATAAAATTTCAATTGAAATTAAATATGGCACAAATGCAGAAAATATCTATAACACATCTACAGTAACTCAAAGCGGTGAAAAATCTTCAATTTACTTAAGTTTAAGCGGTGAATATACAATCACATTTAAAGACCTTGCAGGCAATGTACACATCTTCACTCACCCAACCTTTGGATATCAAAGCCAAAGCTACAGCTTAACATTTATTAAGAATGTTGTATTTACAACAAACGGAGAATCTCCAATTGAAAACAGCATATTTAATGGTGAAGTTGTAGTTGCAATTCCAGATAGCACACGCGATTATTATGATACAGGTTATCAACCAGTTATACATGCTACAAAGAATGGCTTAGATTATGAAATTTCAAGAGTTGATGGAGTTTACACATTTACAGAACCTGGCTTCTATGAAGTTTACTTTACAGCTAGAATTAACGGAAATGATGTAAGAGAGGAAGGCAGTTCATTTACGATAATAAATGCAAATGAAACCCGTTGGGCCTTTGAATATTCTGAGTTCGCAAACTATGAAATAACTTCAGTTTTAAAAGATGGTTCACCTTTAGACCTTACAAGATCTTCTAAATATGTGGTATATAATGAAGGCACAGATGATGAGTATATAGTATATAAGAATGTTTTAATATCACTATACGACGAACAGACAGGCGCTGGAAGATATCAACTTACAATTAGAACAAATGGCGAGTTAGAAAACCAAAGCTTTAGCTTTGAATTCTGGATAAACGATGCTGAAATTCCTATTGAAGTATCAGTTCCAGAAGGAACTAGCACAACGGATAACATAATTGTAACATATAACCCATACAATATTTACAGCAACGCAGGCGACTGCTCATTAGTTGTAGGAAATACAATTATTGATATAAACGAAGAGAACTCCTCACCTACTGTAGAAACCTTAGAAATAAGAGGCGCAGGAACTTACTTCATACAAATACTTACAGACAGTGGAAGACTTCTTTATAGTTATAAAGTTATAAAGGTTCAACCACTTTCAACACTTGCAATTATAATGATTGTTATAGGTTGTGTAGTAGTTGTAGCACTTGTAGTTGTAATGATACTACTAAGAAAGAAGATGAAAGTAAGATAACAAACAAAAAAAATCACATTTAAAAAAATTAAATGTGATTTTTTTTGTTTTATTTTAAATTAATTTAAGATTAATAAGATATTTTAAATTAATTTAAATATTTTATTTAAATATTTATTTAACTATTTATTTTAATTATTTAAGAATTTATTTAAGAGTTTATTAAGAGTTTATTAAGAGTTTATTAAGAGTTTATTTAAGAGTTTATTTAAGAGTTTATTTAAGAGTTTATTTAAGAGCAAACATAAAAAAGCTTCTAAATTAATTTAGAAGCTTTTTTAATTTTTTATTTTAATAATTTTTGTCTTTCTTCAGTAATTCTCTTTCTTCTTTCATGAGAAATTATAATTACTATTACAATTATTAAAATTATTAATAGCACTACGCCAAGAACTATCCAAAGCACTAGAAGCGATGGTTCTTCTACAATGATATTTGCTCCATCTAAGTAACCGAATAGTTTTCCATATAATGAATAGTATTCAGCTTCAGTATCAAAGCAAGTATTTGCAGGGAACAACTCGTCGTTATCATCTACGAAGAGGTTTGTTCTTTCTCCTCTCAAGTAGAAGGTCCCTCGGAATGGATTATCTCTTGTTCCTATTGGTGTCCAGTATCTATCCGCAAAGTTGATATCAATGTTTAACTCGTAAACTGCAGTGTTATATTCTGCTTTTTGTCTATCAGTTTGCCTAATATTGTTATTAATTATGAATGCTAGTTTTGCTAAGTCTAAAATGTTATTTAATTCATAAGGATATTCTTCTGTACCTTCACCTAAGAAGTCGCCACCATTAGGATTAACAGAATATGTGCCATCGCCGTTATCTAAGATTTGTCCACTTTCTAGTACATATTCACGCCAATAGATTTCTCTATAGTTGATATTCACTGTAATAGCTCTAGCATTGTTATAATCAGCGTAATTGATGCTAAATTCATTTGCTACAACCTGAACTGAAACAGGCTCACTTTCGCCATACCTTACGGTTGCACTATCAAATGTATATCTGATGTTTGGAACTATTGTAAAGCTTAAGTTAGTTTCATATGGAATTTCAAATGTGTAGGTATTTCCTACCTTATCATACTCAACTAAATCTCCAGCAAATCTTATAGTGCCATCACCTTCGCCATCTCCGCTCATTATAACCGTAACTTCAACCGTACTTAAATTGAATGTTGGGTTGATCTTTAATGTTTCATAAAGTTCTGTTAATGTGTATGACGGAGTAGTTCCTGTAAGTGTTGTTATATTTTCAAATTCGCCTTCAACTTCTCTTAAAACAGCCCAGCCAACATGATCATATCCAACAACAAAGCCATCATATCTAAAGCTTACAATATCTCCAACATGATAGTATTCAACATCGTTGTATACCTCAGGGTTTCCGCCTTCTACATCAACATTTTCGTAGTCAGAAACGATTTGAATTCTATTTCCAACAAACACCGCTGTGTAATTCTTTGTCTGAGAAGCTGTAGTTTCAAATTCTGGAGTATTTGAAACGATTAAACCAGTTTCATCTTCCCAATGCATGAAGGAGTAGCCGTTCTCAGGAGTTGCAACCATCTTAATTGTAGCATCTGCACTTGTAATTGCTGTATCATCTGCTACACCCGCAGTGTCAACAAAGCTTACAGTTCCTCCAATAGAAGATAGTCTGTTATTGTCGCCATAGTAGTTTCTAGCATTTATCTTGGTTGTTACATTAAATTCAAGTTTAATGTAAATTGTACCATTATTTGAAGCATCTGCATACGAATAGTAATTAAAGCTTTGGATGTTGATCATGCAGTTTGTGCTAGTTGCGTAATCTTCAGATGTTCCAGGAGTTTGCTCAGCAACCTTTTCATATTCACCAGTTTCTGGGTTCATAATATAGAAACCTTCAAATATGTATCCAGATTTATAAACTGGCAATGTTAAGTACAATCTTGATAGTGGTCTTGTAAAGTAAAGTGTTGTACCGTTATAATCGTATGCTTCTGGCTTTAACCCGTAAGATGCTGAGTTAGCAAACAAGGTTGTATAGAAGTTTGTTTGACTTTGAAGAGCAATGCTTGGTGATACTTCAACTTCTATTTGAATTAATTTTTCTTGCCATTGAGCATATAGATCATATGTTGTTTCAGTTAATAGCCATGTTGAAGAAAGCTGTCCGTTTGCATCAACAAGAATAGCGTTAGAACTATTTGCCCAGCCAACAAAAGTGTGGGTTTCACTTGTAGGAGCTAATTGTTCTGCTGTTGGACCTACTATTTGTGAGGTACCATATAGTATTTCTCCTGTAAAGGTTTCACTAGTATCTGAAAGATTTCCGTTATGGAAAGTTACAAGTGTTCTTAAACGCTCTACTGGGATATTTACATTTACATCTGCTTTATATCCAGAAATTGTAACATCATAGGCCTCTGTGAAGTATTGTTCATCTAGACCTGTATAATCTGTAGCTGTAGTTATAACAAGTGTATAACCTGTGCCAACATATGGTTGGCCATCTACATAAGCGTTTTTAAATGCACTTTCAAGTTGATATCCTGGAGAGATAAATATCTTATAGGTAAGTGTAGTTTCAGTATTTCTTGTCGCTTCATATGTTGCACCTGTGTGTTGCCATATGCCTTGACTTTCATATCTGATAAGTCCACCACCAACATTTCCAGAAATCAACAAGCTTGAAGTAATTATATTAGAACGCCTAGCAAAGTTGATAACCACATTTGTTACTTCATCCTTAGCATTTAAGGTTATCATATTGCCATCTACAGTTACATCAATATTCCCTGTAACACTATAAGGTTGATATGTACCAAAGGTATAACCTTGTTTTGGAATTGCTCTAATAACAATATCTGTATTAGATTTTCCAGACAATGTCATTTCAAGTAACTCTGCTGTAGAGATATCAGTTCCTTCTGCACCAGATACATATTGAATAGCTACTTTGTCAACTCCAGTTGTAATTATTTCACCCTCAATGGAAACTTGAAGATTTATAGTTACATCCTTTTTATTAAACTCAGCTACGCACTGTACATCCGAGGTAACATTGTCTATTACAAGAGTTAGGTCTTCGCTATAGCTTACATCTTCACCACGAGTGATAACCCATCTAGTAAACTCATAGCCTAATCCAACTTCTACAGTAACACCTTCTGAACTCTCACCAAAGTTTACAACTTGGTTTACATTTCCTGAAAGTGTACCATAACCATCATAACTTGAGCCGATTTGATATGTAACATTATAGGTCTTAATTTCAAATTTAGCATAAAGAGTTGTATCTTCAGTCAATGTGAATGTAAGTGGATTTTCAGCTGAATAGAAGTTTAATCCTTCAAGATCTGTAAACCAACCTATAAAGTTATATTTATCAAGTCCGCCTACCTGTTCGCTTGTAGCACTTAAAGTTATTTCAGTGTTATAGTTATATTTTCCGCTAATATTTGGTTGTGTTTCAATGTTTATAGTTCCTTCTTGGCCATTATTTACAATTCCAGCCTCAAAACTATATTCATTTATTTCAGTATCAATAGTTATTGTAGTATCAGCAATTATACCTTGAATTAATGCTTGATTGTTATTTTGCTCATAAGGATAATTTATAACAACATTATTATCATTGCAAAGCAAATTAACTACGCTATAACCTTGATTTGTAGTAATTTGAAGCTTTAAATATTGTCCTGTTAAAATTGTTATTCCAGAATTATCGCTATATAGAATGAAGTTATCTCCAAACTGTGTAGAGTCTGAAATTTGATATCTTACAGAAGCTATATTGTCGCCTTCAATCATTACTAAGTTTGGTCTTTCTGTAAAGCTTGCAGAAATTTGAGTATCCTCTAGCATTCCCACAACTAATATTTCAGCATTATCACCTTGCTTTGTTGGAGAAAGTGTAACTGCTGAATTATCTGAGCTAACACTTGAGAATGTAAAGCCATCGTTTGGCGTTGCCAAAACATTTACATTTACACCAGAAAGTGTTTTAGCAGTGTTTTCAGTTATATCATAAACTCCACTGTTTTCTTGAGCAAATGAAAGATTGCCATTTGTAGAAGCTAAAAGTGTAACTGTAAATTCTTTAGGTTCATAAACAAGTTTTACACTTAAATTAGATGTAAAGCCTGTAATTTCTACAATATTTAAGTTGCCATCTGGGTTAGTTTGACTTGCCGTTCCAGTTATTTGCCATTCTTTAACTTGGTAACCTTCTGGCAAGGTAGCTTGAAGCCTTACAGTATCTCCCGTGCTTACGCTATAATTTTGACGAAGCTCGTTATTTACATAGAAGTCTATCTGTGGAGCAGTAGGTCTGGAAGCTATTGTCAAACCATTTTGTGTGTAAAGTGTTTCATCAAGCCCAGAGCTTATTGTAATAAAGTTATTTCCTGCATTCCAATTTGCTGTAATTACAAAGGTTACTGTATCTAGAGTTCCAACTAAATCTACTGAATTTTTAGTTTCAAGAGTTCTTAATGTATCACCAGTAGTAATTGCGTAAGTTGTGTTAGAACCCTTAACTTTAATTGTCCAACCTGAGAGTTCATAACCTTCATATTCTGTGTCAGGCATTATGATTGAAGTATCATATCCAATTTCTCTTCCTGTTTCACTAGAAGTACCGCCAGCAAAATCAAATTCTATAGTATAAGTTTTAGCATTCCAATTTGCAAATAATATGGTATTTCCTGCGCTAGTCTGAGTGAATATGTCACCAGCCTCAAGAGAAGTAATAATTTCACCATCTGTGCCATAGATATTCCATATTCCAGTAAACGCATAACCTTTTCTTACCATTGTGGAAGCATCTGGAATTTCATAGGTTGCGCCCATTTTTAATGACACTCTTTCTGGAAGATTGGTTACAGTATCTTGAGTATTCTTATCAAATTCTAGAGTATATCTTATTCTTGATATATTGATATTTACAGATACCGCTTCATTTGTCATTATGAAAGTATAATAATAAGTATTACCATTATTAGATAGAACGCCTTGAATATTTCCAGATATTGCATTATCAGCAATTTCAAAACCACTATTTAATGTAAATTCAAATCTTGCATTCTTTAAATACTCTATTTTTACCGCATTTCCATAGGTAAATGCGTCAGATTTTAACCATGTTTTAGTAGTTTCATCATATAGGTAAAGTGATACTTCACCATTAACTCCATCTAGATTTTCATCATATTCATCTAAAATAGCATCTTCAGTGCTAATATTTAAATCGAAGTTAAATGAAGCTAATTTATAGTGAGCATAAAGTGTGACATTTTGTGCAGTTTTTTGAGTGTAAGCAGTAACTAATGTACCCTTTCCATTTGCTTCTGTATACCAACCTAAGAACTCTAAACCTTTGATACTTGGGGTTGGAAGAGTTTGCAAAGTTTGATTTGAAACAACAGTTGTTTTAATACTATTTGTTTCTGTTTCTTGCCAGTTTTGTATTTCATCTTCTACCCAAGTAACTGTATAGTTACTAATAATTGTAGTATCTGGGTTTAATGTGAGTTCGTAAGATGCTTCACCAAAGATTATGTTTATAACCACATCTTCATCTGGCATAGTAAATGTTCTAACATTACCCTCACCGTTAGTACCAGTTACAGAACCAATATTATAAATTCCAGAATCTATTGTTATAGTTAAGTTAGAATTATAATCTATATCCGAAACTTCAAAACTTGAATTTACACCATCACTCTTTAAGAGCTCATCTCCTTCGCTGTTTGTAAGCACGAAACTCACTTCAGAAACTGGAGCATTACCTGTGATGTTTATTGTAATCTTATGAGAATTGATAGTCCATACAGCATAAAGTGTAACGCTTTCAGAAGTTTGAGTGAAGTTTGCTAAAGGTTGATAAGCTGTGCCACTTCCGTTAGCTACCGTATTCCACTCTTCAAATGTGTAACCTGTAGCTGTTAATGCCTCTGGAAGATTTACGCTCTCACCAAATTTAAGAGTTATTTGCTCTGGCATTGTAGATGTTATATCAGTTACATCTCTATTTCCATTTGCAAAGCTTAGAACATATTCATTTCTATAGATATTTACATCAATAGTTGTTTCACTGCCAGCCATTGTGAATTCATAGATATAAGCTGTTCCATTAGAGCTAAATGCTCCTGAAATTCCATCAAAGCTATTTGCCTGAAGGTTAAAACCTGCTTTAGTTTCAATTATATACCTAAGTGAAGTGTTATAATCGAAAGAAGTTTCACTAGTTGCATCTACCCAAATTCCATCTGCGAATTTTTCTAGTCTCAAACTTGAAAGTCCATCTGAATTATTAGCAAACTCATCATCAATAATATTTTGAGTGTTAATATTTGTTGTTAAGCTATAATTTCCTATTTCCCACTTAGCATATAGTGTAACATTTTCTGTAGTGTTTTGTGTAAACTCAGCGCCGTCAGAATAGAGCATATCTCCTTGACCATTAGGGCTTGAATACCAGCCTAAGAACTTATATCCAGTTGAACTTGGAGTGATAAGAGTTACGCTTCCAGCTGATTTGATTTGATATGTAGCACTGCTGTTTACTGCCACCCAACCAGAGCTAGCATTAAAGGTTACAGTAGCATTTGAATCTAAATAGTTATTTGCAACTAAGGTTAAAGTGTAATCTTTGCTTGTAAAGTAGATATAAATTGTAACAGGATCTTCTCCTACAGAGAAATATCTAGTGTTTCCAGAACCGCTTAATGTAGCATTGTCTGCCACAACGCTTTCTAGGTTGTATATTGTTGGATCTATGCTGAGAGCTAAATAATCACCGTATGTAACATTGAAAATATATTCATACGCTTCGTTTGGCTCAACAGTTTGTCCGCCAACTGTAAATGTACCACCACTAGTTGTAGGCTCACCATCTAAATATTTTTTAACAGTTAGTCCACTATCATTTATAGTCCAGTATGCGTAAAGTGTTTCATCACCCTTACCTTGGTAATATAGATTATTTGTATTATCATAACCAGTGCCTTGACCTTTTAATTCTGTGTACCAACCAGCAAATGTATAGCCAGACCTTTCAGGTGTTACAGGAAGTGTACAATTTTCATCTAGCTTTAACTGAACAGGATCAGGCATATTAGATACTATGTCAACTTCATTACCTAGACCATTATCAAATGTCAAAGTATAAACTTGTCTTCTAATGTTGAGTTTTATCTCTGTAGATGCAGAAGGCATATTGAATGTATATGTGTAGGTGTTATTGCCATTATCTATAAGCGTTCCTGAATTTCCACCTGTAATATCACCTTCAAGCGCTCTGTAACCATCATTTAACTCAAAGGTTACTGTTACATTTGTTTTGAAGCCTACGCTTCCTTCATGAGAGAAAGTTAAAGACTTAAATACATTGTTATATTCTGTTGTACCTTCTGAAATTTGAGTAAATTCACTATTGTGAGCATTTTCTAGCCATGTAGAGTATGATAGAGTTGTGCTACCATAATCCCAACGAGCATAATATGCAACATTTTCCCAAACATCTTGAGTAAATGTAACATCCTCAACAAGTTCGCCTTGACCATATGGCTCTGTATACCAGCCTAAGAAATCATAGCCAGTAGAAACTGGAGTTAGTAAATCTACTTCTTCATAAGATATTACAGCTTTACTTGCCACCCCATTATTTATAGTCCAACCAGTAGCATTTGAAAATTCAACTTCAGCATTTCCATCTATGTAATTTGATGCATCTAAAGTGAATGTATAGTTCTCATTTACAAGATAGATATTGAAATCTGTATCACTAGCTGGCATATTGAAATCTACATTATAAGATGTAAATTCTTGAGTGCCAACCACAACTTTTTCTAGCCTAAATGCATTTCTTATAACAGTGAACTGAACATATGTGTTGTAAAGGATACCAAATGTATATACGCCATTTTCAAAGGTTGGAGTATAGATATCTTCATAGCCTATAGTCCAATCTGAGCCTGTGTATTGAACTTCATTAATAAATAGCTTAATATTTAACTTAAATTCCGTTCTTGTCCATTGTGCATAATAGGTTACTTCATTTAAGCCTTGAGTATGAGTTGTAACATAAGTTGTGCTAACTTGATCTAATGTCCAACCATCAAATCTATAACCACTTCTTGTTGGTGTTGGAAGAGTTTTAGCTATGCCATATTTAGCTGTAAACTGTTCTTCTAAGCCAGTTACGCTATCTCCATTTGCATTAGGGTTTAAATTAACATTAAATACTCTTCTTTCTATTCTTATAATAATTTGAGTATTGTAATTTGGAACTTTAAATGAGTAAGGAAGTTCTAATACTGTAGTTTCAGAATTATCTTCTAAATTCTTAATTGTTATATCCTTAAATTTAAAGCCATCTGGTAGTTTTAAACCATCTAAAGTAAATACAAATTCAGTGCCAAAATCATAAGTTCCTGTTATTGTATCACCATTAGTTGTATCTGCTACGCCGTTGATTAAAACTTCAAAATCTAAACCACTTAATTCGAATCCTTCATTAATATTTTCATGTTGATAGTAAATTGTTACATCGTAAGGAATAACCTGCCATACTGCATATAATTGGAACATTTTATTTGAAGAATCTGTTGGTTCATAAGTTGTGCTTGCGTAATCTACCGAACCATTAGGAGTTGTAGACCAACCAAGGAACTTATAACCTATTCTATTAGGTGTAATTATATTAATTTCTTCACCTGTGGAAATAAGTCTTGTTGCAATACTCTTATCTTCACTAATAGTCCAAATAGTTTCACTTCCAGAGCCAAGATTCCATGAATCTGCACCAGTAGCATTTAATACAATGCTAAAGTCGGTTACAGCAACAAAGGTAATAACAATAATGTTTTTAGAATCTGCTACATTAAAGGTTTGAGAGCTAACTGCTTGCAAGCTATCAATTCCTGTTATTGAAGCAATTTCATAGGAACCGTGTTCAACATCAAGTGTTAGTTCTGTACCGTAATTAAACTCTCTACCAGTAGTAAATGAAGTTTCTATGCCATCACTAGCTAAAACTTGCACACTTCCCTCTGAAAGAGTAAAGCCTACAGCACTTAAATCTAGATAGGTTCCTTCGAATGCTTGTAAAACAACTGTAACAGGGAAAGTTTTAATCTGCCATGTAGCTTGAAGGGTTACATCTCCTGTAAGTTCAAAGGTTTCACCACCTTGATATGTAGTGCCACCTGCTTTTAGCCAACCAGTAAATTGATAACCTTCTCTTACAGGTGTAGGTAAAACAATGTTAGATTTATATTTATATGTATTTGTAGCCTTGTAAACGCCATCTTGAAGAGTAAAGTTCCAGCCAGTAACATTTGTAATTGTATCACTTGTATTAGCATTTAAGGTTAAATCGTAAGGTAATCTGTTTACATAGATAACAAATGTGCTATCACCATTTGGAACATTGAATAAGTAATAAACGCCATCTATTGCTACTAATTCTCTATCATTTAAAGTTGCTCTTGAGAAGCTAAAGCCTGTATCTACACTGACATTTTCAATTCTTACCTCAGTGTTATAAGCAATATCTTCTTCAAAGGCTCTTAAACCTGTGGTGAGTTCACCATTGTATCTGATATTGAATGTAGCATCCTGAGAAACTTCGTACTCCCCATCTTCAGTTAAGGACTCAGTTTTTATTTGAACTGTTATTGTATAAGGAGTTGGTTCCCAAATAGCATAGAGGATATCGTTGGTGTATGGTTCATTCCATTGAATTTCTATCACTGAAGAGTTAGCTCCAACAGGATAAGAAATTCCCGAGCCATCGGCCTCTGTGTTCCATTCTATGAAGTCGTGACCTACTTTAGTTGGCACTTCTTTAAAGGTATAGTTTGTGTCCAGATAAATAACAGTTCCACTTGAAGTGGTGTTACCGTTTGAGAATTTACCAGTATTAGCATTATAGGTAATATTTATAGTTTTAGCTCTGAAGTTTACTATAACGCTTACGCTTCCGTTAGTATCGCCAACAGGCATTGTAAATGTGTGATCTGTAATTCTAGCGTTAGGAGTTATTGTGTAACTGCTAAATTCATATCCACTCTCTGTGTGTCCTTCTAAGATAAGTGGCACTGGAGTTAGTGTAACACTTTCACCATATGTAACATAGTCGCCAGAAACTAAATTTTCAATTCCAATTCTTGCCTGTAATGATCCACGATTTGGGTCTGAAGAAGAGAAATTCAATTCATAGAAGTTTTTGTAGAGTAGATAAATTGTTGTATCACCAGTTATAGGTGTGTCTATAGCAAATTTATCTGAATCTGTCCAGCTAACATTTTGTGTAAAGTAGCCTACAAAACTATAGCCAGTTTGTGAATAAATAACATCTGAAATTCCTCTAACTAAATCGCCATAGTAAACATTTTGATCATAAGCAGTTAAGTTTGCTTGCTTTGTATAGCTAATGTTATCTCTATTAGAAGCGCTGATATTTGCATGCCATACTTCAACTTTAACTTCAAATATCTTTGTGCTCCATTTAGCTTTTAAGGTAACATCGCTTGCATATCCCCAAACTATTGGATTGGTGTCACCAACATTATAATTATAAGTAGTGCCATCATCAAGAGTAATACTCCAGCCTAAGAAGTCGTGACTATCACTTGTAAGAGCTGGGAATGTATAACTTTCACCAGATTTAATGCTTGTTACACCAGCCTCGCCTGCCCAAGCATCGTTTACAACATCTTTGTTGTCATTATATGGGTTAGTTGTATTGTTATCATATGTAATATAATAGGTTTTAGCGTCCCAAACAGCAGTTAAGGTGTTAGTAGTTAAGCCTTGAGTATAACTATCTCCAACGCCATATGTGGTTTCGCCATCGCTCCAGCCTAAGAAATCGTAACCATCTCTATAGTCTGTGAAATCCGGAAGTGATATTGTATGCCCAAAAAGTATTGTAGTTTCAGAAATATCATCTTCAAAGTGCCAATTGTTCATATCAACATCTGTTGAATCGTTGATATTTAAGTCTAAAGTTAAATCATATGGAATTCTTGAAGCATAGATAACTACATCTCCACCATTTAGTGGAACATCAAAGCTATAAGCTCCGCTTACACCTGTTAGAGTAACACTATTAAAGCTAACAGAACTTATTTCAAAGCCAGCTTCTAATACTATATTACTAATAGTAACGCTTGTTCTATAAGCTATCTTGCCATTAAATTCTGGAAGAGTTTGCATATTAGTAGTGTTATAAGCTAAATCAAAATTCCCAAGTAAGCCTAACGCTTCAAATTCACCATCAAGATTTTCAAACATGAATTTAATTGTTATATCATAGTCTATAGGTTTCCAAATAGCATATAAGGTCTGAGCCTCTGTTCCTTGAACATAAGAAGAAGTAAATTCTGCCTGCTCAGCGCTTGAGTCTAAATCAAAGCCCAAGAATTGATAGCCAGTTCTATTAAGAGTTGGAAGAGCTAAGCTTTGACCATAGTTTAGAACATATTGAGTTGAGGTTAAACCTGTAACATTTTCAGTTGTATTTTTATCAAGGGTCAATGTGAAATCTTGCCTTGAATAGTAAAGATTTACTACCGCACCGCTTGAAGTTAAAACAAACTCGTATGGAAGTGTTTGAGATGTACTGTTGGTTATTGCAGTATAGAACTCAAAACCTGCGTTAGCTACGCCTGAAATAGTGATAGTTTTACCAAAATCGTAGCTTACTGTGTAAGTATAACCTTCACTATAAGCAGTGTTATCACCATCTGAAATGCTGATTGATGCAACATCTGCAAGTTCATAGTTAGATAAGTTAGTTTTATCGGCAGAATCAACTTTTTCGCCGTAAATATTTACAGTTATATTATATTGTTTTACAGACCAGTGAGCGTATAACGCTGCAGGGCTATTATAAATATTCCAAACTGTGTTAGTATCGTATCTATTGCCATTTTCTTTAGCATCAAACCAACCTACAAAATCGTAACCATCTCTTACAGGTGTTGGCATACCAGAAATATCTGTAACGCCATAGGTGTAATCTCTTGCATTAAATGTTACTTTACCAGTAGTTTCAATAGCTTCTGTACCATCGTTTCTATAATAGTTTATATCAATAATATCTGGCTCGAAAACTGCAACAATGCTTAAATTGTTAGCTGGCATATAAATTGCATTGTCTAAGAACTCAACACTTGGTGTTGCTTGATAATCAACAAAATGATAGCCGTTGTTTGCTGTTGGAACAATTGTAACGCCCTCACCGACCGTTACTTCAACAGAACTGCCATAGATGTTTGTACCAGATAAATTTACATGCACGCTTCCTAATGCTGAAGAATTAGGAGCATAAGATAGTGTGTAATGGTTTTTATAAACAAGATATAGTGTTAAAACTCTGTTATTAACATAGGAGTTGCTATCTAAAAGTTCAATTTCTGGGAATGTTGAAACAATATTACCAGTTGTAGGAACTGAAAGCGCATAGCCAACAAAAGTATATCCAGCCTCTGTTGGTTTATTGATAGCTAAACTTGGAGCACCTAGGGCATCTACACCAAAAGTAGTTGATAGGAATGTTCCAAAACTTAAATTAGAGTATGTGTTGCCATTGCCTATATCTACATAGCTATAAGACAATCTATCAGAATTTAAATGTTCGCCATATATTTCAACTCTAACTTCAAACTTTTTAGCTTCCCAAACAGCAGTTAAAGTATTTCCGTTAAGTTCATTCCAAACATACTGCTCGCCTGGAGTGTATATTTTTTGAGTGTTAGTTCCAATATACCAACCAACTAAATCGTGACTATCACTATCAAGGTCTGGTAAAATTAATGTTTCACCATATTTTATTACAAAGCCTGTTCCAGATGTAGGAGTTCTTGTAATTGTTTCGCCATTTGAAATAACAGTAATTTCATCAAGGCTTGTAGGGTTTGTAACACCTGAAGCATTTAAAACAAATATTAAATCATAGCTTTCTGGCTCCCATGTTGCGTAAAGAATTGTTGCTTCCGTCTTATCCCAAGGCGTAGTTTCTGTATATATTTTTCTTTGAGAAACAGGAATATTTTCCCAATTTATGTCATCCGTCCAACCAGCAAAATCATAACCAGTTCTAGAAGGTACAGGCATACCTGTGTTAGAGCCATATCTATAATTTGTGTTTAAATATGTAACAACACCAGTTTTCTCAAGAGTGCCATCTGCAAATTTTGCACCAGTAGAACCATCATGGTCTGCTAAATATGTAATATCAATTTCAGCAACAATAAACACAGCCTCAACTGTTAAATCGCTAGCTGGCATTGTTAAAACATTTGATGAACTAATATAACTTATATAAGCAGATGGTGTTACATTGAAATATCCAAACAGGTAACCATCATCTGGAGTTAATATAAACTCATAGTCCTCGCCATATGTAGCATAGAATGGGCTTGAATAGTTATCTATTTCAATATCTCCATTCCCTGCAGAGGCATATGTTAGAGTATAGAAGTTTTTGTATACAACATAAACAGTTAAAACTCTATCTGTTGTGTTATTATCGGATACAATAATATTTGGTAGTGTTGTGCTGATATCACCTATAGTAGAAGCACTTGGCTCGTTAAGTAAATAACCAACAAAGCTATAACCTTGAGCACTTGGCTTGTTTAAAACTAAATTAACAGCATCTGCAGAAAGTTCTCCATAATATACATCAGTTGAAGTTCCGTCTGCTATTTTTGAATATGTAAATGTTGTTCCGTCTGGAGAATATTGACCATATATAACAACTTGAACATCAAATACTTTTCTTTGCCATACAGCAGTAAAGGTCATGTTTTGAGCAAAGTCCCAAGTAATGACAGTGCCTGGAGCAGCAACTACTTCTTGACCATTGTAGGTATATCTCCAACCAACAAAGTCATGGCTATCACTAGTGAGAGTTGGGAATGTATAGCTATCTCCAGAGCCTATACTTGTTGTAGAAGAAGTTGCCCAAACTACGCCAACGACCTCATCGTCATTTAAGTCGTAATCTATATCGTAGCTATATTTTCCCCAAACAGGGTAAAGGTTTGTTTCCTGTAATATTCTTGTATTAGAATTAAAATTAGCAGAAGTTGCGTTTTCCGTTGTAGCCCAGCCTAAGAAGTTGTAACCATTTCTTCTAGCATCAGGAATTGTGGATAAGGTTGAATTATAGTAAACCGTATAGGTTTTAGTGTTTCCAGAAGCGCCATCTGCCCAGGTTGCTGGATTTAATAGAGCACTTCCATCTGGTAAAGTAGAACCCACAGGGCTTAAATTGAATATAACATCATATTCATTTAAAAGAACCCTTGCAAATACAGTTTTAGCAGCGCTTATTAAACTTGAATAGCTAACATCTACACTAGAAGTAAAACCACTAGTTGAAGATTGTGTAGCATTTGCACTTACGCCATAGGATGTAACCGCTGCGCTATTTTTAACATTTACACTTACTTTAATGGTATCACCATGGCGCAAAGTTACAGATCCCTCAGGTGAAACTTCGCCCGTTAGTGTAGCGGATTCTGATGAATTTCTTGCACTTCTGTTAATTGTATAACTAAATGCCCAATAACTACTATTTGTATTTGAATCTGTTGTTGCATCAAAATTTAATGTAAATTCTTTAATTGAGTAATTTAAAGTTAAAGTAATAGTAGCCCCATCAGAACCTACAACTAGGTCAGATACACTATTAGTGTAACCATTTCCTTGTGTGATTGTAGCATTAAGAGAGCTTAGAATTGATTCAGCTGTAACTCTTGATAAGAAGTAAGCTGTGCTTGAATCGAATTTAGAAGATAAACTAAAATCATCACCTGTTTTAATAGTGATTGTTGTTGGTGTTTTTAAAGTAGAGCTATTTGTGCCACCTTCTGCTCTTGTTACAACATAACTATAATTTGGCAAACTTGTTGATAAATAGTTGGAATAGAACCCTGTTTGCTGAATATTTATAGTTGCCTTATTTCTTGCAAGCGTTATAAGAATTTTTGTATTAGATCTGAGCTGTCCTGTTGTATAGGTAGTGCCATTTGATGTAATATCAGAGCCATTTGCCAATGTTACAGACTCAATGTGGTACCCCTCTGGAACAGTTTGAACTATTATTTGTAAAATGTCAGCATAATTTACACCTTTAGAATATAAATAGTTTATTCCACCATATGAACCAGTAGTGTAGTTTGGGGTTTGTAAAGTAGTGTTTGTTGTCTGGTTGCGAACCATAAAGCCAAAGGATGATAATATACTTTCAGCTATATCTTCGCCATCCTCGCCAATAATTTCCACATCTAGTGTCCTAGGCTGAGTACTGAATATGAAATCTAAATATTTTTCATTATTTAATTCTGTTAAAGTTCTTGTAGCAGTTGAACTTGCTGTGTACGATCCATTACTTGAACCGAACACATAACTATAAGTTGATGAATATTTATCTGAAGAACCGCATTTATAATTCAACCTATATTGAAGAGCTGTGCCATAAGGAATTGTTAATGTAATTGTTCCATTAGTTTTTGTAGGAGATGTAAAGTTAGCTCCATTATTTATGCTGACAAAGAAAGTGAGCCCCATGCTAGTTAATTTACTATTGCTGGTTATCTGAGAAGTTCCATCAAAGAATCTTACTTTAAGTTTTCCATTATTAGCTTGGAAAACCGTATATAAATCTAATACCATATGGTTTGTTCCAGCTGAAGTTCCTGTTCGACCTGGAGCCACAAAAGTTTTGACTGGAACAAATTCCGCATTTAATCTAGACTTTGAATGACTAGCAAAAACCCTCTCTACAGTACCATCTAATGCAGTATAAGAACCATTAGCATCAGGATCAGTAAACAAACCTATAGTCCTATCATCCGCCCACCCAAGGAGTTCATATCTATCACCTAGACTATCATAATTTACAGTTGGAAGATCTGTTTGATTATAAGTACAATTACTTGTTCCTGCAAGTTTGGTTTTCTTTAAAACATAAACTTTACTAGTAGATCCATTAATAACCCAATAAGAATAACCTGAATTTGTGTTTACTGTTACACTGCTACTTGATAGTTCATTACCTTTTGCAAAGGTCACTTTGGTTGCATTTGTAAAATACATATCAACCCTAACATTGCCATTTACAGAAGTACTTGGATTAATACTGAGATCTTTATCATTATTATCATAAGATAAAGTATAGTTACTTGAATTATCGGTAAACTCCGCTAGATAAATATTTGAATTAGAAATGTTTATATCAATATATGGAAGTGTATCACCATATCTTAAATATGCAACAGTTCTATAATATTTATACCCGCTTGTACCATTTAAAACTTCTTCTGCTCCTCTTCTATAAAGGTTGTCTGAACCTAATAATGTAGTATTATCATTATTTTTAATATTAATTTGTTCATTTATAACAGTTATACCTAAACGATTATAATAAGTAGGAGTATAATTTAAATTCTGTTTATATGCACCAATACAATCTGCAGTTCCTAATTTTTCATTTGGGCTTGCATCATAGGCATTAAGTGTGAATTGATAGAGTATATTATCAAAAACGGCATCAATTACAAAATAACCCTGACGGCTTGAACTAGCAAAACTACTTGAATTAGTAATTGTGGTAGCGTTTAATGTTTTATTATAAGTAGATGTTTGTGTTTTATTAACTTCTTTAGTGACTTGAGTTGCTATTTTATTATAGTTTGAAATTTCATATGATACCCAAGTGGCGGAAGACGCTGGAACTAAATAAGCAGAAGTTATTGTCTGTCCTAAAGTATAAAATTTTGTATATTCTGTACTTGAAGCACTTGAACTAGTTCTTATTAAACCTTTAGCATAGGTCTTATAAGCACCATTTGCATTATAACTATTATTATAAGGTCTATTTGATGAACCAGTAGTAGAATTAGTGCCTGAATCGTCATAATCTTGAGTAGCTATGTAAGATTCCGTTTCTACATAAACATTTCCTACACCTCTTAAGCAAAGGGTACTGTTACTGTTGGAAGAACTGTACCAAATAGGATTTGATGTTCTACCATCATTTTTAAAATTATAATTAACACTTGTTAAATTGTAATATTGAGTTCTAGAAGTTGAATTATTAGTATAAAGATAGTTTCCAGATCTTCTAATAGAGTTTGTTACAGAAGCGTTTGAATTTGTAAGATTTATAGATGCATCAGCTAAACAATAATCTACATCTCCATAATATCCAATAATAGCATATTTAGTTCCATTACCTAAAAATGTTACATTGGTATAACATCTTGATATTGCTGGTGATGATTTTGAATTTCCACGACCAACTATACCACCCATATATGTAGTAGAATTTATCGTACCTGTAGCATAGCAAGCTTCAATTATAACACCATTAGCATTCACATAACCAGCTATTATTCCCGATTCTTCATTTGAAACAATGTTAGCACTAGTTACTTGAACATTTTTTATTGTCGCACGATTTCCAAGAAAGCCGAAAAGACCATAGGCATCAGCACCAGTTATTGTTCTATAGTCTGTATATAAATTAGAAATTGTGTAGCCATCACCATCAAAAAAACCTCTAAATGTATTTGAGGTATTATATCCAATTGGAGTCCAGATTTTTCCAGCAAGATCTATATTTGCAGTTAGCGTAAAATAAACACCCTCATAATCATTTCCTCCATTTACTTGGTTAGCAAGATATGCAAGGTTCCCTGCGCTTTTTAATTGATAGGGGTTTCCAGCGGATCCATTACCAGCAAAAGGTTCTGCCTCAATAAAAGTGAGGTCTGCATCTATAATTGGGTTAGTTGGATCCGTAGCGCCAGTTATCTCCTCTGTGCTACCATGTTCAGAAGTGTCTACAACCTCTTCTATGCTTGTTGTAGTTTCCTCTGAGGCGTACGCCCTAGATGATGAGGAAATTAGCCCCATGCCAAATATGGAGGCAATTAGTGCTAGAACAATTCCCACCTTTAAAATTATTTTATTTATATTGCTACTCTTCTGCATACAAAATTCCCCTTTTGAAAATTGTATAATTCTACATTTACTAGTATACATAATTTCGACACTAATATCAAATATTTTTACCATTTTTACAAAAAAAACAGGCCTTTTTTTAAGCCTATTTTTGTTTAAATATAATTTATTAAGTCTATATCCTCAGAAGTGCCTATAAAAAGTGCACAAGCACCTCCGCCAACCAAACTTCTATTTATACTAAAAAGCTTTCTCATAATTAAAAGAGTGTTATAGTTTGTTGTGTTTTCAGCTTTATCTTCAAAGTAAATTTTAAGCTCTGAAAGAAGAGTGGAAACATCAAAAACAAATAGTAGTACCTTTTCGCCAGAGCGAGCTAAAGTTGTGGTGTTATTAATAGCATCTAAAGCAATTTCAAAAGATTGTTTAGGCCCATCCTCATAATAGCTAATAAATTCAGAGTGTTTAATATCATCAAAAGAAGATTTAATTCTTAAAACAAGTTCAGGAACTAACCCAACTGCTAAGATGTTGATTTTATACCCCTTTTCTTCATATGTTTGAAGAAGTGGATGAATTTCTGCTATGTATTCAGGAATATTTTTTATATTAAAAAATTTCCTAGCACTTTCCTCAGCATTGGTTGGCGTTGTGATATTTATAAAGTTTACAAGGTTTCTATTAACCTCTTCAAGCCTTACACCATTAATTTTTTCAAGAGCATAGAATACATCAAAAGATTTTCCCTGAATTTGCCAAGCTCCGCCTTCAATAAAGTCCCCTTCAACAATTCTATATTCAGCCACCAAATTTGCAGGCACAAAAACTAGAGCGGTATCATCCTTGAAAAAATATGCTCCGCTTTTAGTCATTCTAAGATAGCCTTTTCGTTCCACCCTAATTTTATTATTAAACCTGGAAAGGTCTAATTCTTGTTGAAATACAAGCGTTTCATTTGTGTATAACTTTTCCTTTTCCTCGTTGGCATAATCTATAAAATCTTGTGGAACAAAAATATCCATTACGGAAGAATCTAAGTTAATTTGTTTTGGAGGCCTGCCCACCCTTTTTATAGGAGAGGCCTCTTTAACTCCGTCCATAATTTCAGTTATGGCATCTATAAGTTGTTGCCTTTTAAGAGTTGTAGGAGAAGGAACACCTACATTCCTTGCAAGTGTCCTTAACTCGTATATCCCCATAAGTTCTATTGTTTTTCTTGTAGCTTCTTCCATAAATCTCCCTATTGGCTACATTATAGACCGACATTCTAAATATGTCAACTTTTTTCCATAAAAGTCGAAAAATTTACATAAGTAGATTTCCGTTATCTGTTTGAACAACCTTCAAAATATTTTCCTCTGCTCCGTTTACAGCATTGATATAAACATAATAGGTGTTACCATTCATAGAGCAGATAAATTCATAGCAAAGCACTTCTTCACCATATTCTAGTGGAATTAATGCAAGCCTTAAATCTTTAACATAAAGCCCTGAATATATTTTAGCTTTTGCCACGCTTTCTGTAATTCTAGCTGGTAAAATTTTTCTATTTACATGATTCATATAGTAAGAGCTAGCTTCAAAGCCTAAAACATCACCTTTAGTTAAATCAACTTTTACCTTAACAAGGTCTGGATAAATAATTACGCCATCTATAACTGGAGCCAGATTTATAAACGCATCATCGCCTACAACATCGCTCCAAACCACTTTCATAGATTCAATTCCAGTTTTCTTAGCAAAATCTAGTGCAATTTTTTCCGCGTTTGCAAGTTCAAGTTTTTTAGTTTTATAAATGTTTTGAGAGCTTAAGGTCAATAACTTTCCACCCTTTTTAGTAACTTGAGCAAAGGTATATACCCCATTTTCATCCTCATAAGAAAAGTCGTAAGTTTGGAAATGCCCACTACTTTCACCATTAAATTTTAAATTGTCTACAGAAATATTTGTTAAAATTTTACCTAAATTATTTTTAGCCGTTTCCATGCTAACTTCAGAGAAATTTAAACCTTTAACTTCTTTATTCACTTGAGAATCAGAAAATGGTCCATCATATATCATTGTAGGATATTCTATATCCTCGCCATTCATAGCCGACATATCTGAAGTGAGCGAATTATAGTCGCCATCAAGCTTCAAGCTTGAGCTTGTAATGTTGTAACCCTCCCACATCTGCTTAGACATAGAATTTAATGACTTTTTGATATTTACCACACTTTCATATACTTTTTCAAGCGTTTCTTGGTCTTTTTCATCTATTTTTTCACCTTTATCTAAATTTTTAGCTAAGGTTTCAGTGTAGCCACTAAGTTGATTGACAAAGGAAATAGTGTCAGAAAGCCCATTGATTGAATAAGGAAGCATATTTAGTCTTGTTTGAGCCTCGCTAGCATTTTTACTAACCTCTTTTAAGAGTTTTGACCTATAGGTGTTACTGTTTGAAGCTAAAACCTTGTTTAGCTTAGTTTCAGCATTGTTTACCTCATCTACGAGTTCATAGAAATTTTTTTGATATACATTTTCAAGTGATGTTTGAAAATTATTAAGCGAACTTAAACTTATTCCGTATAAAATACCAAGTGCAACTACGGCAATTGATAAAATTATTGTAACTATAATTAAAGCTTTATTAGATTTACTAGTTTCTACTGCATCCATATCTCCCTCCTATATTGCAAATACATGTTTACCAATAGTAAGCACTACTTGCCTTGAATATATCCATTTACTGGTAGCCGTTTCTGGGTTGTAGTAATATAAGCATCCGTAGGTTGGATCCCAACCATTTAAAGCATCCTGAGCAGCTTGATAAGCTATATCGTTTGGCTCTAAATTTATTTGTCCATCATTTACCGCGGTAAACGCCCAAGGCTGATATATTACACCTGAAATTGTATTTGGAAATTCTGGCGATTCAACTCTATTTAAAATAACTGCAGCAACTGCTACTTGCCCAACATATGGTTCCCCTCTAGCCTCAGCATGCACGCATTTAGCAAGCAGATATAAATCTGAACTAGATTGGCTAGCGCTATTATTGAGCCCTAAAGCATTTAATGTTTCTGGGCCGATAATTCCATCTACCCCTAAGCCATAATCTCTTTGAAAATTTGTTACAGCCTCTTTAGTAAGCGGACCATAAATACCATCCACTCCACCCTTATAATAGCCTAAATCTTTTAATTTTTGTTGAACGCTTTTGTTTGTGGATGAACTTGCAACTTCAATTATATCTGTGTTTTGTTTAAACATAAAATATGTAGACAAGCCTCCCATGAGAGCAAAAGCAAAAATTAAAAAAGAAATTAATACAATTTTTCCTTTTTTCATAAAAACCTCCATTTTCACTGCTATTTTTACAAAAAATTAATTATTTTATTCATATTTTTTTGAAATTATTAAAAAAATATGTCAACAATTTAATTACATTAAAGGAGTTTTATGAAATACATAATAGGTTTAGTTTCAGTTATAGGAATTGTTTTAATACTTATATTTTGCCCTCTTCAATCAAACGCTAATAGTGAATATTTAAGAATACATATACGCGCGAACTCAAATTCAGATATAGATCAAGCGGTAAAATATGAAATAAAAGACGCAGTAGTAGACGCCTTAATTCCCATTCTTTCAACCTGCACTACTAAGGAAGAAGCAAGTGAAAAACTGGAAAATAACTTTGAGTATATAGAAAATATTGCAGATAATATATTAGCAAAAAATAATTTTAATTATAAAAGCAATGCAAAATTAAGTTATGAAGAATTTCCAACAAGAACTTATGGCGAATTAACTTTAGAAGCCGGCTTTTATGATGCATTAATTTTAGAGCTGGGAGAAGCAAAGGGTGACAACTGGTGGTGTGTTGTTTATCCACCGCTCTGCTTTGTAAATAGTTCCACACATGTAAATGGTTTTAAAAGTAGAATTATGGAAATAATAAATAATTTCTTTAAATAATTAAAAAAAATACGCAAAAAAGCGTATTTTCTTATTAATTATTCAACTTTTTTATTTTTCTGATAGTAAATACTTAAATTTGTATTTCCCTCTAGCACTTCTGGAACCATAGAATTTTGCTCTTTTAAACTATCTAGAGAAATATTTAATAATTTTGCAATATCCCAAAGTGTATCACCCTCTTTACCAAAGTAGATTTCTATAGCGCAATCTCTTTCAGGAAGATCCTCTCCTACGGCAACATCGGTAATGATAGCATCATTTTCATTTGAATAATAGTTTACATTTGCCTTAACCTTTGCATCAAAGTATAGTTCTCTGCCCTTTTTAACAATAACATCAACATCGTCTAAAACTTCAGTTACATTTAACTCTGCATTTTCCGCACTTGATGTTTTTTCTGAAATTGTAAATGGCACTTCAATTTGAATTGAATTTGTTGTCATTTCTTCATCATTTAAATATATTACATTTGTATAAGCCACACCTTCTAAAATAATTTCACCATCTTTAATGTAGGAGTTTGTACTAATTATATAGGGTGAGGAAGTTGTTAATATTTTATCGACTCTTGGTTGAGCTTCACTTAAAGTTAAACTGCCCTCTATTTTACTTTCAAAATAATCTTGACCGCCTAGTGATAATTTTTTAAAGGATTCAGTTACAATTTCAATATTGTTTGTAAGAGAATATATATCCTCAGTAGCGTTTACCATATTTTCATCAAAGGCTGTTATATTTGCCCTATTTGTAACAGTTAAATTTAATGTTACATTATTATTTTCTGAATTTGTTTCCACTTTTAATAGATCTTTTCTAGGTGTTAAGTTCACTTCTACCATAGAGGTTTGACTAACGCCCGCAACTTCAAGTTCTCTCTTAAAATTTTCCGAACTTGTTTGAGTAATAATTTTTCCAGTTTCGCTATCAGATAAAAACATAGCTTTAGTAATAATTTCTCCGCTTACAGAAACAAAGTTAGAGCCAGCATTTACATCTTTTACAATTACATCGGCATCAACAGAAATAAGCCTTTCAAACTTATCTTTAATTTGAACTTTAATATCCTCTTCAAACTCTTGATTTTCTATTGCTGTTAGCGTTGTAACTTTAATTTCTGTTCCTTTAGTACAGAAAGTTTGGTCAGCAGAACTTAAATATGAAAGTTCTTCTTGTTTAACTGCTGTGAAAGTTAGCTCTACAATAGAGTTAATTTTAACATTATTTTCACTTAAAACCACAGCACTTGCATCCACAAGTTTTGAACAAACATTGATCTTTAATGAGGGGTCTATGCCAGCATTACTATACTTGTTTGAAAAATCACATATGCTATCACGGCATACAATTTGATTTTCTTGCGTCATATAGGTAAGTTTTACAGCAATTTTGCCAGAAACATTTACCTCCCCCACTAATACCTCTTCATTTATCACCATAGGATAAACGCAGTAAGATAGAAGCTTAGAAATTTGCTCCTCTGTGGTTATGTTACACTCCGCTGATACCTGCTCTGAACCAAGCTTAAACTTACTAACAACATTCATCGTATTTTTTTCTATTGCCATAAACCCTCCCTTTTCGTGTTCCCTATAATGTATAGTTTTATTTCTGCATTTATGACAATTTTAAAAATTTTTTTAAAAAAAGTTTAAATTGGTGCCCAGGTGGAAATAATCTGGTTGGGTGAATTATGAAAATAAATTTAAACGCCTTAGAAGAGGTTAAAGCTAAAATATCTTCTCTTAAAGACAATGCAATAAAATTAAAAATAAATAGGGGTAGAAATAAAATTGAGAGTTTTGAAGCTATTATAGAGAGCGTTTACCCAAGCGTGTTTACAGTTAAAGTAAACGATGGTAAACAGCGTCCTTCTCAAACTTTTTCATATTTTGATGTTTTATGCGGAGATGTTGTTATAGGCTAAAAAATCTACGGAGCAAATTCCGTAGATTTTTTACTATTTATCATCATCGTCATCATCATAGTCGTCATAATCATCGTCGGCTTCGTCGTAGTCATCATCTTCATCGTAGTCGTCAAAGTCATCAACGTCACTATCTTCTTCTTCGTCTAGTTCTTCATCATCTAGAGGGTTATCTTCATCTAAATCTTCGTCAAAAGTTATATCATCGTCATCGCCATCTAAAAGGTCCGCCTCATCCAAGCTGTTCACAACAGCCATATCGCCAGTTTCCTCGTCTGGTGAAATAATTTCATCTTCATCACGATTGATGTAAGCATCCCATTCATCATTTTCATCTGTAATACCATGGATATCATTATCAAGAGCTCTTTCTTTTAAACAGCTCTGACACATAACTTCGTCAGACTGAATGTAATTAGTTTTACAAACAGGGCAAAGTTCTAGATCTAATTCATCAACATAATCGTCTTTAGCGCTAAGCTCGGCTTTACAAACGCTACAAAGCTTATCTTTCTTTTGTATATAGTTTAATTCACATCTTGGGCATCTGATGTATACTGGTTTTTTATCTGCCATAAATTATCTCCTTAAAGTAAAGCTAAAAAAATTTAATTTAGCCACAAACAAAGCCATTTAAACTAAATTGGTTTTGCTGGGGTTATTATAGTAAACTTAAACCCTATTGTCTACTAATTTAATAAAAAAATTCAAAAAATTTTTTACTTTTTTTAAAGGGAATTTTAAAGCTTAAATTTCCCCACTTATAAACATATATACGAGTCACAAAACCATATTGTTACAAAAATAAAAGCGCTATAAAAAACGCAATTATTTTACTAAATATTTATTTTTTATCATCTAAATTAATTTTTTATAATTACTTATATTTCTTAGTAGGTAAATTTAACAAAAGAAAGTTACTCGTGATTTTACAATTTTTCTCCTTATATTAAAATAATTACTCTGTCCCAGCGCTTTTTTATTCTACTTTGCCAACCTCATCCACGCCGTAATTCAAAGGAAAGATATTGCTGAATTTATTATATTCTTAATAATATAAAACAATTGAATAAAAAAACTCAAGCGTTTTGAAGAATAAAGCCTTCATTGTGCTCGAGTTAAAGTGTTATATATTTATTTTTATGTTGTTGAGTCTGTTTCTTCTTCGTCTTCAGGTGGCAGATCGTCTTCGTGTAACTTTGAAAGAAGCTCCTCTTTAATACCTGTTCCATTCTCTACTGAATTTACATCGGAACGGTACATATAGTAGTTACCAGTGGTGTTATCTGGGTTTTGAGCGTAGAAATATAGGTATCTCCCATCAAAACTTACATTTGTTTGGAAATTTTCCATATCTGTTATCTGCTGGCTAACTTTATCTTTGTATGAAATTCTGAAAATTCCGCTAGATGTAGAATAGTAAATATAGTCGCCATCTACAAACAAGATTGTAACATCGGAATTTAATATTTCATTTACTGCTAAGCTTCCAAATTCGCTATAAACAAGCCTAGATTGATACTCAAACACTATAGGTAAAATTCTACCTTCGCTATCTGTTCCAAGAGGCGTAAAACTTGTGATATCTGAAGTTATTCCAGCTGTAAGCCTTATTTCACTAGCCTCAAAATTGCTACTGAAATCATTTGCAAAATAGAATGTGTTTCCGTCTTCCGTTCTTGTATAGTAGAAATATCCATTTTTAACTGCAGAAGGTGTGATAGTTTCAGCAAGCTCTTGACGAACTGTGGTCACTTCTTCTGTTAAAATGTTTACTTTCTTTAGGATGTTGCCAGTAATACCAGTAGTGCTACCCTCATCCTCTCCGCGGTCAACCGTGAAATAAATGTCGCTATCGAACTCTGTTTTATATTCACTAGCAAATACAGCTGCTGTGACCTCTGTTGCAAGCTCTTTAGCCTCGCCACTATTTACATTAATTTTAACTATAGCTGAGCCGTCGTATTCAATAATGTAAGGAACATTATCTATAACTAACAATGCTTGGCTTTGAACTGTGCTTGCTGTTGTGTAAAGTTCTCTTAAGCCTGTGCCATCATTATTCATTTTAAAATATGAGGTTCTATCAAAAGCCGTTTGACTTTGGTTGGTTTTATGAACATTGGGTGAGGCAAATATAATTTGGTCGCCTACCGCATACATAAAGGCGTTTTCTGAGCCCACAATTTTTCCTAAAACCTTTTCAAGCCCTTGTGGATTTCCATCTTCATCATAGGATATTTTTCCGTCTTCAAGCTTTATGCGCCATAAGCCTTCAAGGTCTGCATCTCTATTGTCGCCATCAACCATATCTGCATTAGAGATGTACATACCTCCAAAATAGATATAATCGTCATATGCAAGCACTTCGCCATGCTCTACCATATTGCCAGTGCCAGTTGGCGTAGTTAAATTATTTCCGCACGCAGTAAAGAAAAATGTGCAGAATGCCATACATAAAAATAATGCTAGTACTTTAATTTTTTTCATCTTAGTCCTTCTTTATAAAAATTTGCTTTTAAAGTTTATCAAAAAAAGCGAAGTGTGTCAATTAAAATATTGACCAAACTCCACTTTTTTAATCTAATTTAATTCACTATAATCATCTTTTAAAAATTCTTTTACAATTTGCGTGTATTTTTCCTCGTTATAAGGCAAGCTTTCAGCATGCCCTGCATTAGAGAAAGTGTAGGAATGTCTTAAGTTTTCAGGAGTTGTATCATATAGCTTCTTTAAGTTAGAATATGGCACAAAAGTATCCTTTTCACCGTGTATAAAAAGAATTGGCACTTTGCAACTAGGAAGTTTAGTTCTGGCATCTGCATTTTTGATTGAATATCCGCAACGAATTTTTGCGTATATGTTCAAAAGGCTTGTAAGACCTCCAGCTGGAAGTTTGGTATATGTTTCATAGACATATTTAAATTGTTCATAAACACTTGCATATGCACAATCGGAAATTAAATGTTTTACATTTGGTGGAAGTTTTTCCCCTGAAAGCATACACACAGTGGCAGCGCCCATTGAAAGCCCAAAGATATCTATCTTACAGCCATCACCAAATTTTTTAACACACATATCAATAACTTCTAGCATGTCCAGCCTATCTAGCCACCCCATGCCTATAAACCTGCCCTCACTCTTTCCATGCGCCCTGTTTTGCGTTAAAACAACATTGTATCCAAGGTTATAGAAGAGCTCGGCGTATTTATTCATTTCTTGATATTTTGCATTGTAGCCATGAATTATTATGGCCACCTTGTCCGTTTTTTCCTTAGCAGGCAAAATCATAGGATAAAGTTTTTTACCATCATAGCTTGTAACACAAACTTCTTCAAGCTTATAGTCTTTCCACCACTTTAAATCTATTTTATAGTTTGAGTATGTTCGCCTAGTTTCTTTAGATACAATTTTACCTATAAATGAGTCACGCTTTAAACTTAAGCTTAAAAGAAGTTCACCTAAGCAGAGTAGCAATAAAAACAGAAACAGTAAAACTGCCACCACAGATAAACATATTATTTCAATTACACTTAAACCTAGGAAACTCATATATATATTTTACCACTAATTTTAAATAAGTACAATGTTTTTAAAAAATTTTTTACACAACTTCTATTTTTATATTCTCACCATTCCCCGCATCTTGATAGGAAAGCCAATACCCTTTACCCTCGGGCTCATTTTCATTTAAAGGAAGCCACTGAGAAAGTCCGTTAAGCTCTGGAGGGCACTCTTCAGCCCAAACGCCTGGAACGCCATAACATATGTATTTTATTTCACCATCCTCATAAATTAATCCAACAACATAAAATTGACCATCGTCATCATAATCTATTTTAACAAACTTTGAATTTGGAATTATATCTTCTAAATCTTTAGCGTCTTCATATCTAGAAAATAGAAGCCCGAGTTGTTCTTTTATTTCATCATAAAAGGATATCTTTTTATCCTTTTTGACGGGTTCTTCTTTGAAGTCGTTTTGCAAATTTTCCTCATTTTGCAAGGTTTTTTGGCTAAAAACTTCAGTTTTTTCTGGTATTTCTTCTATATTTTGCAAATTTTCCGGTTTTTCATTTTCCGCACTAAGCTTTTCATCCTCGTTATAAAAAGCCTTTTTATATGGGCAGAGAAAACAATTTTCATCACATTTTTTCATCTCTTCTTCAATTACATCTTGAGCGTCATCTTCCACATCAATTTGATTTTCATCCAAAATCTTTTTTACGGCATCCATACTCTTTTTTTGAAGCACCCCAAGTGATGAAGCAAGCCTTACCTCAGCACTTTGAGAACTAGCACCATTTGATGAACCAATTAAAAGCGGTTTAATTTCTCCACCAAAAGAATTCACAAGTGCACAAGTAAATTCATCTATAGGCTTACTTACATTTGAAGAAAATTCATATTGATTTAAAGCCACTCTGGTGAGCCCAGCTTTATAAACTTCACCATTAGATAAAATTCCAAGTGTCAATACCCCACTTGGCTCATTTTTAAAATTATAGAGTCTTACCGCGCCCTTTATCTCAGTTCCAGACTTTTCTAAACTAACTACTGCTTTATGTAAATTGTTTTCAACTGAATTTAAAATTATTGTTCTTTTTGTAAACATAAATTTCTCCTCTTTTCTACTTAACTATTATACGAAAAGAGGAGGCTTTCGTGTTATTGATAAGAATTAAAAATTAGGCATTTTCAGGCTATTTTTGTCGAAAAGAATTATAAAGTGTTTCAAATTCAGTTACGCTAAGTTCTTCTGCCCTTGTGTTTAAAGAAATGTTTAACTTATTAAAAACACTTTCAATATCTTCCTTTTTGTAAAGCTTTAATAGATTATTTAATAGTGTTTTTCTACGCATAGAAAATGCAGTTTGAATAAACCTTTTAAATTCCTTATCAAAAGGTTTTTGTTTTAACTTTAAATACACTATAGCAGAATCTACTTTAGGCATAGGGGTGAACATCTGCTTTTTAACAGTTCTAGTAATTTTTACATCAGCATAATAATTTACCATAACTGTTAGCACGCCATAACTAGAAGTTCTAGGTTTTGCAAGCATCTTTTCAGCCACTTCCTTTTGAACCATAATTGTCATGGAGTCTAGTTTTTTAGATTCTTCCAAAAATTTAAATATTATAGGCGATGTTATATAATATGGTAAATTTGCTACTATTTTATAATTATTTTGAAATAAATTATCAATTTCTTGAGTTTTTATATTTAAAATATCTGAAAAAATTAATTCAACATTATTATAAGAATTTAATTTTTCAAATAATATATTTTCTAAGCTTTTATCTATCTCAAAAGAAACAACTTTTTTAGCACTCTTTGCAAGTTCTTGAGTTAATGCTCCTGCGCCAGCACCTATTTCTAAAACCTCATCCTCGGGCGTAATTAAACTATCAGATACTATTGCTTTTAATAAATTTGTATCTGATAAAAAATTTTGACCATATTTCTTTTTAAAATTGATTTTTTCCATATTATTTTAATTTTTTAAATAAATTTTTTGCATTTTCAGTAGAAATTTCTTCTATTTCTGAAACATTTATATTTAAAATATCTGCAATTTTTTGCGCAATTAATGGTATATTTTTTGGCTCGTTTATTTTACCTCTAAAAGGCTCAGGGCAAAGATATGGGCAGTCAGTTTCCAATGTAAAGCAATCTAATGGGATATTGGATATAAGCATAGGCGCGTTTTTAGAATTTTTAAAAGTTATAGCTCCGCCAAATGAAACCTTTAACCTCAAACTTAAAACCTCCTTTAAAGTTTGCAAACTTCCATTAAAACAATGCATTAACCCACCATGCTTTAAAAGCTTTTTATTGTTCTTTAATATCTCTAACATATCTCCTGTTGCATCACGGCTATGAATTACTACTGGTAAGTTTAGTTCATCCGCAAGCTCAAGTTGCCTTATAAACACCTTTTTTTGAAGTTCTTTATCATAGCCCTCATAGTGATAATCTAGCCCTATCTCTCCAATGGCAACAACCTTCTCACGCTCACCATTCTCCATAATAAAGTTTTCTACAGCGTTATCAAAACTTGAAGCGTTTTCTGGATGAACTCCTATACAGGCATAGACCTCTTTATATTTATCCGCAAGTTCTATTCCCTTTTGAGAGGATGCAAGATCGTAACCCGCGTTTACTATTCTTTCTACATTAAATTCTTTTGCTCTAAAGATAACTTCTTGAACATCTGAAAGAAGTTTTTCATCATTTAAATGTGCATGTGTATCTATAAACATATTTACCTCTAACTTTAAGATAATATCATATTTTTAAAATTTTGCCAATTAAGTTGAGTATTAAATAAAATTTTACATCATATAAATTTTACTATGAATAAGATTTGGGCACTTTTAATGCTTGCCTCTATAGTTTTACTTATATTCAATAACCCCTCAGCTCTTGTTACAGAAATGACAGAAAGCGCTATGGGAGTTATCAACCTATGTGTAGAACTTGTAGCCGTATATGCCATTTGGCTAGGAATTTTAGAAATTGTTGACAAAACAGGACTTAGCGAAAAACTTGCCAAACTTTTAAGCCCACTTATTCGCTTTCTTTTCAAAACAGACGACCCAGAAATTATAAAGATGATAGCTATGAATATGTCTTCTAACATATTAGGTGTTGGAAACGCTGCCACCCCGTGTGGCATAAGAGCTATGAAACTTATGGACGACAAAAGCGGAAGGGCAACTCCAGCAATGATAATGCTACTTGTAGTAAACGCCACCTCTATTCAACTTCTTCCCACAACAACTATCGGTTTAAGAACTGCAGCTGGAAGCGCATCCCCAACAGATATAATGATACCAACCTTAGTGGCAACATTTATAACTGCAATTTTTGGTATTTCATTAACTCTTCTAATTCAAAGAGTATTTAAAAGGAGAAAGAAAAAATCGTTATTTCCAACTATATAATGCCTGTTTTAATCGCTGCGCTTATGCTTTATGCCAGATTTAAAAAGGTTGAAACATATAATGTGTTTGTAAAAGGTGCAAAGGGCTCTGTGAATTTAGTGCTAGACATCTTTCCTTTTATTGTGGCAATCATGGTAATGGTAGCCCTAATGCGCGCAAGCGGAATAACGGACATGCTAATAGATTTACTTGCTCCTATTTTTAATGCTCTTGGCATTCCAACAGAAGTAAGCGAATTAGTACTCTTGCGGCCTTTTACAGGAAGCGGTAGTTATGCAATTTTAAAAGATATATACACCACTTATGGAGTAGACACCTATGTTGGAAGATGCGCCTCTGTTATTATGGGAACTAGTGAAACACTTTTCTATGTTGCCACGGTGTATTTTTCTCAAACCTCAGTAAAAAAGCTTTCCTATGCAATTCCACTTGCGCTGGTGTGCAATATTTTCGGAACTATAGTTGCTTGTCTTGTGTGTAGAGTTCTATAAAAAACCTATTAAAAATTAATTTTTAATAGGTTTTTATTTATTTTTAATCAATTTTTATATTTTTATAAGGATTTTTTATTTTTCTATCCTTTCCCACTTTTTTTATTGCCTCATTTTTATTATAACCTTGAGATAAATAATAGTTAATATGTTCTTCCAAATTTAAACTATTTAGTGTATTTTCGTTATTATCCTCCGCGCCTTCAACTACTAAAACATATTCCCCTCTAGGCTCTATTTCAGGCGGAGAATTTAAATTAAATATGAATTTTTTTTCAAACTTTTTAGTAATTTCATTTACTAAGCATGCTTTTCTATTTCCCAAATTTTCATTTAAAAAACTTATATCTTTAAATAAATTGTGCGGAGAAATATAAAAAATTAAACTACCTTGAAAATTTTTTATATTTTCTATTTGTTTTATTTTTTCTTTTTTATTTTCAGATAAAAAGCCAATAAAGGAAAAACTCTTTGAATTAAAACCACTTAATATTAAGGCAGATAGACCTGCATTTGCACCCGGTATAACTGTAAATTCTATATTTTCTTCCACTAAAAGTTTAGCAAGCGTTTCACCAGGGTCTGATATGCAAGGCATTCCACTATCTGATATCACTGCCACATTTTTACCTTCCTTTAGTAAATTTATTATGCCTTTAGCACTGTTTTGTTCATTAAATTTATGATAGGTTATAAGTGGCTTTTTAATTTCATAATGGTTTAAAAGTTTTATAGATACCCTTGTATCTTCACACGCTATTACATCAACTTCTTTTAAAGTTTCAAGCGCTCTTAAGGAAATATCTTTTAAGTTTCCAATTGGAGTTGCAATAAAATAGAGCAAAGTTTACCTCCTAACAATTAAATTTTCTATATATTTTCCGTCATCGCCATTTGTTATTACTGGTGGCAAAATTTTAATACCTTCTTTTCCATCTTTAATAGCCTCTATAAACACTATACTTGCATCCTTATTGATGTTTGGATAGGATAAAAAGAGTGCTTTTGGTTCTAACTTGTGCGCTTTTAATTTATAGATAAGTTCAGCTAACCTATTTGAATCGTAACATATATAAAATCTTCCGCCAGTGTTTAGCATTTTACTTGCCGTGGTTAAAAGTTCATCTAAATTTATTTCAACTTCATGGCGAGCTATCGTTCTAGAAGAATTTTGGTTTTTTAAAGAGGTGAGTTTTTTATATGGCGGGTTTGCAACAACAACATCGGCAGATAATTTTACCTCTTTCATATTTTTATTTATAATTTCAATTTTATCTTCAAGTTTATTTAATTTAACGCTCTTTTCCGCCATTTTTGCAAGTTCAGTTTGAATTTCTACCCCGATTACTTTTTTAATATCCGCCTTTTTTGCTAGATATAGTGCAATAATTCCACTGCCCGTTCCTAAATCAACAACAACATCACCTTTTTTTAATTTAACAAATTTTGCAAGTAAAACAGCGTCACTTGTAAAGGTGTAAAGTTCGCTGTCTTGAAATATTTGTAAATCGTAATCTAACTTTTCTATTCTTTCCATTAATCTTCTAAATCTGAATGTGATATTGGCGCTTTATCAAACTTTAATTCGCTTACTGCATATTCTTTTTTATCGTCTTCAAACTTAACCTCTACTGTACGCTTAAAGAGATTGTTATAAAGCACTGTTCCATCGCCATCTGGAGTTTTTACAATAGAGCCCACTTTTGGCATGAGCCTTAAAGCCTCCTCATAGTGCTTATTTTCATAACTTAAACAACACATAAGCCTTCCACAAAGCCCGCTTATATTGCTTGGGTTTAAAGATAAGCCTTGGTTTTTTGCCATCTTTATAGAAACATGTTCAAAATCGCCTGTATTTTTAGTGCAACAGCAAGGTCTGCCACAAGGCCCTAGCCCACCTAAAATTTTAACCTCATCTCTTGGACCAATTTGACGAAGTTCTATTCTGGTTTTAAATTCACCAGCTAAAGCTTTAACAAGTTCCCTGAAATCTACACGATTATCTGAAGTGAAACTTATAAGCATTTTACTTCTATCTAATGTAAGTTCTACGCTTACAATCTTCATTTCAAGATTAAAATCTTTTATAATTTCAATTATTCTAGCTTTATCCTTTCTTGCCTCAAGGATATTTTCTTCCTTATTCTTTTTATCTTCCTCTGTAGCTAGCCTTATTACTTTTTTTAAAGGTTCATTGCCCTCTTTGATAACTATATTTTTTTCTTCAGTTGCAACCTTTCCTAGTTCTAACCCTCGCGCTGTTTCCACCACGACAAAATCGCCAAGTTTCAAATTTAAACCCGCTGGATCAAAACTATAAATTTTAGGTTGCCCTTCAAAATTAATTCCAACCTCTTTTACTTGCATATATATTTAACCTCCAAAATTCCAAGAAGTAATGTGTCTGATATTAAATTTAAATTACAGTTTGCTAAAAATTCTTTTTTAGCAAGATTTATTTTTTCAAATATCATTGCAACAGCTTCTTTAGTAAAAGCGCTTTCCTCACCGCTTGCAATATTATTTAAAATTTTATCAAAAGCATTTTCAAGTAAATTTAAACGCTCCTCAAAGCCATCTTTTTGAGAAAAAATTGAGCTAAAATTTAAAACATCTTTGCTAGACTTCATCTCTTTTAATAAATTTTCAATAAATTCACAATTTTTTATAAAACTTTGATTTTGATTATATTTAATTGTCTTTCCTGGCCAACCCTCGCCCTCTATTAGAGCGTTTTCATTTATATTTTCACCATTATTATTAAAATATTCTTTTAAAACATTTGTGTTTAATGGTAAAAGTTCAAACTTTTGCGTTCTAGACTGAATTGTTGGTAAAATGCTTTCAAGGCTTGTGGCGTTAATTAAAAATATAACATTTTTAGGTGGCTCCTCAATGCTTTTTAAAAGTTTGTTCTGAGCCTGCACTGTGGACTTATTGAAGTTGTTGATAATAAAAATTTTAATATTAGATAGCATTGGCATTACATTTAGTTCTTCTATAATGCTCTTTGCATCATCAACAACAAAACTTTTATTTTTAGGAAATGAGAGCACATCTGGATGTATATCATTTAAAATTTTTACACAACTTTCACAAGTTTTACAAACCTCCTTACAATTTAGCCTAAGTGCAATAAGTTTGCAAAACTCGCGATTATAGTCTTCATCTGGGCTTGTTATAAGATAGGCATGAGAAAGCTTATCAAACTCTATTAGTTTGCAAAAGTTTTTATAGGAGTCACTAGTTAAAATTAAGTCTAACATTTCCACTTTTTAAGATTATCACAATTTTAAAAAAACTTCAAGTAAAACTAATTTCTTTTAAAAGATAAAAGCATTTCTTTATCTTCCTTGCTTACCCTAAAGCTGTCTCTACATTTTTGAATAGCTCTGTTTATTGCAAAAGAATTTAATTTACTTGTCTTTAAAAATTGAAGTGTTTTTTCACGCCTTTTCACAAAGCACTCAGCCACAAGCCAAGCTATGCACATATTTACATAATATTCCTTTTCTGCCTCAAAATCATTTAAAATATCAAAAATTTCATTTAAAAAGTTATCTTTTTCAATAAATTTAAAGAAAATATCAATTCCTGTGCGTCTTACAAATGGTTTTTCACTTTTTATTAAATTTTTTGCCAAATTAAAAAATTTAGTTTCATTTTTAGTATTTACATTAAATGTAAGCACATCACAGGATGCCCAATTATCTACAAGTTCGGCGTATTTTACTATATATTTTCTATACACCTCAAAATCTTTTATTTTAGAAATTAGAGTTCCCAAAATTGCTGTATTTTCATAATATTCCCATAGCCAAAGATCTAAAAACGACATAAAATTGCCCTTTGAAATTTCCTTAGAAATTTTCTTTATTTCTGGCGACATAATTGCAAGAAGTGGCATTTTTGTGTTTAAAATCTTTCTTGTCCACTCAACCTTTTCAGGCCTAGCCAAACTTTTTAAATAAGTTTGAAACAGCGAGCCATCCGAGTTGTTCCAATTATCTTTAATTAAATTCATAAGTTTGTCCTTCATTTATACTAAATATACTTTTACTTCCAACTATAAAATGGTCTAAAAATTTAGCCCCAAGTGCATCACAGACCTTTTTTAATTCAGTGGTTGAATTGATATCCGCTTTTGATGGCGAACTATCTCCATCTGGATGATTATGCGCAAAAACTAAAAAACTAGGCTTTGTAGAATTTATAAAATTTATAATTTCAAACCTTGGAAAGACTACGCAATCCAAACTGCCCACCGCAAGTTTTCTACTGCCAAGAAATCTTAATTTGGAATTTACCCCAAAAACAAAAAATTCTTCCGTTTTCTTTTTATTTAAAATATCAAATATAAATTTTCTTAAAGAAGCGAAGTCGGAAAAATCTTTATCCACACCACTTTTTTGATAGAGTTCAAAAATTGCTGGCAAGGTTTTTATTCGCATTGCACACTGCTCGCCCATGCCAAGAACAGAAGTTAAATCTTCAAGTGAGGCATTAAGGATATTCGCTATATTTTTAAACTTTTTTAACAGCCGATGTGCAAGAGGATTTGTATCTCCTCTAGGTATTCCAAAAAACAATATAAATTCTAAGGCTTGCACCTCACTGACATTTTCTATGCCAGATTTATATATTAGCTCAGTAAGCCTCTTTCTATGCTCTGCATGAATGTTTTCTTCCATGGTTTTATTTTAGCATAATTGTTAAAATATTTACAATTAAAAATCACGGGCTAGCCGTGATTTTTTAATTATGCTGAATATGGTAATAACCCTGCAAAAATTAATATTCCTGAGAATTCACCTAGAAGGGCACTATTTATTTTTACCTCTATTAAATTTGTAGTACCATCGGAATCCTTAATATCAATTAAGTCGTTATTACATGTAATGGCCACAGTTGCTTTAACTACTGTTGAATTTGAACTAGCGCCTGTTTGCACCAATTCATATCCTGCAATAATGCTTTGAATTTGTGTTTGATATGAACTAAACATAGGGTCGTTTACAAGTTCATTAAATTTAGCAATATTAGCTTTGATATTAGAAAGAATATCATAATCACAAAGATATACTAATTGAGAAACTCCCTCTAAACCTTCTGGGTCATTTGCGCTTAGTCCAGCGAAATTAGATAGTCCTGTTTGTAAATTACCACCGCCAAGTGCAGATATCTTAGCCTTAATTTTATCTAAAGTTGAGGTTATGCCTAAATTTAAACCTAAACCTTCAGCTGTTTTAATTAAAGTATCTTCACCGTGAAGTAGGGTTGCAACTGTAGTTTCTTGTTGTGGAGGAGTTGAAAGCCCTAAAATATAATTTGCAAAACTTTCATCTGTTATATAGCCTCCAACTACGCCAGCAAGTAATAGTGCATCGTCTACATTAGATATTTTGCTTACGCCACCGAGCCCTACACCATTGAAAGCTGTGGTAACAGCATTGTTATAATAACCGCTCTTTCTTTCTAATGTGGTATAAACTGGTTCATCGTTATCGTATCCAGTAAACATATTAATTGTGATTTGGCTATCTACGGTTTTATTGGTTATTGTGTAAGTTGTATTATTTCCAACTAAATAACTTTCGTTTGGATTATTCACATTTACAAGATATTCACCTTGTCTTTCAAGCCACATACCTGGAACATAAACTCTCCAGCCGTCTTCAGAGCCAATATTGTTTATAACATAGTCATTTATAGAATAATTATTTTTCTCCTTTCCAAATTGTATAACAAAATTGAATAAAGAATAATCTTGACCGTCTATTACTTCATTTTTTAACACAGTTTTGCCTAAATTTTGAATTTGTGGGTTTAACTGTCCTTTAAGTTTTGGAACAACTGCTGAAAGATTGTTTACTATAAAATACCCTTCTGTTCCTGAAACATAGTTATCTATAACCACATTTTCACCAATTGTTAAGGTAACATCCATCCAATCTTCACTATAAGCGTCGGTTACTGTTGCATCTGTAAAGTTAATTGCAGCACCACCTGAACTTTGAACTGTAGTATTTTCAATTGTAACGGTTGTTGTTCTCCATCCAAATATACCATTAGCCCAAGAATCGTTAAGCATAGTATAATTTGTAGTAATTCCACCACAAGAACCAGTTACATAAATGCCAATATTTGTTTTTAATACAATAACATTGTTTGTGTTTATCTTAACAGCTCCTCTTCCCATAAAACCAGCACTGGATGAGCCTTGGTCTGCAATAACTTGCGCCTCGTCATCTGGAACAATTGGCAAGCCAGTTTCTGGGTCTGTTGGGAAGTTATCATATAATATTCCAGTAGAAGTATTACCCTCTAGGCTTAAATTGTTGATGTTGAAGTTTACTATGTTTGTTTTTTCTATACCAGTATTGTAAGCATCTCCTGTAACATCTTGGACTTTAAATATTGCTGTTTGAATGCTTGCACAAGGATAACCACTATCTTGCGTCCAACTAAGAGGATCATAATTTGAATATCCACTTCCCGCACCTAAAACTGTAAT
>CALVYR010000002.1 GCA_944372325.1 uncultured Clostridia bacterium | reverse complement strand
TCGCTCCCCAAAAACTTTGCGCGTTGCTTCAAGTTTTCGGGGACCCCAAGTTTACGGCAAGGGTCGCATATATTTAGATAATAAAAAAAACTTGCTATTTCTAGCAAGCTATTGGAGCGGAAGACGAGATTCGAACTCGCGACAGCTCAGAAAATTAACTACGCTTCGGTTTTACTTCGTAAAAGCCTTATCGCTCTGTTATTTTCTTCGCTCCCCAAAAACTTTACGCGTTGCTTCAAGTTTTCGGGGACCCCAAGTTTACGGCAAGGGTCGCATATATCTAGGCAATAAAAAAGCTTGCTATTTCTAGCAAGCTATTGGAGCGGAAGACGAGATTCGAACTCGCGACCCTTGCCTTGGCAAGGCAATGCTCTACCACTGAGCCACTCCCGCATATCGACTTTGCTAGTTTATCATATTATCTTTATGATTGCAAGCATTTTTTTGATATTTTCAAAAAATTTTATTAAAAAATTTTCACAAAATTTAAAAAATTCTTGCATATATAATTAATGTGTGCTATAATACACTCACGCAGGCTGAGAGCACACAGTCTGGCACCATAGCCAAGCGGTAAGGCAGAGGTCTGCAAAACCTTTATTCCCCAGTTCGATTCTGGGTGGTGCCTCCAATGCGGGTGTGGCGGAATGGCAGACGCACAGGACTTAAAATCCTGAGAGGGCAACTTCGTGTGGGTTCAAGTCCCACCACCCGCACCAAAACAAGTAATGCTATAAACCTTTAAAATAGGTTTGTAGCATTTTTTATTTATATAGCGTTTACGAATAAGATAAACGAACTCTAAAACTATCACTCAAATGTTCTAAAAACAGAGGTGTTTTAAAAATGTTTTTTAAATAACAAATATTTTGTAAAAAAATGTCAAAAATACTTGACAACTTTTTTAAAATAATATATTATATCTTCGTACGCTATTAAGGGGAGGGTATGGTATATGAAAATGATAATACCTGAAAGAGTTGACTCAACTATTAACATTTTTGAACTTATGAAAAGAAAAATTCATATCAATATTTTTCCATTGGAAGATTATTAATTCCAAAAAAAGCTTCTGATTTAAATTTCCATATTTTTTAAACATTCTATGAATTTAGCGTACAGATTAGATTGTTTAGCAATAACTATCATTTATTTGATAGTTTTTTTTATTTTTATTTCTAAAAACTGTTGACAATTGAATACATATTCAACTATAATACTAACAGTTGAATAATTGTTCAACTATGGGGGATATTATGGGTAAAAGTGAACTTCTTTGCGATTGTGATGTCATTCATGAGGATGTTGTAAGTGAAGTGAGATCAAAGATGTTAGATGAGGAAATACTTTTATTGATGGCAGATTTTTATAAAGCACTTTCAGATAGCACTAGGATAAAGATCATTGATGTTTTAGATGAAGGTGAGTTGTGTGTTTGTGATATTTCAGTTTTACTTAATATGACTAAGTCTGCAGTTTCTCATCAATTAAAAAATTTAAAAGAGTTAAATTTAATAAAAGCTAGAAAGCAAGGTAAAGAGGTCTATTATAGTTTGGCTGACAACCATGTAAAAGAAGTATTTGAAATTAGTAAGGAGCATATATTAGAAAAGTTATGAAAAAAGTAGTTAAAATTGAAGGGTTAGATTGCCCTAATTGCGCAAGGTCGCTTGAGTGTGAAATAAATAAATTAAAATATGTTGAAAGTGCTAGCATAGATTTTGTTCACTCTAAACTTACATACGAATGTAAAGATGAGGAAAAGGCTTATGATGAAATTGTAAAACTTACAAAGCACATAGAACCAAAAGCAAAGATTAGTAAGGAAAAAGCAAAATATAAACTTGTGGATAAAAATTTTGTTATTAATATAATTTTTCTAATATTAGGCATAGCTTCTGGTTTAGTTGCCATTTTGGTAACATTGCCAACCTGGGCTTTTTGGACGCTATTTGTTTTAAGTGCCTTACTTCTTGGCTATCAAACCTATTTAAAAGCAATCAAACTATTGTTTAAAGGCAATGTAAATGAAAATGTGCTAATAACTCTTTCCGTTATAGGCGCTGCTGTCATTGGCGAATATATGGAAAGTTTAATGGTAATATGTCTATATTCTATAGGTAAAATTTTAGAAGGTTTAGCAGTAAATAAATCAAAAAGGTCAATAGAGGAACTTACTAACTTACAGCCTGAATATGCCAATCTCTTAGTAGATGGCAAAGAGGAAAGGATTTCACCTGAAGATGTTGAACTGGGTTCTACAATTATAGTTCGTGCAGGAGAGAAAGTGCCATTAGACGGTGTAATATTAGAGGGTTCTAGTATGCTAGACACACAAAGCCTAACAGGCGAAAGCTTGCCATATAGCGTTTCAAAGGGAGATGAAATTCTATCTGGTAGCATAGTTTTAGACGGTGTTCTAACTATTAAAACAACCAAAACTTGCACTGAAAGTACGGTTAGTAAAATAATGAATCTTATAGAGAATGCTGAAAATAAGAAGTCTAAAACTGAAACCTTTATTTCAAAGATAACCAGATGGTATACTTTAGGCGTATTTATTTTATCTGTACTTGTTTGGGGTATAGTTTGGGCTGTTACTAAAGAATTTAATACAGCAATATATAGAGGCTTAATATTCTTAGTTGTATCATGTCCATGTGCTTTTGCTATTTCTGTGCCACTTTCATATTTTTCAGGCATAGGCAATGCTTCTAAAAAGGGCATATTAATTAAAGGTTCCAACTATTTAGATGCTTGTGCAAAACTAGACATCGTGGCTTTTGATAAAACTGGCACTTTAACTACAGGTCAATTTAATATAGAAAAAGTGGAAAGTTTTAGAGATAATTTAACTGAAGAGGATATCATATATTTAGCATCTCTAGGAGAACAAAATTCATTACATCCGCTTGCTAAGTCAATACTGGCAAATAATAAAAAAGAGTTAGTAGAGGTAGATAATGTTAAGGAGATAGCAGGCGAGGGAGTTTTCTTTGCCTTTAACGGAAAGGCCTATTTTATAGGTCGCAAAGGCAAAGAGGGTAAAAATACTTCAGTTGAGGTATACGAAAACGAGGTTTTAATTGGAAAGATTTATCTTTCAGATACAATAAAAGAAAGCTCTAAGGGTGCTTGTGAAGAACTTAATAGCATGGGTATAAAAACTGTTTTGCTTTCTGGTGACAATAAAGAAATTGTAGAAAGTGTAGGAAACTCACTTGGCATACAGGAATGTAAATATTCGCTTTTACCACAAGATAAATATAACTGGATAGAGGAAAATAAAAAGGGAAAAATGCTTGCTTATGTTGGAGATGGGATAAATGACGCCCCATCACTAATGCTAGCCGATGTTGGTATAAGCATGGGAATAAATGGAAGCCCAGCCAGCATAGAGGCATCCGACATAGTGTTAGTGGATGATAATCCAAATAAAGTACCAATGGCAGTTAAACTATCTAAATATACAAGAAAGATAGTGTGGGAAAATATCATATTTTCTGCAGGCATCAAGTTTACATTTTTGCTACTTGGTGCAATAGGTATAACTGGAATGTTACCAGCGGTGCTTGCCGATGTTGGAGTAACTGTGCTTGCAATTTTAAATAGTATGCGAGCCTTAAGATATACGCCTAAAAAATAAGTTTAAAATAGGCTAAAAATAGCAGACAATCTAAGTCTGCTATTTTTTATAAAAAGTATCAAAAAAATTTTAATAGAAGTGTAGCTTTTAAAATTAGCTTTCAGCGCTCGTTTCGTCGTGCAAGGAAGTGAGGCCTATGAAGCTACTTCTCAAATACCGCTTCAAGCCAACTTTAAAAGGTATACAAAGAAAGTGAAAGAACAAAATTTTTTTGATAAAGTGGAAGGAAAAAGCAAGAGCTTCGAAGTGGAGGCTTTGCAAGAGACTTCGAGGGCTTTGCTCCGTTGCATCATTCTGAGCGGAGAGCGTCAGCGAGAATCCGCGAAGAATCTTCTCGCGACCAGAGCTAGCGAGACTCTAATTAATATCAAAAAGGAGTAAAAAATGAAAAGAACAAAACTAATTGCAAGTTTAATGATGTGCGTTATGTGCTTAAGCGTGCTAAGTGTAGGTGTATATGCGGCAGTAAATGTAGGCTTTAGTTTTAATAGCCAACTAACATTTAATCCAGAGGGAGTTTATGTGGATATATCTGCTCAAATGTATAGGGGAACGAATTATGCGCTACTTAGCCCCTTGTCTGGCGAGGGATATAGTTTTACTGGAAATAATTATGATATAATAGATGGTGAGCCCGCTGGAAATACAGCAATTTCGTGGGAAAACATACCCTCTGTTACACTTGTACCAGGTAATAGAACTGTTAAATACAGAATTGAAGTAACTAATATGTCTGAAGAAAGCATACAAGGAACGGCGTCACCTTCAATTTCTGGAACAATAGGATCGGGAAATACATCAACTGTGGGCGGGGTAACAACAACTACTTATGATAATTTAACAACCACAGAATATTCTCAGTACATAAAAAATATCCAACCCAATGACACTCAAGTTTATGAATATATAGTTGAATTAAATGAAAATGCATCTTCTGCAACAATAAATGTTAGTATAGGTTTTAATTTTGTAGAAAGAGCATTTTATACGATTGAATTTATGCCTTCAACAACTGATAATTTTGAATTAAATTATGTTAATTTAGGCTTTTATCCTCAGAGCTATGTTGGAAATACTTTTAACAATATTTTAGAAGAAAAATTAAATACTTCTAGTTTAGTAGAAACAGGAAAAATATATACTACCTTTGATGGCTGTAATTCTCCAATTAGTGGTAATGATGCAACTCCAAACTTAGTTGAAAATAAAGAATATTTGTATTCAGATGGCAATAAATATGTAAGAGTGGAAAATGCAAGCTATGATTATGATGCCGATAATTATACATATTCAAATGGCGAAGCAATAGATGAGAGTAATAAGATAATATGGTTTAAAGTTGAACCTATCCAGTGGAGGGTTGTAGTTGATAATGAAAGCACAGCTTATGCAACTCTATTATGTGAAAATGCAATAACATCTAATATTCCTTTTTATCCAGGTGATATATCATATAATGATGTTGAAAACTACGCAAGATCTGATAATACTATTAGAAATTATTTACTAAATTATTTCTATAATGATGCATTTTCTATTTTCAATAAATCAAATATAGAAAATAGAGATTTTGCTGAAGGCGAGTGTGAATATTCTCCAAGCGATTATGTAACTTCTGCAATAAGTGATCAACCAGTTTGGTTACCAACATATACTGATTATTCATCTAAATTCAATTTTGAAAATACAAAAACATTAAGAACTTGTGCGCCAACAGATTTTGCTATAGTAAACGAGGTTGGCTTAGCAAGTGGTAACCCTACCACTTTAAGAGTTGACAATGTAGCTTGCCCGTATTACACATCAACAGGAAACCCAGCTGAAAGAGTATATCAAGTTTCAGCAAATGGAGCCTTGGATGGTGGACAATATAATGTTAATAGTAGCGCTTTTGGTAATCTTGGTATTCGTCCAGCAATATACTATTACATATAGTTAGATTAGCATATTAATAGAAAAGACTAAAATTCCAGTCTTATTATATTAAAAAAAGACCAAATCTTTTGATTTGGTCTTTTAATACTAATCTTAATTTAAGATAATCTCTTAACAACTAAACTAACATTGTCAAAGGTCTGTGCATCAGTGCTATCATTTACTAACTGTATAACAGTAGGGGTGTTTGTTGCTTGATAAATGAATGATTTTTGAAGAATATAGTTTGTTGCCGCGGTGGGCGTTGCTATAGTGCTAGTGCTATCTGGAATGTCAGTACTATCTGCCTCTGCTGTAACAGTTATTGCATTTGTGTTTGGTGCTGTAACTGTGGCAGAATAACTTATTTCATAAAGCCCTGGCTGTAAATCTACTTCAAAATCTTCAGTTCCTTCAGTAATGCTTGAACCTGAACTAATTGTGTTTGTTGTATAAGGAATTGCAGTAGCATTTGCCACTGAAGCGGCCGATGGATTACTGAATACTCCTGCTTGTAAAGTTGTAGATACTGGTCCCGTTGGACCTGTAGGACCAGTTGCACCAGTTGGACCTGTAGGGCCAGTCGCACCAGTTGCTCCGCTAGGACCGGTAGGACCAGTAGGACCTGTCGCGCCTGTAGTACCAGCTGTTCCAGTAGGACCGGTGGGGCCTGTTGGTCCTGTTACACTTAAACCTGTCGCACCAGTTGGACCAGTCGGTCCAGTGGGACCAGTTGCACCTGTAGTGCCCGCAGTTCCAGTTGCTCCAGCAGGGCCGGTAGGACCGGTAGCACCAGTTGGACCCGTGGCTCCAGTAGGACCTGTTGGTCCTGTTGCACCAGTAGCTCCGCTAGGGCCGGTTGGACCAGTAGGACCTGTCGCGCCTGTAGTACCAGTACTTCCAGTAGGGCCCGTAGGGCCAGTTGCACCAACACTACCTGTCGCACCAGTTGGACCAGTCGGTCCAGTGGGACCAGTTGCTCCAGTTGGTCCTGTGGCTCCTGTTGGGCCAGTAGGACCTGTAATACCTTCAGGAATAGCAAAATCTAATACCACTGCTTGATTGGTTCCACTGTTAGTTACGCTAGCTTGTTGACCAGGATCTAATGTGCTTGTTGTTCCTACTGTTACTGTTACAACACTAGGTCCAGTTGGTCCTGTTGGCCCAGTTGGACCAGTGGGGCCTGTGGCTCCTGTTGCACCAACGGCACCAGTTGCGCCAGTAGCGCCTGTTGGACCCGTTGGGCCTGTTATGCTTAAACCAGTAGCGCCTGTTGGTCCTGTAGGACCAGTTGGACCCGTGGCTCCAGTAATTCCAGTTGGACCCGTTGCTCCAGTAGGACCTGTAGGACCGGTGGGACCGGTTGGACCCGTAGGGCCAGTTGCACCAGTGGGGCCTGTAGGACCGCCAAACGGACCAGTTGGTCCTGTTGGTCCAGTGGGGCCAGTGATAGAGCTTCCTGGTGGAATTATTATAGGAGGAGGGAATATGCCATCGTTTGAACAACATCCACAGCCTCTTCTATTGTTGAAAAAAAAGCTCATAATTCTTTCTCCTTTATCACTTCATTTTATGTTTGCGGATAAAATAGTGTTAAAAGAAAAGCTCTTAAACGAACTTGGATAAAGCCTTGATAATAAAATATAGTATATAACTTAAATTATATACTACTATATATTGTGTATTATGCAAATTTATTTAAAAGATTTGCTATCTTTTTTATTTTCTAGCATTGTATGAGCAAGGGTTAAAACATATATCTTATTAGCTCCGCTTGATTTCAAAACTTTGCAGGCTTCCTTTAGTGTTGCACCACTGGTGTAAACATCATCTATAAGTAAAACATTCTTTCCTTTAAAAGTCTTATCTAATGCTTTAAATGCACCTTTAACATTATTCTTTCTATCTTTAAAATCTAATGCTGTTTGAGTAGGTGTATCTTTAATTCTTTCTAGGCCATTTATTATAGGTAAATTTAAAACTTTTCCTATTTCTTCACCAAGTTTAAAAGCCTGGTTATAACCTCTTTCTTTTAATCTCTTTTTAAACAGTGGAATTGGAACAATCACATCTGCTTGCATATTAAACTTATTGTAGCAATCTGCCATATATTTTGCCATTGGTTTAAATAGGTATTTTGCGTTATTGTATTTAAAATTATGTATTATCTTTTTGATAGCTCCATCGTATAGAAATGGCGCGCGTGCCATTTCATATACCTTTTTCCCATTACATCTCACACATCTACCTGCGGAAGGTATATTTATACCGCAAACTTCACAAACATTACCAGAGTTATAGGGGAGTTCTTGTTTGCAACGCGTGCAAAAAGCTTCACCCTTTTGAATGTCCTTTTCACAGGAAAGGCATTTAAAGTCGCTTGGAAAAACTAATTCTGAAACCTTATCTAAAAACTCTAAAAATTTCATAATATTTAATTTAGCATAAAACTTTTAATAAGCAAAATGATTATATAAAATTCACTTACAAAAAAATTTAAAAAATTTTAATAAATTTGTTGACAAAGAATTATGAATGTGATAATCTAACAAAGCATTCGGGAGTTTAGCTCAGTTGGTAGAGTACCTGCCTTACAAGCAGAGGGTCATAGGTTCGAGTCCTATAACTCCCACCAAAAATCAATATGTAGTGTTATTGATTTAGTTGGGCATACCATATTTGGTATGCTTTTTTTTATTAAAATTTAATTTTGTACATTTTTTGTGGTCAAAAATGTGGTCAAAATTCATAGTATAAATTTGGGTATAATTTCCTTATGTCATCAGCCTTTATATCTAGTTCAATCTGGGTGTAAATATCATTTGTTGTAACAATACTTGCGTGGCCTAGTTGGTGCTGTCTGTGTTTATCTGGCATTCCTAGATAGTAAAGGTTAGTTGCACAGGTGTATCTTAAGTTATGTGTAGACTTTCCTTTAATTCCTGCACTTTCTAAAGCTTCAACAACTTTATCATAGACAGTTTTACAATTCCAATTAAAAACTTTCTTTTTAGGTTCTGTACCTTCCAGTAAATAGTTGGCCATGGCTTTAGTAATTCTAATTGTTCTTTCTGCATTGCTGGTTTTTGTTCCATTTATGCGTATAGTACTATTTTTTAAATCAATATCTTCTGGCATGAATGCTAATGCTTCGTTTCTTCTTGCACCTAAAACAAGGCAAAACATACAATATTTTTTTACAAGCGGGTCTACGCTCTCTAAAATTTTTAAAAATGCTTTTTGCTCTTCCAGAGTTAAAGGCATTTTTTTCTTTTTCTCTTGTTTTGGTTTTTCTAAAAACTCAGCTAGGTTGCTTTTAACTATTCCTAAAGCATAAGCTTTTTTATAAAAAGGAATGAAACAGAGTTAAGAAATTCTAACCCTAGAGCTTATGATAAAAAAATAGCAGAAGAAATGCACCAAAAGGTTTTGAAAATTAATAAAAATAAGTATAATGATAATAGTACCCACATTAGTAAATATGGCGAATCTGATAGGTTTGAGTTTTTAGCAGAAACATTTGCGGAATTAATGACCACAAACAACCCGTCAAATTTGGCCAAGTCATTAGATGATTATTTAAAAGGAGAAAAGTAAAATGTTGTTAGATATGCCATACTTTATGACCAACGAAGAATGGTACATAAAGAGTGAAGAGAAAGGAATGTATTTACTTACAGAAAAAGCGCCAAAAGAAGCGCAAGAGAGTTACAAAGAATTTTATGAAGCGCTTTATAACTCACAAAATTATAGTGATAAATTCGAAATTAAAAATATAAACGATTATATTTACAGACCTACACAAAAGAACTAGCCTTAAGCTAGTTCTTTTTAAAAAATATCCCCAAAGTTCCTACATTTAACTTCCACGCGAACGCGTAGCCCTTCGAAACTTTAGAGATATTTTAGCATGGTTATAGTAACACATTTTTATGTGTTTGTCAAAACAAATCTTAAACACCAAAAAGAACTCGTAGGAGTTCTTTTTTTATTTTAGTTTAGAACTATGTGTTCGTTAAAAAAACACATTAAAATTATTTTTTATTACTACATAAATAAAGCCTCTAAATTTTAGAGGCTTACATTTTATACATTTTCACTGTCATCAACTTCTGGCTGTTCAAAACTTAAACTTGAAAAGGTGAGTACAAAGGTTGGGCTGGCATCTTCTGTTACTGTCCAAGATGTGTCCGCCGTCAAATTTTTTCTTGTTATAATATAGTTTCCAGTAGTAGAGTCTTGCTCTGTAGTTAAGTTTCCATTTTGAGTTGTTCCTAAATTTGAAAAATTTATTCTAATTTGTGTTGGATAGCGTCTGGTTGTTATTTCACCGCTTAATCTATCCGTGTATTCAATTGTCATTGAAAAAGTTATATAGTATTCAGTTTCTTTGTTTATTACATAAGGTTGAATTGTAAATTCATTTGTAAAAGTTAGTGGAGGTGTTGGAACAGTTGCGCCTTTTGTTGCTAGACTTACTAAAGTATCTGAACTTGTTCCTATTTCAAAGGAAAGGTTTGTTATGTTTGTTACAGTAGTTTCAGAAGTTCCGTCATCTATAGGCATTCCTGGAATTGTTACGCTTGCCGAAGTAAGCTGTAATAGGTCTAGATATTCAGAATTGAATATAGCTATATATTTACCTTGTGTATCATCTCTAGCTGTGAATGTGTAGGGGTTTTCCTGAGATACTATATAGCCATCTTTTATCCAAGCTAAAAATCTATTTTGCTCAGATTTTGGAGTGGCAGTAATGGTAACTTCATAGTTTGTTTTATAGGTTCCATAGCCTGAAACTGTGCCTGTGGAAATATCCCATGATGTTACAGTAATTTTATGGTCTTTAATTACTTCACAGCCTGTAAATATGAATGATATGCAAAACATTGCTAAAACCAAGCTTAAACATTTTATAATATTATTTTTCATAATTTCCCTCGTAATTTTTTACCATTATATTATTAGTTTTGTCAAATAAACTTATGTAAATTTTATAAATTAAAGAGTATTTTTTTATTCCTTGCATAAAATACCACAGGAGTTAATTATGTGGGAATTTTCTATTTTGCTTCAATCTGAACATAATGAGGTTGCTAAATTTATATATAATAGTTTAAAAAAATATGTGGAAGAGGTTGGTGGAGTAATTACAACCTTTGATCAAGCGGGACTTATACATATAGTCATTGCTTGCAGTGTAGAGGAAAAAACAAGGCTTTACTATTATGTAAAGAGTTATATCACGGAAGCAATCTGCTCATACTTTAAAAATGAGTTCTTAAGAAAAAATTTAAAGGTTCAGTTAAAAAATAAAGTGAGTATAATAGCTTTTGAGAAAGCTCTTCAATATTTTGATAAAGAAACGGATAGATATCTTGTTGAGAAATATCTTACTTTTGATAAAAACATATATCTTGAATCTTTCTTTGAATTTAAACTAAAGATATTAAAAAGTAAGTGGCTTGAACTAACTAAAATTGCAAATGAAAACTCTTCCTATCTTTTAACAGAAGAAACTTTTATAGAACTGTTAAAATTCTTGATTGACAATCTAGAAATCAGCTTTGATACAGTGAACATCATCTCAGAATTAGATGGCTATCAACTTTTAGATGAGAACTTTAAGGACATTGAAATGCTTACAGAAAAAGGGGATGGCGTATGGCTTGTTGAAAATATAATTGCCTTATCTCCAAGGAAGATAAATATCTATACCGACAATTCAAGTGAGGAACTAAATTTAATAAATAGCATATATTCTACTAGAACAAATATTTTGCCAAAAGAGAACGCAAAAATTGTTGACAAAAGATTTTTCTAGTGCTAAAATAAGCCCAAGCAGGTAAAAAGCAAAAGACAAGTAGGTTTTTCAAGTTAGAGTTAAAGAGAATCACGGTCGTGGCTGAAAGCCGTGTAACTTCTAGGAAAAACTGAAACCACTTTTAGCTTCTGTGAAAATACTTTAAAGTGGCAAGAAATTGCAATTAAGGTGGAACCGCGGAAAGTAATTTTCGTCCTTAAAACTAATTTAGTTTTAGGGGCTTTTTTATTTAAAAAGCCCAAAAAGGAGATTAAAATGGAAAAAGAAGAAATTATGATGGGAAGACATAGTCTTTCTCATGTGCTTGCAAAGGCAGTAAAAAATTTATTTGGAGAAGAAGTAAAGCTTGGTATTGGTCCTGCAATAGAGGATGGCTTTTATTATGATTTTGACTCTCCAAATAGTTTTACAGAAGAGGATATCCCAAAAATAGAAAAGGAAATGAAAAAAATAATTTCCCATGCTGAGCCTTTAGAAAGAAAGGTGATTTCAAAAGCAGAAGCTGAAAGTTTGTTTAAAAATGAGCCTTATAAACTTGAACTACTTTCCGAGCTAGCTGACGGAGAAGAAATTTCTGCCTATACACTAGGGGATAATTTTATAGACCTCTGTAGAGGCCCACATGTGGAGAATACTTCAAAGCTTCAAAATTGGGGATATAAAATATCTAGAGTTAACGGGGCATATTGGAAAGGAAATGAAAAAAATAAGATGCTTCAAAGAATATATGCTTATGCTTTTCCAACTAAAGAAGAACTAAATGATTATATCCATATGTTAGAGGAAGCAAAAAAGCGTGACCATAATAAATTAGGTAGAGAACTAGAACTTTTTACTACTGTAGACTACATTGGTCAAGGTTTACCAATTTTACTTCCTAAAGGCGCTAGAGTTATTCAACTTTTACAACGATTTGTAGAAGATGAAGAACAAAAGAGGGGTTGGCTTTTAACAAAAACTCCATTTATGGCAAAGAGTGACCTTTATAAAATTTCAGGCCACTGGGATCACTATAAGGATGGAATGTTTATTTTAGGGGATGAGGAAAAGGATAAGGAAGTTTATGCTCTTCGACCTATGACATGTCCATTTCAATATCAAGCATATCTAAATAAGGCAAGAAGTTATAAAGATCTTCCACTTCGCTATAACGAAACCTCAACACTTTTTAGAAATGAAGCGAGCGGGGAAATGCATGGGCTTATAAGGGTAAGGCAATTCACCATTTCTGAGGGGCATTTAATGTGCACTCCAGAACAACTAGAAGATGAATTTAGAAAATGTTTGGAACTTGCAAATTATATGTTAAAAACCTTAGGGCTTTACGAGGATGCGTCATATCGTTTCTCACAATGGGATCCTAATAACAAGGAAAAATATATAGGCACAGAAAAAGAATGGAATGAAGCCCAAAGTTCCATGGAAAGAATTTTAAATGACCTTGGTGTAAAATATGAAATTGGTATAGGCGAGGCTGCATTCTATGGTCCAAAACTTGACATTCAAATAAAAAATGTTTGGGGCAAGGAAGATACTCTTATTACTATTCAAATTGATCAAATGCTTGCTGAAAAATTTGGCATGGAGTATACAGATAAGGATGGTCAAAAGAAAACTCCATACATTATTCATAGAACCTCAATTGGTTGCTACGAAAGAACTCTTGCTTATTTAATTGAAAAATATGCTGGGGCTTTTCCTGTTTGGCTTGCTCCTGTTCAAGTTAAAGTGCTTCCAATAAGCGAAAAATTTATTGATAGATGCAATGAAGTTAAAGCTGAACTTGAAAAATATGGCATAAGGGTTGAAGTGGATGATAGAGACGAAAAGATAGGCTATAAAATTAGAAGCGCATCTTCTATGAAAATTCCTTATATGATAATAATTGGAGAAGAAGAAATTAATTCTAACACCATTTCTTTAAGAGGCAGAAGAAATGAAAATGTTAGCGGGCTTAAACTTGAAGATTTCATAAATAGAATTAAAAAAGAAATTGATGATAAAGTTTTAAATTAACCTTGAAAAATTTTTTAACATATGTTAAAATAACTTTGTTAAAGGAGAAATTTTATGTGTTTTTTTAAGCGTAAGAAAAAAGAAGATAAAAAAGCTAAAGAAGAAAAGGTAGAAGAAAAACCTGCAGTTAAAGAAACTGAAACTAAGGAAGAACCTAAAAAAGCTGAAGCTAAGGAAACCAAAGTGGAGGAAAAAGAGGAAGTGGCAAAGGAAGAAAAGGCAAGAAAATCTGTTTACAGAGTTATTTATAACAAAGAAACTAAGGTTTGGAACATAAAGAAAGACGGCGCTAAAAGAATTATAGATAGCCGTGCAACAAAGGAAGAAGCATTAAAGCGCGTTAAGGAATTAAGCGACAGCCAAGATGCAAATTTTGTGGTGTATAAAAAAGATGGAAAATTCCAAAAGAAATAATTTAAAAATTTTTTTAAAATGCTTGACAATGTGAAGTGTTTGTGTTAGAATGCCATTCGTAAAAGCAGAAGACCACTTCTCACCAGTCAAGCAAAGCTTAGATTAGGTTTAAAAATTTTGTTATCAAAATTTGGTGGGGCTTTATGCTTTCACCAATTTTTTATGTAAGGGGGATAAAAACATTTTTAAGGAACTACCTATAAACGAACAAATTCGTGCAGAAAGCGTAAGGCTAGTTGCTGAAACAGGGGAGCAACTTGGCATTATGAGTTTAGAAGAGGCACTTAGCGAGGCTGACAAGCGTGGGCTAGACCTTGCCTTATTAAACCCAGGAAATCCAGCCGTTTGTAAATTAATGGATTATGGAAAGTATAAATTTGATTCTATAAAGAAAGAAAAAGAGCTTAGAAAGAATCAAAAGGTTACCGAACTTAAAGAAATTCAGCTTTCAATGACCATAGACACTCACGATATGGAAGTTAAAGCAAAACATGGAAACAGGTTTCTTCAAGAAGGTAACAAGGTTAAAGTTGTGCTTAGAATGAAGGGTAGACAACAAGCTTATAAAGCTAATGCTGTTGAAGTTGTAAAAAAATTCTATTCCATGCTCGAAGTAAATGGAACTTACGATAAAGAGCCCGAAGTTGTTGGAAGAAATGTTATCTTAATTGTAAACCCTAAAAAGAATTAAAGGAGAAAGATTATGCCAAAACTAAAATCACACAGCGGAGCAAAAAAGCGTTTTAAAATAAATTCTAATGGCAAAGTTAAAATGGCTAAAACAGACCGCGGACACTTTTTAACAGAAAAAAGACCTTCAAGAAAAAGAAAATTAAGAAAGGGTGCTTACCTTTCAGGCAAGCAAGCTAAGAACATCAAGAAGATGGTTCAAGGTTAATAAGGAGAGAGAATATGAGAATTAAAAGATCAGTTACAGCACTTAAAAAACGCAGAGCCATTTTAAAACAAGCAAAAGGCTACCGCGGAGCAAAAAGTAAGTTATATCGCGTTGCTCGTCAACAAGTTATGAAGAGCGGACAATATGCTTACATTGGAAGAAAACAAAGAAAAAGAAATTTTAGAAGCCTTTGGATAACAAGAATATCTGCAGCTTGTAAACTTAATGGAATTTCTTATAGCAAATTTATGTATGGTTTAAAGAAATCTAACATAAACCTAAACAGAAAGGTACTTGCAGAGCTTGCAGCTCGTGATGAAAAAGCTTTTAGCGAGCTTGTAGTTACAGCTAAAAAGGCTATAGCATAATAGCTAAAATTTTAAAACTTATCTTCGGATAAGTTTTTTTATATAACTCTTTAAAAAGTTGCAAAATTTTTTAAATATATTTATAATAACTATATGATTGAACCTATTACTTCAAAACAAAATAAAAAAATAAAACTATTAAAGATACTTTTAAAAGATAAAAACTATATGTTTTTAGATAATCCAAAACTTATTGTAGAAGCAAAAAAGGCTGGTTTCAATATAGACTATCTTTTGATTAATGAAACATATAACGGCAAAACAGACTATGGGGGAGAAAATGTAGTAGTTTCAGAAAGTGTTTTTAAATCATTTTCTCAAACTGTGAATTCACAAGGGCTTATAGGTATTTTAAAGTACGGAAAGAAGACTTTAAAAAAGCCACAAGCAGACTTCTTAGTTTTAGATGAACTTCAAGATCCTGGAAATGTTGGGACCTTGCTTCGTTCCGCTCTTGGAGCGAATTTTAAAGATGTATATCTTTTAAATTCTGCTAGGGTATCAAGTGATAAGGTTGTTAGAAGTTCAATGGGAGCAATTTTTAAATTAAATATTTATGAATGCTCTAAAGATGAATTTTTAAACATGTGTTCAGGGCTACATATGTGCTATGCCGACATGTTTGGAGATAATGTTTATAAAACAAAATTTCCAAAAAACATTGGTGTTGTTGTTGGAAATGAAGGAAACGGTGTAAGTAAAGAACTAAGAAAGGTTTGCACGCAAGCTGTAGCCATACCTATGGCTAACGGGCTTGAAAGCTTAAATGCTTCTGTAGCAGGAAGTATAATAATGTATCAAATATATTCAAGGAGATGATTTTATGTCAGGACATAGTAAATGGCACAATATACAAGCAAGAAAGGGCAAAAGTGATGCCCAAAGAGGAAAAATATTTACAAAAATTGGTAGAGAAATAGCTGTTGTAGTTAAAGCAGGTGGAGCAGACCCAGTGTCTAACTCCAAACTTCGTGATATTATAGCAAAAGCAAAACAAAATAATATGCCTAACGATTCAATTCAAAGGGCAATTAAAAAGGCTACTGGGGAACTTTCTAATGTAAACTATGAAAATACAACCTATGAAGGCTATGGCGTAGGCGGTTCAGCAGTGATTGTTGAATGTTTAACAGACAATAAAAATAGAACGGCTGGCGATGTTCGTCACGCCTTTGATAAACATGGCGGAAGTTTAGGCGCAAGCGGTTGCGTATCTTATCTATTTAAGAGAAAGGGCATTATTATTTTAGAAAAAAAAGATAACATTGATAGCGATGAAATTTTAATGCAAGCCCTAGAGGCTGGAGCAAAAGATGTTCTTGAGGATGAAGATTCTTTCACTATTGAAACTGCTCCAGAAGATTTAAACAGCGTTGTTGAAAGCTTAAAAAATAATGGAATTGAGGTTAGTGAATACGAATCTATGCTTGTTCCAGATATGTATGTAGAGCTAGATGAAGGTAAGCAAGCTCAGTTTGAAAAAATGCTAGATGCTCTTGAAGATTTAGATGATGTTCAAAATGTATATCACAATGTAAAGTAGGATAATTTCTTGAGAATTTTAGGAATAGACCCAGGCTATGGGATAGTTGGTTACGGAATTATAGAAAGTGATGGCTATAATTTAAAGGTGATAGATTATGGCGTTATTACTACGCCCAAAGAAGATACATTGCCTGTAAGATTAAATATTATAGCAGATTGTTTAACGCAAATTATAAATAACTATAAACCAGACCAAATTGCAATAGAGGAGCTATTCTATTTTAAAAACCAAAAGACAATTATTCCCGTAGCTGAGGCAAGAGGAGTTATAGTTCATATATGCGGAAAGCTCTGTGAAAATAATGTCTTTGAATATACTCCGCTTCAAGTAAAACAGGCGCTAACAGGCATAGGAAGAGCGGAAAAATATCAAATTCAATATATGGTCAAAACACTTTTAGGGTTAGAAAAAATTCCTAAACCAGATGATGCGGCAGACGCATTAGCAATTGCAATAACTCATAGCCAGATAAACTCTGCATTAAATACAAACAGAATTTAAGGGGAAAATATGATTTCGTTTATAATTGGAACGCTAGAAGAAAAGTCAGAAAATGGCGTAGTAATAAATTGTAATGGCATGGGCTATGAAATTCAAACTTCTACAGCCACTCTTTCCACGCTTCCACTTGCTGGTGAAGAGTGTAAAATTTACACTTATCTACAAGTTAAGGAGGATGGAATTAGTTTGTTTGGCTTTACCACTGTAGATGAGCGAGAGCTTTTCTATAAATTAATTTCAGTTAGCGGTGTTGGCCCTAAAATGGCTATTACAATTCTTTCTGGAATGAATATTTCAGATTTAATTGTAAGCATTTTAAAAGAGGATACCACGGCGCTTTCAAGAATAAAGGGGCTAGGTAAGAAGACTGCAGAAAGAATTTGCTTAGAACTAAAAGATAAGCTTACTCCTGTTGGCGGAGTTTTAATTGAAGATAAAATTTTAGAATTAGATGAAAATGTGCTTGACGATGCTTGTGAAGCCTTAATATCATTAGGTCTATCTAAAAATGAGGCTTTAAGGCTTGCTAGACAAAATGCTAATGAAAATAGCACGGCTGAGGAAATTATAGCAAGCGTGCTAAGAAATATGGGTAGGTAAATATGGAAAATAACAGATTTATTTCTAGTTCAAAGTCCTTAACTGACGCAGAGATTGAAAATTCACTGCGTCCTACAAGCATGCTTGAATATGTGGGGCAAGAAAAGATTAAAGAGAAGCTCTCAATTTATATTCAAGCAGCTAAAAAAAGAAAGGAAGCCTTAGACCATGTGCTTTTATATGGCCCACCAGGGCTTGGAAAAACAACGCTATCTCACATTATAGCAAATGAACTAGGAAGCCAAATAAAAATAACCTCTGGCCCAGCAATTGAGCATGCTGCAGACCTTGCTGCCATACTTACAAACCTTCAACGAAATGATGTTTTATTTATTGATGAAATTCATAGATTAAATAAATCTGTAGAAGAAATTTTATACCCTGCCATGGAAGATTTTGCACTAGATTTCATAGTAGGTAAAGGTCCATCTGCTAAAAACATGAGGCTTAAAATTCAACCTTTTACTTTAATTGGAGCCACAACAAGAGCAGGAATGCTAACCGGTCCTTTACGCGACCGTTTTGGCGTTTTATGCCGTCTTGAAATGTATAATGAAAAGGAACTTCAAGAAATTGTAGAGCGCTCAGCTAATGTTTTAAATATAAAAATAGAGCCAGATGCAAGTTTGGAGATAGCTAAGCGCAGTAGAGGAACTCCAAGGCTTGCAAATAGAATTTTAAAGCGTGTTAGAGATTATGCAGAGGTATATGGCAATGGCACAGTCACCAAAGAGCTAACCAATAAAGCTCTTGAACTTCTAGAAATAGATAAACTGGGTTTAGACCATATAGACAGAAGGATTTTATTAAACATCATAAATAAATTTAGTGGTGGACCAGTAGGCCTTGATACACTTGCTTCTGCTACTGGTGAAGACGCTACGACCATAGAGGATGTTTACGAGCCATATTTAATACAACTAGGTTTCATAGCAAGAACGCCTCGCGGACGCATAGCTTTAAAAGGGGCTTATGATCACTTAAACTTACCACTTACTAAAGCCCAAATAAATGCACTATCAATATATGAAACAAGCGGAGATATAGAATGATAGATTACACAAAGAAAAGCTCTTATAACTATTATCTGCCAGAAGAACTAATAGCTCAAACACCAATAGAGCCACGCGATAGTTCAAGGCTTTTAGTTTACGATAGAAAAACTAAGGAAATATCACATAAACACTTCTATGATGTAATAGATTTTCTAAATGCAGGCGATGTGCTTGTAGTAAATAACTCTCGTGTTTTGCCAGCAAGGCTTTATGGTAAAAAAGAAGATACAGGTGCAAATATTGAAATTTTACTTCAAAAAAGATTAGATTTAAAGCGTTGGAATGTAATAGCAAAACCCTTTAAACGCCTTAAAGAGGGAACTAAAGTAGTTTTTTCAGATAAACTTGCTTGCACTATAACTAAAAAATATGAATATGGTGAATGCGATATAGAGTTTATATATGATGGTCACTTTGAAGAGATACTATCTGAAATTGGCGAGGCGCCACTTCCACCTTATATAAAAAAGAGGCTTGAAAATAAAGAGAGGTATCAAACCGTATATTCAAAAGTTGATGGTTCAAGCGCAGCGCCTACAGCTGGGCTTCATTTCACCGAAGAACTTTTAGAGAAAATTAAAGCTAAGGGAATAAAGATAGTAGAAGTTTTGCTTCATGTTGGTTTAGGTACTTTTAGACCTGTTAAGGAAGATGATATTTTAAAACATGATATGCATTCAGAGTATTATAAACTTTCAGAAGAAAATGCAAATATTATAAACGAGGCTAGGCGTGCTGGTGGCAAAATTGTAGCAGTTGGAACAACCTCTGTTAGAGTTTTGGAAACCTGCGCAGACCAAAATGGTGTTTTAAAACCAGCCTTTGGAGAAACAAAAATATTTATATATCCGCCATATAAATTTAAAGCGGTAGACCATTTGATCACAAATTTCCATTTGCCAGAATCTACACTTATAATGCTTGTATCTGCGTTTTGTGGCTTAGATGAAACATTGGGTCTATATAACCTTGCGGTTAAAGAAAAATATCGCTTTTTTAGCTTTGGTGATGCAATGTTATTACTTTAATATTGACAAAACAAAAAATTTTTGATAGAGTTTAATCATGGAAGAAATAAATATACAGATTGCAAATGAACTTCAAAAACTCTCCGATGTGGGCTTACAAAATTTAGGCGACCAAACTTTTTTTATTGTTAAAGCCTACTATGAAAGCGAACTTGATAATGTCTACATCTATGATGCTGAGATTATAAATGTAGGGGAGTTTATTAGAAATAACTTTAAAGCAAGTGAGCCTAAAAAAGAAAAACTTGTTTTAAACAAGCGTGGAGCTGTGCTTGGCTTTTTTAGAGGCTTTGAGCGTGCTTTTGGAAGAAATTTATATTGGGTAGAAAATTATACCTCTTATTTTGGTAACCCAATAAATTCAAATTTTCAATATTCCTCTGATATGGCTCCAAAAGAACTTATTTTAATAGATACAAAGGATGTAAGACCACTTGTTGTGTTTGAAACTTTAAATCCTAAAAAGGACCACTTTGGTGAGGATGTAGTTGAAGACGGAAAAGTAGTTTATCATCTCACAGACTATAAAGTAATGAGCCTTAAGGAAGTTAAAGAACATAAACAAAAATTAGTAAGCATTGCAAATATCACTGGTGAAGCAGATGAAAGAACTTACTATATGGTAGAATATATAAATAAAAAAATGTATAAAAAATTAAATGATGAAAAGGACAAATATTTTTCATGAAATTTAGCTATGAAGTAAAACACATATGTAAACAATCAGGGGCAAGATATGGGGTGTTTAAAACGCCTCACGGAGAGATAGAAACCCCTGTTTTTATGCCTGTTGGTACACAAGCCACGGTAAAGGGTTTGCGCCCAGAAGATTTGAAAGAGTTAGGGGCTGAAATAATACTTTCAAATACCTATCATCTTTTTTTACGCCCAGGCGAAAGAATAGTAAAAGAGGCAGGTGGTCTTCATAAATTTATGAATTGGGATAAGCCAATTCTTACAGATAGTGGTGGCTTTCAAGTGTTTTCACTAGCTGAGCTTAGAAATATCACTGACGAGGGCGTGGAATTTAAATCTCATCTAAATGGAGAAAAACTTTTTATATCACCGGAAAAGTGTATGCAGATTGAAAACGACCTTGGCGCAGATATTATTATGGCCTTTGATGAGTGTACTAAATATGGAGCTACCTATGAAGAGGCTGTAAAAGCCAAAAACAGAACTAAACTTTGGCTAGAAAGGTGTTTTAATGCACATAAGAATGAAGAACAAATGTTGTTTCCAATAGTTCAAGGCAATTTTTTTGAAGATTTAAGGCTTTCTGCAATAGAAGATTGTAAGCCATATGCAAAATGTGGAATAGCAATAGGTGGGCTTTCTGTAGGAGAGCCAAAAGAGCTTATGTATGAGCTATTGGAAAAAATGGAACCTCATCTTCCTAAAAATATGCCAAGATATTTAATGGGCGTAGGCTCACCAGATTGCCTATTAGAAGGCTATGCTAGAGGCATTGACATGATGGACTGCGTTTTGCCAACTAGAATAGCTAGAAATGGCACAGCCTTTACAAAATATGGCAAAATGGTTGTAAGAAATGCAGAGTACAAAGAAGATTTCCTTCCAATAGAAGAAGATTGCGATTGTTACACTTGCAAACATTTTACAAGAGCATATATTAGGCATTTAATAAATGCAGGTGAGATGCTTGGTGCAGAACTTTTAAGCATCCATAATTTGCATTTCTTAATTAATTTAACCCATCAAATAAGAGAAGCTATCAAGGAAGATAGACTACTCGATTTCAAAGAAAATTATTTAAAAACCTATAAAATTTAAAATTTCGTCATAAATTCATTTGTTTTTTTCAAAAATTATGCTAGAATGAATTTTGACATGGAGCAAGTATGTTACTTATTTCTGTCTCAAATATTATTATTCCAATTTGCGTTTTAATTGCAATCGTAATTTTTGGAATGTCTATTTAAAAGGAGAATTTAATGTTTAATCTATCAAATCTAATGTTTATTGATGCAGCGCAAATTACTTTAATAGTAGTTGTGGCAGCACTTCTTATTCTTTACCCTGTGTTTATGTACATTAGAAACAAAAAAGATAAGGAAAAGAGGACAGAACTTTATGAAACAATTCGTAAAGGTGACTATGTAATAACCTATTCAGGTATTATGGGAAAAGTTGTTGAAATTTTAGAAAAACAAAATGGAAAATTTCTAACAATCCAAACAGGTGAGGGAAAAAACAGCGGATATGTTTGTGTAACTATAGATGCAGTTTATTCTTTCACAGACAACAAAGATAAAATCTTTGGCACAGATGGCGAACCAGTTATAGAAGAAAAGAAAGAGGATAAAACTTCTAAAGAGCAGAAACCTGAAGAAAAAGTTGAAGCTGAAGTAGTTGAAGAAAAGGCAAATTCTGAAAAGGTTCCTGAAGAGTCAGCACCAGTAGAAGAAGTTAAAGAGGAAAAGAAAACTAATAAAACTTCAAAATCTAAAAAGCAAAACAAAAAAGCATAGTTTAAACTATGCTTTTTTCTTACCAATAAAGTTTACAGCTATTATTCCGCATATAGCACCAATAATTCCCCCAAATAACAGGTCGTTTAATAGGGTTTTAGAAAATACGAACTGACCATCTAAAATTGAAAAGGTAACAAATGCAAGTGCTGTGTAAAATATTCCTATCACTAGTCCAGAAATAAAGCCCATCTCGTTAGACTTCTTAAGTCCTATAAAACAGCCTATTAATATGCTAATGCCTTTAATAACTTGATTTATTGGTGATATTGCGCTATCTGGCACTGATACAAACCTTATAATAAATGCAAAAATAAGTATTCCTATTAGTGATACGCAAAGAGCTATAAGTGAACCTTTTAAAGTGTTTAGGAAAAATGAGCTTTCTCCTGGATGTTCTTTTACTTTTTTTTTCAATTTTTCCATACTTACCCCCAATGTACAATATGAGAGTTTTACTCGTTATATTCTTTAAAACTCATGAATTAAATTCAACTTTTTTGTCAATATTTAAAAAAACATTTGACAGCGAGCGCTGTTTTTACTATACTACCTAAGTGTTTAACTAAAAATATTAAAGGGCGATAGGAAATGACCAAAAAATCTAGTATAATTAAATATATATTTGTTTGCATAGCAGTTGCACTAGGAATTTTTCTTTCAGTTTGTAGTTTTGCAATTCCTTTTACAACTGTAAATTTTAATGGCTTTGCAAATTCAATACCTCTTGGTTTAGATGTGGCAGGAGGTTATTCTGCTGTTTACGACATAGTTTTAGAGGATGATAGCAAATCTTTAGATGAAGAAATAGATTCTTCAGTGCAGTTTATAAGTGATGTTCTTGCAAGGCAAGGCTATACAGATGCAATTGTAACAAAACAAGGTGATAACCAAATTAGGTTAACTGTATCTAAAAATAATAATTCTGAACTTTTAATTAGCACACTTGGTAGTGCTGGAGATATTCGAATTAAAAGTTCAGAAACCACAGATGAATCTGATAGTGATATAATAGGCGAAGATATTTCAAATGTCTATGCAACTAGGCTTCAAACCTCTGAAACAGAGTTTTCTTGGGGCGTTATGATAGAGTTTACTCAAACTAGTTCAACAGGAAAATCTGGTGCAGAAAAATATGAGGAATTAACTTCAACTGTTAGCTCAAGCGGAAATACAATTTATATTTACATGGATGATGAATTGTACCAATCAATAGGAGGTATATCAGAGGCTCAAACTAATGGTGTGCTTTTCCTATCTGGTGGAGGTATAACTACTCAAGAAACTGCAAATCAGTTTGCACTAAGAGTTTTAGTTGGCACTCTTGAAACAAAGCTTTCACAAGCTCCAAATTCTGTAATAGAAATTCCAGCAACACTTGGTGGTAATTTCATGATATTTGGCTGTGTAGCTCTTGCTATACTTGCAATAATATTTGTAGTTTTAATGGTAATAAAGTTTAAAGATTTTGGTTGGCTTTCACTTTTAAGTTTACTAATCTATGTAATTTTAGTTGTATTCTTTATGCAAGCAATACCATTAGTTCTTCTAACACTTGGTGGCTTTATAGCTCTTGCGCTAGGTCTTGCTTTACTTTTCATATCTCACGCAATAATGTTTAATAACATTTCAAAAGAATATTCTTATGGAAAGAAAATTCACTTGTCAGTAAAAGCTGGATATAAAAAATCAATTTTGCCAATAGTTGACATAAATGTTGTAGCAATCATTGCCTCATTCGTAATGTGGTTCTTAGGAGATGTGTTTACTATGAGCTTTGGTATCATTCTTACAATTTCTTGTGCAATTGGAATGTTTACCTCTCTTTTAGTAACTAGAGCATTTATGAAATGGTATCTTCCAATAAACAGCTCGAATGCAAAAAAACTTGGTTTTAAAAGGGGAGAGAACGTAAATGAAATCTAATTTTTGGTTAAAAATAATTACTCCTGCTTTAATACTAATATTGGGAATAGTGTTATTCTTTACTGTAGGCTTTAATAAGTCTTTAGAATTAAGTGGCTATCATTTAATTGAAGTAAATATAAATGATAACACTTTATCTGACTCACTAGAAAAAATTGATGGAGTACTTGAAGGAAAAGAGATTGATATTAAAGAATATAGTTTAGAAAAAGATGACTATGGTAATGTTATAGCCATCAAGTTTACAACTACTGTAACAAATACCCAAGAACTTGAAGAGAACATTAAAGATGAACTTTATGAAGCTTTTGGTTATGATGAAAGTTCGCTTATAGAGCAAACATATATTAAGGTTAGTGGCTTTATAGAGCCTCAAAACATAGGGATGACCTTTGCAGGAACTGGGCTAGCTATAATTATTGGCCTTGTTGGAATATTTGTTTATATTGCTTTAAGACACAGTGTTGCAAATGCGTTTAGCGTAGTTTTATCAGTTATTTTAGATACACTTTTAATGATATCTCTTACTCTAATTTGCAGATTGCCAATAACATCTCATTATGGTATTGCAATTGTAGGAACAGCAATATTCTCAATTGTTTTAAATACTCTATTCTATAGCAAACTTGTTGATAATAGTAAAGAGGAAACTATGTTGAAGGCATCAAATGAGGAAGTAATTAAATCTACACAACAATCTTTTGCTCATACACTAATACTTATTTCTCTTACTTGTTTAATAGCAATAGGTGCTTTTGCTTTCTATAATCTATCTACTTCAGTTTCACTAGCTCTTGGCTTTATTGCTTGCCTTTATACTTCACAAATGCTTGTACCTCATCTTTGGGCAATGGCTTATAGAAGAAGAATTAGAGCTAAAAAGGATAAGGATAATAAAGCTGAAAAAGTTGAAGAAATTAAAGAATAGTGCAAAATTATTTGCATTATTCTTTTTTTAATATTATAATAAAATCATAAGGTAGCAAATTTTTTATTTGCATATTAGGTTTTATGAAATTATTAAAGTACTTTAACGGAAGCATAAGTGCTTCTTTTGTTCAAGAAATTATGGCGAGATTTGGGCTCTCTAAAATTATAGCAGAGCTTATTGTTTCACGCGGATACGACACTATAGAAAAAGTTGAAAGCTTTTTAAAACCCGCAACTACTCATGATCCTTTTTCTATAAGAAATATGGACAAGCTCGTAAGCAGAGTAAAGGAAGCTATAACAAAAAAAGAAAAGATATTAATCTTTGGTGATTATGATGTTGATGGCATAAGTGCTACAGCAATAATGATAAAAACTTTAAATATTTTAGGTGTAAAGCCAAAATATTACTTGCCTAATAGATTTATAGATGGTTATGGTCTAACTTGCGCTGTAATAGATAAAATTAAGGAAAAGTATTCTCCTAATTTAATTATAACCGTAGACTGCGGAATATCCTGCTATAAAGAAGTAGATTATGCCAAAACTCTAGGTATAGAAATTATTGTTACAGACCACCATGAAATTCCAGAAATTTTGCCTAGCGGAATAGTTTTGAATGCTAAAATAGAAGGGCAGGAGTATCCTTTTCGTGAGTTGTGTGGAACTGGGCTTGCATATAAAATTTCAGAGGCTCTGCTTGGAAAAGAGGCGGAACAATTTTTGCCAATAGCAAGCATTGCTACAATAGCCGACATCGTACCCTTAGTGGATGAAAATAGAACTATAGTTTATAGAGGTTTAAAACTTTTAGATGCCTATTTGCCAATAGGGCTTAAAATGCTATTTAAAGAGCAAAAAATGCCACTTTCCAAGGCAAACTCTAAAGATATTTCATATAAAATAGCGCCTAAAATAAACGCCTCTGGAAGAATGGGTGACGCTGGCGATTCTTTAAAACTTTACCTTGAAACGGATCCAGTTGAAATAAAAAAGCTTTTAGAAAAGGTTGCAAAACATAATCAAAGAAGGCAAGAACTATGCGCTAAAGTATATGAAGATTGCAAGCGTATGTTAGAAGATGAAAATATGAGCACAAATAAGTGTATAATATTGTCTTCTAAAAAGTGGGATCAGGGCATACTTGGCATAGTTTGTGCAAGACTTGTTGAAGAATACAACAGACCAGTATTTTTATTTTCTGAGTTAGAAGAGGATGCTAAAGGCTCGGCTAGAAGTATACCTGAAATAAATGTGCATCTGCTTTTAAACTCTATGAAAGATATGCTGGAAACTTTTGGCGGTCATACAGTAGCAGCGGGGCTTACTATAAAAAAAGAAAACTTGCCAATTTTCAAGCAGAAGGTAAACGAATATATTGTAAACAATATCAATGATGAAGTTTTTTCTCCAGTGCAATACTACGACATTGAGGTTACTCCTAAAGATTTAAATAAGGCTTTGTTAGAAAGTATGCAAAAGCTTGAACCTTTTGGGCTTGCCAATTCCAACCCAAAGTTTAAAATTTCTATAGATAAGCTTGATATTCTTCCTATGAAGAATTTTAATTACCATTGTCAAATTAAAATGCAAAATAAAATAAACTTTGTTCAATTCAACTATGTGCATGATCATAATAAACTAAAATACTGTAAAAATAAATCTATTATTTTTGAACTACAAAGCGACTCTTATCAACAAGCCTTAAAGGGCATTGTTAGAGGAAACCATTTTGATTATCCTCTTAACTTTAATAAAAATTTTAATTTTGGAAATATTCAAACTTTAAAATATTGTTCAGAAAAAACTCCAAGAGTTTACGATTATTATTCTGAACAAGATTTAATAAATTTTGTTAGTTCTCCGTCTAACTTCGGAACGGCTTTTATCGCCTTTAATATGAACGACTACAACGATTTTGTATCTAACTACAATATGGATAAAGTTGTAAACTTAAACATATTTGACGGAAATGAAAGTAAGGGGTTCAACACACTTTTTCTATGTCCTGAAACAATAGATTTTTGTAGGCACTTTGAAAAGCTTGTATTTTTAAGTCCTGTTTTGGATGGAGGCTATATAGCCAGGATAAATAAACTAAGCGATGCAAAGGTTTATTTACCTTTAAATAAAAAAGGTTCAGCTAACTTTAAAAATATAGATTTATCTAGGCAAACTTTTGGAAGAATTTATAATAGTATAAAAAGGTTTAAAGCGGGCTTTGTATGCCAAGAGGACCTATATAATAAACTTAAACTAACACAAAACTATGAAACCTTTTTGATTTGTTATTTAACCTTTGCAGAACTTCACATAATAGATACTTATATTGAAAATGGTTTAACAAAACTTATAATAAATGATAGTATAAAAACAGATTTAAATAAATCTAGCGTATATAATATGGCAAAACTATTAAAAAATGTAACGGAGTGAGGATGATTTTAGAAAAAATTGAAAAAAATTTTAAGCCAAAAAAGGAGCAATTAGATCTTCTTAATAATTTAGCTCCATTTTTAGATGAGGAAAAATGTTGCAAAATTATAGATGAACTAGTAAATTTGAAACTAGATTATCAAACCATATGTGCATTTTTGCTCGACCAAGCAGTTGAGAAGACAGAGTTAGATGAACATAAAATTAAAACCGCCTTTGATGAAGAAACTTTAGAACTTTTTCAAAATTTACAAATAATCAAATCTTTACACACTCAAACTAGAACGGAAGAAGCCGAGAATTTAAGGAAAATGCTAGTTGCCATGAGTAAAGACTTGAGGGTACTAATAATTAGGCTCTATTGCCTCTTATATGAGCTAAAAAGCTATTCTTTACCACTAACTGCAGAACAAAAAAATTTAACAGTAGAAGTTAGAGATATTTTTGCTCCGCTTGCAGAAAGATTGGGTTTAAATGTTATAAAGTCTGAAATGGAGGATGAATGTTTAAAGCTTTTAGAGCCCAGCGTTTATAATTCTCTTTTAAACAATGTAAATTTAAAGCGTGATGAGAACCAAAAGCAAATAGAAATAACCAAATCTAAGCTTGAAAATATATTAAAAGAGCTTGGAATTAAAGGTCAAATTATGGCGAGGCAAAAGCACTTTTCAAGTGTTTATAAAAAGATGCAGTCTAAACATCTTCCACTTGCTAAAATTTACGATTTAATTGCGCTTAGAGTGATAGTAGATAACATAGAAGATTGCTACGCTATTCTTGGAAAAATTCATGCAATTTATAGGCCAATGCCAGGTAGAGTTAAAGATTACATTGCAAACCCTAAAGCCAACGGCTATCAAAGCCTCCATACAACGGTCATCGCTGAAAATAACAGGCCTCTAGAAATTCAAATAAGAACTTTAGAGATGCATAAAAATTCTGAATATGGTGTTGCTGCGCATTGGATGTATAAGGAAAAACGCACAAAAAAGAGCTCTTTAGATTCAAGGCTGAGTTGGATTAGAGAGATTATGGAAATGGGCAAGGATATGAGTTCTAAAGACTTTATCCAGACTTTAAAAACCAACCTTTATGGTGGAGTGATATTTGTTCAGACTCCAAAAGGAAAAGTTTTAGAATTCCCAGAAGGGGCAACTATAATAGACTTTGCCTATGCTATTCACACTGAAGTGGGAAATACCTGTGTGGGCGGTAAAATCAACAACAAGATAAGACCTTTAGACACTAAGCTCTCAAATGGCGATATAGTGGAAATTTTAACCTCTGCTTCATCTAAAGGTCCATCTAGAGATTGGTTAAATATTGTAAAGACGGCAGACGCTAGACAAAAAATTAAACTTTACTTCAAGCAAGAACTAAAAGAAGAAAACATAAAGAAAGGCAAAACTATTTTAGAGGAAGCTATAAAGGATAAGGGCTTTACCACGGAAAAGCTCTTCCAAGATAAGTTCTTAGATGAGGTGTTCTATAAATATTCCGTTGCAAATTTAGATGAGCTATATGCTGCTGTTGGCTATGGTAGCTTACCATCTAAAGTTGTGGTGTCTAAACTAATTCAAGAATATGAAAAGACCATAACAAAAAATAAAGAAGATGTAGAAGTACATCAAATAACCTTGCAAAGAAATAAGGATGGCATACTTGTAGATGGCTCTAGCGGGCTTTTAATAAGATTTGCTGGCTGTTGTTCACCAGTTCAAGGTGATGGCATTGTAGGGTATATATCAAGAGGAAAGGGCGTTACAATTCATAGAGATAACTGCCCAAACTTAAAATATCTTGAAAAGGAAAGATTGATACAAGCAACTTGGGATGAAAATTCTGAAAAACCATTTGTTGCGACTATTAAAATTTTAGCCGAAGACTGTCCTAACTTAATCTCTTTAGTAATTAAAGAGTTAGAAACCTTTAAAGTTAAAAGTATGGATTCACACACGAAAGGCACAACTTCTAATGCCACAATAAAAATTGAAGTAAAAAAGAAAGAGGAATTAACTGCACTAATTAAAAAGTTAAAACAAATTAAAGGTGTAGTTGATGTATTTAGGTGAGCTATGATAATTAACACGAATACTGAAGAATTTAAAAATGATATCTACGACATGATGCACCTATTTTATCCAGACCTTATTTTAAACGAAGAAGATGGGGTCGTTTTAAATCATAAATTAACGCTAACAGATAGTAGTGAAGAAAACTTTTTTGATATAAACGGAAAGACCTCTATAGATACTCAAGAGCTTCCCAAATTCAAACCAGAACTTAGAGGAACACAGCTTAAAAAGAAAAGATATATAAAAAGGCACATAAAACTATCATTATATAAACTGTTAATTCAAGTTACAGGCAAAACAATGCCTTGGGGTAGTTTAACAGGTATAAGGCCTACAAAAATTGGCTATGAACTTTTAGATGAAGGCGTTCCAGTATATTTTATTAAAGAGATGCTTATGAAGAATTATCTTGTAAGCGAACAAAAGGCAAAAATAGTAGCTAGAGTTATAAGAAATCAAACTTCAATTATTAGAAATGAAAAGCTTGTAGACCTTTATATAAACATACCAATTTGCCCATCTAGGTGTTCATATTGTTCATTCATATCTTCTGAATATGATAAAGTAAAAAATATTTTGCCAAAGTATTTAGAAAATCTTGTAAAAGAATTAAAAGCCGTTCAAAAAATAGTTAGTGATAAGGCTTATGTTATTAGAACGGTATATATAGGCGGTGGAACACCTAGCATTTTAACTTCAGAGCAGTTTAAAATGATATTTAATGAGATAAACTATCCGATATCTGAATTTACGGTTGAGTGTGGCAGGCCTGATACAATTACAGAAGAAAAACTTAAAACTTTAAAAGAAGCTGAGGTTACCAGAATTTCAATTAACCCTCAAACATTTTGCCAAAAGACTTTAAAATTAATTGGCAGAAATCACACTGTTAAAGATGTACTTGAAGCTTATAAACTTGCTTTAAAATACGATTTTTCAGTGAATATGGATCTTATAGCAGGACTGCCAGGAGAAAAGCTTCCAACCTTTAAAAAGAGCGTAAATACCGCACTAGAACTATCACCAGATAACATAACAATTCATACGCTTTCTTTAAAACATGGCTCGCTGTTATTTAATAACCCTCCAGACACAGATGTCAATGTAGTAAAAATGGTTGATTATGCCTATGAAAAGCTGACGGCGGATGGGTATAATCCATACTACTTATATAGGCAAAAAAATCAAATAGAAGGGTTAGAAAACATAGGCTATACTAAAAAAGGCAAAGCTTGCACTTTCAATATAGATAGCATGGAAGAAACAAATAGCATTATAGCATGTGGTGCAGGAGCCATTTCTAAAAGAGTTTTTTATGATGATAATAGAATAGAGCGTTTGGCTAACCCTAAGTTTTTAACTGACTACAATGATAGAATAGATGAAATTATAAAGAAAAAATATGATTTCTTTTAAGATTTTTTGCATATAAATATATGTGGTAAAATATGAGTATAAAAAAAAGAAAGTATCCACTAAGAAGAAATTAATTATAGTTTTTACTATAATTTTACTTATTATAATTTCCATACTTTTATATTTGCATTATGTGGTAAACCCTATAATTATTGATGCCTCAGAAGCAAAAGTGCGTTCTTTAACTCAGTCTGCAGTAGAGAGCGCAGTTTATGATGTGATTAAAGATGAATATCTATATTCAGACCTTATTGAAATAATTAAAGATTCTAACAATGATATTAAAATGATTTCAGCAAATGCCTATAAAATAAATTTGCTTTCAAAAGAAATATTAAATTCTGCACAGAATAATTTAACTACTTTAGGTGAGCAGGGAATAGAAATAGGTATAGGTACATTTACAGGAATCACTCTTTTTACTGACAAAGGGCCAAAAGTAAGCCTTAAACTATCTCCTATAGGAACAATTTATACAAGATTTCATTCAGAATTTACCTCTGCTGGGATAAATCAAACAAATCATAGCATTTACTTATATGTGCAAACAGATGTTAGTTTAATTTTGCCCACAGATACAAAGGTGATATCTACTACAACAGAAGTTCTATTAACTGAAAGTATAATACAGGGTAAAATTCCAGATACATATTTAAATTCCAATCAATTGGATGAAATGTTAAACTTAGTTCCAAAAAACTGAATAAAAAATTAAAAATAAAAAATAATAGAGGTATGCAAAGTCTATGGCTTTTAATACCTCTATTTTTGTTTATATTATTAATATTACCAATATTATTTGAAGTTAGACTTTCTTATAACATCTATAAAAACATGGGCACGCTGTCGTTAAAATTATGGTTTATAAGAATAAAGTTATTAACTTTTAAAATAAAAGGTAAAAATTTGATAATTAGAACAAAAAAGAATGCAAAACAAATTGAAATTTCTCTAGCAGGTCCAGAAATCAAGCTTTTAGAACAATTTACCGTTCAAATAAAAGATAAAATTAAGGTTAAAAAGCTTGAATTTCATAGCAAAATAGGAACTGGAGATGCCTTTCAAAGTGCAATGTTGAGCGCGGGCATTTCAATTATTGTTAGCATGGTTTGGGGGTATATAAAAAATCAAAAGGATACTGCTCAAATAGGCATTGTTAATCATACAGAATATAAGGAAAAAGTCTTTCAAATTAGCCTTTTAGGTAGAATTTCTATATCGATTTTTGATACGCTTTATTCATTTATTATGGCAAGTATAATTGTGAAAAAGAGTGACAGTAAAAAGGGCTATTTATCAGTAAAAAATTAAGGAGAGTATATGAAAATCTTTGATGAAAACACATCTAATATCAATAATCTAATTGACGAGAGCATCTCAAATATCAAATCTTTAATGGAAACCAACACAATAATTGGTGATCCAGTTATAGCTCCAGACGGAACTATTATTATTCCTATATCAAAAGTAAGTGTAGGCTTTATAGTAGGTGGGGGCGAATATTCAGATAAAAGTTCTAGAAGGGTAGCAAAACATTATCCAATGGCAGGTGGTAGCGGAGGAGGTATGAGCGTATCTCCAGTTGGTTTTTTAATAGAAAGTCATGGTAGTTATAAGTTTATTGATATTGAAAATAAGACAGCATATCAAACATTTTTAAATATTTTAAACACTATTGTAGATAAAATAGGAGAGAAAAAAGAATGAAAAAACTAATTATATTCTTAGCATTACTCCTTGCTATTAATGTATTTATTCCTAAAGGTTTTGCAATTGCAAATTTTCAAACCTCAGCTAAGGCTATGGAACTAATTGAAAAAACTACAGGAAGAGTTATATACTCTAAAAATTCAGATGAGAAACTTGCTATGGCTAGCACAACAAAAATTGTTACAGCTCTAACTGTGCTTGAAAATTGTGATAATTTAGATGAGATTGTAAATGTAGACGACAGGGCAATTGGCGTGCCTGGCACTTCTATATATTTAATTAAAGGAGAAAAACTTACAGTACGAGAGCTATTGTATGGCATGATGCTAGTATCTGGTAATGATGCTGCAACAGCTCTTGCATACCATATTTCAGATAGTATAGAAGCTTTCTGTGCTTTAATGTTAGAAACTGCCAAAAGAGCAGGGGCTACTAATTCCTCATTTTCTAACCCACATGGTTTGGACGAAGAGGGACATTACACAACAGCTCACGATTTGGCTTTAATAACTGCAAAAGCGCTTTCAAACCAGACCTTTGCTGAAATTGTAAGTACAAGGGAATACAAAATTTCAAAAAATGAAAAAGCTCCAGTTAGATATTTAAAAAATAAAAATAAACTTCTTAATTCATTTGAGGGGGCTACAGGCGTTAAAACAGGCTTTACAGACGATGCTGGGCGATGTTTTGTAGGTTCAGCTGAAAGAGATGGAACTGAATTTGTTTGTGTTATATTTAATTGTGGGCCTATGTTTGAAGAATGTGCAACTCTTTTAGAGGAAGCATTTAAAGAATATAAATTAATTGAAATAGTGCCACCATATAATTATATTAGAAGAGTTGGAGTTATTGATGGAAAGGAGGAAAGCTTAAAAGTATATTCAAGAAAAGGCTTTTCCTATCCACTAACAGAAGAGGAGCAAAACAGACTTATTTATGAGTATGATATTCCAGAAAACATTGAAGCTCCTATAGAAAAGGATAGCATTGTGGGAAAATTTAATATTTATTTAGGTAATAAACTTTTATTTTCAGAAGAGGTTTATGCAATGGAAGAAGTTAAATCTGTGAACTTTTTTGATAACATTAAAGAAATAATAAGAAATTGGAATACAAATTTTCTTGACATTGCTTAAAAAAAATCTTAAATTAATATCATGAGAATAAATAAATATTTAGCGCAGGCCGGCCTAGGTTCAAGAAGAAAAGTTGAAGAACTTATAGTAGATGGAAAAGTTAAAGTAAATGGAAAAGTTGTTACTGAACTTTCTTATCAAATAAATGAGAAAAAAGATGTAGTTTTAGTAAACGAAAAAATTGTAAAACCAGTATCTCAATTTGTTTATCTAAAACTGAATAAACCAAAAGGATATATCTGTTCCTCACATGACGAAAAGGGAAGAAAGACTATATACGATTTAATTCCAGACGCAAAATCGCGTCTTTTTTCCGTTGGTAGATTAGACTACAATACGGAAGGTTTAATTTTACTTACAAATGATGGAAGTTTAGCATATAAATTATCACACCCAACCTATGAAGTAGAGAAAGAATATATAGTTGTAATAGAGGGTAAAATTAAAGAGAGTGAATGCGCTGTATTAAGAGCAGGTGTTGTGGAAAAGGGTGTTCGTATGCCTGAAGCTAAAGTGGATGTAATAGAAGTTTTAAAGGATAGAACAAGGCTTTCGGTTAGAATAGACGAAGGGCAAAACAGGCAAGTTAGAAGAATGTTTGATTGCATAGGTAAAACTATCATACTTTTAAAGCGGGTTAGAATAGGTGAAATTAAACTAGGCGGGCTTGCTAGAGGAAAGTATAAAGAACTAAATGCTGATGAATTATTATATTTAAGTAGGATATAGGAGGCAAAGATGTTTTATAAAATTATTCAAATAATAGTTTGGCCATTTTACAGGTTATTTCATCCAATAAAGTTGATAGGTAAAAAGAATATACCAAAAGGTAAAGCAATACTTGTTTGCAATCACCACAGCAACTCAGATGTTGTTGTTCTTGGAACCACAATTTTTAGAAAACAACATTTTTTAGCTAAAAAGGAGCTCTTTAGCAAAAAGTTTAATTCTTGGTTTTTAAGGAAAATGAGTGCAATACCAATAGATAGAAATGCAGTAGATTTAAAAGCTATAAAAGCATGTTTGAAAGTTTTAAAAGAAGATAAACTCTTAACAATATTTCCAGAGGGTACAAGAAATCAAACAGAGGAAGCCTTGCTTGAAATAAAGAATGGGGCGGGGATGATAGCTGTAAAATCTGGAGCCCCAATTGTGCCAATGTGGCTTGAAAAAAGGCCTAGGGCATTTAAAAAGAATAGGCTAATAGTTGGAGAGCCTATCTCTATGGAAGCATATGCAGGGCAAAAGCTTTCAAATGAACTGTTAGATGAAATTGGTAAAAAGCTAACAGATGCTATGCTTTCTTTAAAAGATAGTTTAGAAAAATAAATAGTAATACAAAATATTGTGTACTATGCAAATGCATAGTACTATATTTTGAAGTAAAAATTTTTCAAAAAATTGTCAATTGCTTGACTATAATTTTAGTAATATGATAAACTTTTTAAGTTAGGAGTAAATATGGAAGAAAAGGTTAAATTGCTTGAAACAGAAGCATTAAAAGAACTTGTAAAAATAGAAGATTTAAAAACTTTAGCAGATTTTAAAGTAAAATATATAGGAAAACAAGGCCAGTTCACAGCTTTGCTTAGAGGAATGAAAGAGATACCAGCAGAAGACAGGCCTAAATTTGGAGCTATTATAAATAGTGTTCGAGAAAGGCTTGAAAATATCATTGAAGAGACGGAAGAAAAGCTTAACTTAAAGGAACTTGAAAGAAAGCTAACTGAAGAAAAGATTGATATTACTGAACCTGCAAAAAATACAGAAAGAGGTCAAATTCATCCATTAAATAAAGTTATGAATAAACTTATGGAGGCCTGTGTAGAAATGGGCTTTACTGTTGTTGATGGTCCAGAAATAGAAACAGACTACTATAATTTTGAAGCACTAAACATTCCAAAAGATCATCCAGCAAGAGATATGCAAGATTCATTTTATATTACCCAAAACCTCATTATGCGCTCTCAGACTTCTGCAATGCAGATAAGAGCTATGGAAGCAATGAAGCCACCAATTAAAATTGTTAGCCCAGGTAGAACTTATAGAGCAGATAGTGATGCAACCCATTCTCCTGTGTTCCATCAATTAGAAGGTTTAGTTGTAGATGAAAACATTAGCATGATAGATTTAAAAGCTTTGCTTACAAAACTTTTAAAAATGCTATTTGGAGAAAACACTCAAATTAGATTCAGGCCATCGTTCTTCCCATTCACAGAACCAAGCGTTGAAGTCGATGCAACTTGTCCAATGTGTGGAGGAAAGGGGTGTCCAAGATGTAAAGGTTCTGGCTTTATGGAACTTCTAGGCGCAGGCATGGTAAACCCAAAAGTTCTAGAAAATTGTGGAATAGATTCTAAAAAGTATTCTGGACTTGCCTTTGGGTTTGGCGTAGATCGTTTTGCTATCACGGAATATAAAGTGCCATCTATTAGAATGATGTTTGAAAATGACATAAAGTTCTTATCACAGATAAAATAATGGAGTTATAAAATGAAAGTAACATTAAATTGGTTAAAAGAATTTGTTAAGATAGATATTTCACCAGAAGAGTTAGCAGATAAACTCACAAATGCTGGTTTGGAAGTGGAAGAGATAGAGTATCAAAATAAACATTTGCACGATGTTTATGTTTGTAAAATTCTAAGTATACAAAAACATCCTAATGCTGAAAAATTAGATGTTTGTCAAGTTGATTTAGGAGATAGAAAACTTCAAATTATAACAGCTGCTAAAAATATTAGAGAAGGTGATTATGTTCCTGTAGCTCTTGATGGTGCAGATTTAGTGAATGGAGTTAAAATTAAGAAATCTAATCTTCGTGGAGAGGTGTCTGAGGGTATGTTCTGTTCTGGTGAAGAACTTGGCATAACAGAGGACTACTATAAGGGCGCAAATATATACGGCATTTTAGTTTTAAATGAAAAGCATGATTTAGGCGAAAAAATAGAAACAGCTTTAGGCCTGGACGATGTTATATTTGACATCAACATAACTCCAAATCGTCCAGACTGCATGAGTGTTGTTGGAATAGCAAGGGAAATTAGTGCAATTTTAAAGACGCCATTAATTTCACAAGACCCTTACTATGAGGTAGACAAAACTGACGATGTAAAAAACTATGTTTCAGTAGAGGTTAAAAATTTTGATCTTTGCCCTAGGTATATTGCCACCGTTGTAAAAGATATAACCATAAAAGAAAGCCCAATGTGGCTTAAAAAGCGCATTAATGCAGTGGGAATTAAGTGCGTAAACAACATTGTCGACATAACTAACTATGTTTTAGTTGAGCAAGGTCAACCTATGCACGCTTTTGATGAAAAATATATTGAAGGCAACAAGATTATAATACGAAACGCAGTAAGCGGTGAAAAGATAAGTGTTTTAAATGGAAATACCTATGAATTAAAACCATCTTTTAATGTGGTTGCAGATGCGGTTAAACCAAATGTAATTGCAGGAATTATTGGTGGCGTTAACTCCTCTGTCACAGATGACACAACGATAAGCGTATTAGAAGCAGCTTGCTTTGAAAGGGCGAACATCCGTTCAACAAGCAGGGCAATTGGTGTTAGAACGGATAGCACTGCCAGATTTGAAAAGGGGGTTGATATTGGTTCTCCAATTCAGGGCATGCAAACTGCATTAAGTTTAGTTTACAAACTTCAGGCAGGCACTATAGTAAGTGGAATGATAGATGTAAAAAGCTATGAGCCAAAAGAGAGAGAACTTACTTTTTCTTTAAAGAGAATATTTAAAATTTTAGGCATCAAAGTTGAAAATAAGGAAATTTTAAATATCCTTTCTTGTTTAGGTTTAAAGCCAGAAATTAATGGCGATGTTCTTAAATGCGTAGTACCTATCTTTAGAACAGATATTGAAAACGATGCAGATATAGCAGAAGAGATTATTAGGTTATATGGCTATGATGTATATGATAACCTAGATGTTCCAGCATTAAAGGATTCAGCTTACACTATAGGTAAATTTAATCCGCTACTTCATATGCAAAACAAATTAAAAAATATTCTATGTGATGACGGATACTATGAAACTTTAAACTATACATTCTGTCCACCAAATGCATGTGACTTGGTTTTACTAACCCCTGAGCACAAAAACTATAATATGATAAAGCTAGGGAATCCTATAAGTGATGAGCTTTCCTGTGTAAGAACAAACATGGTATTCTCTATGTTAAATTCACTTTCTTATAATGTTAAGCACGGAAATAAAAACTTAAGATTTTTTGAGGCGGGAAGAATTTATCTTCCAAAGGAACTTCCTTTAAATGAACAACCAGAGGAAATCAATATGCTTAGCATTGGAGCTATAGATGAAAATATAGATTTCTACACTTTAAAGGGCACAATTGAAAAACTACTATCTTACTTTAACTTTAAATATGAATTAAAATATTCTTCGCTTCCATATATGCATCCAGGAATGAGTGCTGATATTATAGACAGAGCTTCTCAAGAAATAATTTGTACCTTTGGTGTTGTTCATCCAAAAGTATGTGCAAATTTCGAACTTCCAGAAAAAACTCTTTATGCAGAAATTTATATAGACAAACTTTTAAGCTTTAAAGAAAATAAAGTTACAGTTAAACCAATTTCTAAATTCCCTTATGTTGAAAGAGATTTAGCAGTTATTGTAGATGAAGAGATAACTGCAGAAAAACTGCTCTCATCTGTTAAAAAGTCTGCTGGAAACCTATATTATTCAGCTAGCATATTTGATATCTATAGAAATAAAAGTTTAGGCGAAAACAAAAAGAGTATAGCTCTTCATATAGTGTTGTCATCACAAGACAAAACTCTTACAGAAGAGGAAGTTAATTCTTCAATGAATAAAATTTTAAAAGATTGTGAATATAAATTTGGGGCAAAACTCAGATGATATATTTTGATAATGCAAGCACAACAAAACCATGTGAAAAATCTGTTAGATATAGTAATATTTATCTAACAGATAAGTTTTTTAATGCGTCATCAATTTATAAACAAGGAATTGAAAATAAAAATCAACTCACTGTTTGCAAAAAGTTGATCGCCAAAACGCTTGGCGTTGAGTTTAAGGACAATGTAATCTTTACAGGTTCTGCTACAGAGGCAAATAACCTTGCTATAAATGGAACACTTCGTAAAAATTTTAAAAAACTAATATTTTCAGAAGGTGAGCATCCTTCCGTTTATAATACTGCTCTAGATTTAAAAAATAAGGGTTATAATGTAGAATTTATAAAGCTTAATAGTAATGGCTCAGTTGATATTGAAGACTTTAACCAAAAGCTTACGCCAGATACAAGCTTTATATCTATTATGCATATAAACAACGAAACTGGTGCTATAAACGATTTAGATAAACTTTTAGACATCAAAAATAAAATTTGCCCTAATGCCATATTTCATTCAGACGGGGTGCAGGCATTTGGAAAAATTAAATACACATTAAACCCAAATATAGATCTATATTCTATAAGTGCCCATAAAATACATGGTCCGAAAGGTGTAGGTGCGCTTTATGTTAAAAATAAGTCTAAGTTAAGCCCTATAATTTTTGGTGGCGGACAAGAATATAATCTTCGTTCAGGTACAGAAAATGTGGCTGGAATTATGGGCTTTATGGGGGCTATAGAAGAAATAGACTATAACACTCAAATAGCAGACATAAAAAAATATATAATAGCTAATCTAGATAAGAATTTTAAAGTTAATGGAGAAAACACTTCGCCTTATATACTATCTCTTAGCTATAAAGGCTTAAACGGAGAAACGCTCGTGCATATGCTAGAAGCTGAAGATATTTTAATAAGTAGAGGAAGCGCTTGTTCTGGCTCTAAAGTAGGAAATAGAATATTAACTGCAATGGGATTAGAAAAGGAATATGTAACTAGCAGTATAAGATTAAGTTTTTCTAGATATAACACTTTAGAAGAGGCAAAAATTGTTACTCAAAAGTTAAACGATTTTGCAAAACAACTCGTAAGTTTACAGTGAGGAATTATGAAAGAAAATGTAATCATTTTGAGATATGGAGAACTCTATTTAAAAGGAAATAATAGGGCGTTTTTTGAAAACGTACTTATAAAAAATATAAAACACTCTTTAAAAGATTTTACATTTGAATTAAAAAAGATTTCTGGAAGATATGTAATCACTGGCTATAATGATTATGACTACAATATGATAATAGAAAAATTAAAAAGGGTTTTTGGGCTTGTGTCTATGAGCCCAGCTTTTGAGTTTCCTACTAATATAGATGATATAACTTTAAAATGTCAAGAACTTGGAAAGGAACTTACTGGAACTTTTAGAATAAGTACAAAAAGAGCTGATAAAAAATTTCCAATTAAATCTGATGATTTTTCCGCAAAAATTGGTGAAATCATATTAAACTCGAATCCAAACCTTAAAGTAGACCTACATAATCCAGATACCAATATAATAATAGAAATAAGAGAAAATGGACAAACTTATTTACTTACTAAAATAATCTATGCACACGGAGGCATGCCAGTAGGAACAGCAGGTAAGGGTATGCTTATGCTTTCAGGTGGAATAGATAGCCCTGTAGCTGGTTACATGATGGCTAAAAGAGGCTTAAGCTTAAGCGCTATACACTTTCACAGCTTTCCTTACACAAGCTTGCAGGCTAAAGAAAAGGTGTTTAAATTAAAGGAGATATTGGAAGATTTTACAGGTAAAATCAAGCTTTTTGTAGTGCCGTTTACAAAGATACAAGAAGCTATACACATAAACTGCTATGAAGAGTATATAATAACTATAATGAGAAGAATAATGCTTAGAATAGCAGAACGAGTAGCTAAAAAATATAACTGTGGTGCTATAATAACAGGGGAAAGTTTAGGTCAGGTAGCAAGTCAGACTTTAGAAAGTATTACAGTAACCAATAGTGTTGTAAAAGATTTACCAGTTTTTAGACCACTTATTGGTATGGATAAAAGTGAAATAATGCAGATATCTAACGATTTAGGCACTTATGAAACTTCAATTCTTCCTTACGAAGATTGTTGTACAGTTTTTCTTCCTAAAAACCCTGTAATCAAACCTACCATTAAAAAAGCTACTTTAGAGGAGGACAAAATAAACTTAGAATATCTAATAGAAGAAGCTATCAATAACTTAGAAGTTATTGAATAATTGTGTGTATTCTTTTGCATAATACACAATATATAGTGTTCTATAATTTGCATAATATATTTTTTCAAAAAAACTTAAATCTTCAAACAAAAATAGTTGACTTGTTTGAAGATTTATTTTAAACTTATAAAGTAAATTTATTAATTAAAGAGGAAGTTAGCGAGTTTTCGCTAAACCTTATTGTGATATAGAGAAACTTGGCTAATAGCCCCTTTTGTGATAAGTTTAAATTTTTATAAGAGGTGAAATAATGAGCAACAGTTTATTGTTAAGCGTTGCTCCTTATGTAGTTGTTTTGGTAAGCTTAGCCACTGCAATTATTGGCGTAGTTGCAGGAATTTGGATTGAAACATTTTTTATAGGCAAAAAGACAAGTAAAAACAAAGCACAAGCACTAAAAATTATTGAGGATGCTTATGCTGAAGCCAAAACAGTAAAGAAGGAAGCATTGCTTGAAGCTAAAAATGAAATTCAAAATTTAAGGCTTGATTTTGAAAAAGAACAAAAAGAAAAAAAGCTTGAAATTCAAAAGTCTGAGGATAGAATATTACAGCGTGAGGAATTTATAGATAAAAAAGAACTTGCGCTAGATAAAAAATCTGAAGCTCTTGAACAGGCAAAACAAGATTTACTAGACAAACAGGCAAATCTTGAAAAGTTGTATGACGAGCAAAAAGAAGTTAAAGACAACATGGTTAAAGAGCTTGAAAAAGTTTCTGGGCTAAAAAAGGAAGAAGCTAAAAACTTAATTATAAATGCTCTTACAGAAGAAGCCAAAATTAGCGCAGCTAAAACAGTAAAAGAAATTGAAAATACAGCACGCGAAGATGGTCAAAAAATTGCCAAAGATATTGTAGCTCTAGCTATTCAAAAATGTGCTACCGATGTTACATCTGAAACAACTGTATCTGTAGTAACAATTCCTAATGATGATATGAAAGGTAGAATTATTGGCCGTGAAGGAAGAAATATAAGAGCTATTGAAAATGCTACAGGTGTAGATTTAATAGTTGATGACACTCCTGAAGCAATTACACTTTCTAGTTTTGATCCAGTTAGAAGAGAGATAGCAAGGTTATCTCTTGAAAAACTAATTTTAGATGGTAGAATACATCCTACAAGAATAGAAGAAATTGTAGACAAAGTTACCCGTGATGTTGAAAGCACAATTAAAGAAGCGGGTGAGCAAGCTGTTGAAGAAGCAGAAATATATGGTATGCACCCAGAGCTTGTTAAAATTTTAGGTAGACTTAAATTTAGAACAAGTTATGGTCAAAATTGTTTAAAGCATTCATTAGAAACTGCATATATAGCAGGTTTACTTGCAGCAGAGATTGGTGCAGATGTTAAAGTTGCTAAACGCGGTGGTTTGCTACATGATATTGGTAAAGCTTTAGACCATGAAGTAGAAGGTACTCATGTCACTATAGGTGTAGATTTAGCTAAGAAATATAAAGAAAGCCCAGCTGTTATTCACTGTATTGAAGCCCATCATTTTAATGTGGAATTCAATAGCGTTGAAGCAATACTTGTACAAGTTGCAGATGCAATTTCAAGCTCAAGACCTGGCGCAAGAAGAGAATCTCTTGAAAACTATGTAAAGAGGCTAGAAAAGCTTGAAGAAATTTCTAACTCCTTTAAAGGCGTGGAAAAATCTTATGCAATTCAAGCTGGTAGGGAAGTTAGAATCATGGTAAAACCATCTGAAATCTCAGATGAAACGGCCGTTTTCCTTGCTAACGATATTGCTAAAAAGATAGAAAAAGAAATGGATTATCCTGGTCAAATTAAAGTTAATGTTATTAGAGAATCTCGTTTTACAGCTATAGCAAAATAAATGAAAATTATAAAAAATCACGGATTTTGAGTCCGTGATTTTTTTAAAACCTTTTCATAAATTCTTTTGAAATGTAATAAGAAATAGGAACATTCAATAATAACACCGAAGGCAATACAATTGTAGTTGCGTAGTTTGAAAAATTTTCTCCGTTAAAGCCAAATAGTACATTGAAAGAAAATACAAGTAAAATTCCTAATACAGCAATGCCTAAATTTATAAGAAATTGTTTAAATTCCTGTATCTCTTTTGGCAACTGTTTGTCTGGATTTTTATAAAACATAATTCCAGTATAAACAGCAGGACAAAATGCTAAAACAGTGACTATTATATATAAGAATAATTGTTGAGGCTGGGCCCCTAAAACGCTTAAAATTGTGTAAGATAGCCAAGTTTCAACTAAAATTAATGCCAGATAAATAATTGATTTATAAAAGTTAATTTTGTTTATAGGAACAAAATCATTATTTACTTTCTTCACTAATTTTTCATTTTGCGAAGAGATTTCTTTAGATTCATACGGATAAAATTTTAAACCATTCTTCTTATAATGCTCACTAAGTGCGGAGTAAGTTAGATATCCTTCAGAAGATTTGTCATTAAAGCCTTTTTTATATAAATCTTCTACAAGTTCATTATATTGATTTTCAACATTTGAAAATTTAAAAAGGGGACTTTCGCCAACAATTGTAAATCTGGCAGGTTCTATTTTTTTTACTTTTGGCAAGCTGTTAGGATCTGGCGTTTCTGTTATAAAAATACCTTCATCTTTCTCTTGTTTTGAATATGTATAATCTTTCTTATCCTGTTTTTCTTCAATTATAATTTCTGAAGGATCTTGGTTTTGATTACTTAAGTTATATGTGTTTTTAACTATCGTGTCTTCTTCAGGTTGTTCTTCATGTAAAGGTTCGTTATAAATTTCAGCAAAATTTATATCATCTTCAGATTCATCAAAATTTTGAATATAGTTTAAGTTTTCTTCTTGATTGTTGTCTTCTATTTTTTCTTCATGATATGTAGTTTCAACAGCAACATTTGTTTTTTCATCTTGCTGAGGGCCATTAGAATTTGTTACCAGAGTTTCATTAGTATCACTTTTTAAACTTTCAGCAAAAGATTTATTAAATGGAATTTCATTAAGTTCTTCGACATCATCGGCGTCATCATCGTAATCTTCTTTTATATTTTCAGCAAAGCTTGAAATTTCATTTTGTTTTCTAAGCTGATTTAATTCTTGATAAACATTATAATGTTTTTCTGGTGGCGGAACAAATTCCTCTTGTATTTCAACCTTTTCGTTCTTTTTCTTTTCTTCCTCCATAACCTTATTAGCTAGTTCAAAAATATCTAATTGATCTGGCATAAGGGGAGTTTGAGAAGTAGTTTCTTCTTGCTTTTTTTCTGTTTTATTAATTTGAGAAAACAAGTTTTCTTGTTGTAAAAATTTTGGTTCTTCTTGTTTTTCTTCTTTTACAGGTTCTTCTTTAAGTTTAAAGTTTTCGCCATTTTCACCATCTTTAAAAAGCCCTGATACTACAGAATTTGAATTTATAAAGTCATTTTGCCATTGTTCTGTCTGTTTTCTACCAAAATCTGTTAATCTATAATAGTGCCTTTTTCCACCGATGTCGCTATCTCGCCAATAAGATGAAATCAATTTTTGATTTTCCATTCTGGTTAAACTGCTATAAAGACTTGGCTGTTTAATTTTTATTTTACCGCCAGATTTGGTTTCAATATCTTTTATAATCTCATAGCCGTATTTATCTCCATCTAATAATGTAGATAAAATTATTGTCGAAAGTTGACCTCTTGGAATTTCCTTAATTTCCATACAAAACCTTTTCCTAATAAAATTTGATGAAGAGTTATATATAAAAATTTTTAAAAAACTGTTTAAACAAAGATTTTTAACTCTAAAAAGATAATAGCAAAAAAAAATCTTATAGTCAAGCATTTGCATAGTACTTAAAAAATTTGCATAGTACCTAGATTTTATACGGCATTTAAAGCATTTTTTAAACTAATTAAATTAAAAACAAGCTGATAAAATTATAAAGCCGAGCAATTATAAAATTGAGTCCAAAATTAAACAAACTGCTTTTAATAGCCCAAACTATTCGCAAAAGCTGTCTTTTGCGAATAGTTTATGGACTCATTTTTTAACTAAAAATTTAAAAAGTAGAGAAGTTATTTTCTTCCCCTATCATAAAATTTCTATTAACTTTAAATTTCAGAGTACTATTGCAAAAGGATCTAGTCATAATTTTATTAACCTCATTAAATATAACTTTTCAAAAAAATAAAAGGGTAGTAAATCAACTACCCTAAAATTTTTACTAGCTCTTCTAATTTTTTTATTAACTCCCCTTTTTTACACATGATCTTCTCACCTGTTTTTCGTAAAGTAATTTCTACTTCATTATTTTGTAACGACCTAGGGCTAACAACAATTCTAATAGGTATCCCCATAAGTTCACTATCTGCAAATTTACTTCCAGCTGACACATTTCTATCATCAAAAAGAACTTCATAACCTGATTCTTCTAAAAGCTTGTTTATTTCCTCTGTGGATTTCGCTACATTTTCATCGTCTAATCTTAATGGACAAAGATAAATCTGCCATGGCGCAACAGCAATTGGCCAAATAATGCCCTTTTCATCTGAACTCTCTTCTACAATGCTAGCAAGACATCTACCTATTCCAATGCCGTAACAGCCCATTATTGGGTTGATTTCCTCTCCGTTGCTATCGTGAACTGTCATATGCATACTGCTGGTATACTTGTTTCCAAGTTGGAAAATATTTCCTATTTCTATTCCTCTAACTATTTTAACATGACCACACCCACATTTTTTACACTTCTGCCCTTCTTTAACCTTTGAGATATCTACAAAAGTTTCTGGAATATAATCTCTCTCAAAAGAAAAATGCGCAATGTGAAAAGGCTCAGCGTTTGCTCCTACTACAAGGTTTTTAGCACCTTTTAAAGAAATGTCATAAAGCGTTATAATATCTTCTTCATTAAAATCTTTTGGTCCGATATATCCTGCAACAATTTTAGGATGGTCAATGCTAATTGCTACTACCTCTTCTTTTAAAAGATTTCTAAGCTTTATTTCATTTACTTCTAAATCTCCACGGATGAATGCTATTACATACTTCTTACTCTTAGACAAATAATAACAAACTGCTTTACAGGTTTGATTTGGTTCAATTTTTAGTAAGTTGCATACATCTTCAATGGTTTTATTTTCACCAGTATTAATGAGCTCTGTAGGCTCTTCTTTGCTTTCATAAGTGTCTAAAATAGCCTCTGCAACTTCCATATTTGCACTGTAATCGCAATTGTCGCACACAACTAAACTATCTTCACCTATATCTGTTATTAGCATAAATTCATCGGCAATTTTTCCACCCATCATGCCAGAGTCGCTTTTTACGCTAACTACATTTTTCATTCCCATTCGTTTATAAATATTGAAGTATGCTTGTTTAACTATTTCATAATAGTTATCTAAATCTTCTTTGTTTGTATGGAAAGAATAGGCATCTTTCATTATAAACTCACGCACGCGTATAAGCCCTGCTCTAGCCCTTGGTTCATCACGAAGCTTTGTTTGAATTTGATAAATCATGAAAGGCAATTGATCATAACTTTTAATAATATTTCTTACCATATGAACAGATGCCTCTTCATGCGTCATGCCAAGAACCATATCGTGATCTGCCCTATCTTTAAGCCTAAACATTTCACTGCCAATAGAGGAATATCTTCCACTTTCTTCCCAAAGCTCTTTTGGCATTAAAACAGGAAATAAAACCTCCTGCCCGCCAATTTTATCCATTTCTTCACGGATGATTTTTTCTAACTTTTTTTGCACCCTTAAAGCTGGAGGAAGCAATGAAAAAACACCGTTACACACCTGTTTTATGTAACCCGCTCTTAAAAGATATTCATGACTTTTAGCAATCACTCCAGAAGGAACTTCCTTTGTTCTTTCCCCTACTAACTTTGATATTTTCATAAAACTATCCTTATAATATTGTTTAAACTAAAGTAGTTTAGCATAGTTAAATTTTTTTAGCAATAATTTAATTACTTTTCTTGAAAATAATTTGCGTCTATGTTATACTAACATAGTTATAGTGCTACTGTGGCTCAGTTGGTAGAGCAGCTGATTCGTAATCAGCAGGTCGCGGGTTCGAGTCCCGCCAGTAGCTCCAAATTAATATTCAATATTTAGATGAGGAAATTAATCTTTAAAACCTAAGGAGACAGCAAATGCAAACCTGGATGAAGGGTTTGGAATTCATAGCATAACTTAAATTTTTTGGAGAAAAAATGAGTAAATATTACCAAAGCTTAGATAATGAAATAAAAGATTATTTTAAGGTTTTAGAACCAGACTTCCCTGATTGGCTTAATGAATACATAGACACAAAGGAGTTACTATTTCAAAAAAATATTAGCGTAACCTGCGGAACAATATACTCCACACTATTTGAAAGTAAATTTTTCTTTTCAAGTTTAGACCATTCAGTGGCTGTTGCTTTAATAATTTGGCACTTTACTCATGATAAAAAACAAACGCTTTCTGGGCTTTTTCATGATATAGCAACGCCAGCATTTAAGCATTGTATAGACTTTTTAAATGGCGATTATATGACCCAAGAAAGCACAGAAGATTTAACAACAAAAATTTTAAAGAATTCTCCAGAAATTATGGCTCTATTAAAAAGAGATAATATTCAAATTCTTGAGGTAGATAACTATCATCTCTACCCTATTGCAGACAATGATACACCTAAATTATCTTCTGATAGGCTGGAATATTCTCTTTCTAATGCCCTATTTACTTATAGGCTAAGAACCTTAGATGAAATTAAAGAAATATATAATGATATAGAGATAGAACTAAACGAAGAAAATGAAATTGAACTAGGCTTTAAAACTAAAAAAATTGCAAGAACTTTTGTTAAGCTTACAAGTCAGCTATCAATAATTTATCGTGAAAATAGAACTAGATTTTCCATGCAATTTTTAGCAGACATATTAAAAAAGCTCAATGAAGAAAAAGTAATTTCAATTGAGGATTTATATCATCTGAAAGAAACAGAAGTTATTAAAATAATTGAGAATTCTAAATATAAAGATGTTTTCAAAACTTGGAAAAATGCAAAAAAAATATTTATTTCTAAAACTGAACCAAAAGATGTTTACTTCGTTCATCATGGTGCAAAAGTTAGATATATTGATCCACTTTTTAAAGGAACAAGGATGTCTGAATGCTGTAAAATAGCCGAGAAAATTATAGACAAAAACCTTTCTTACAATATGGATGGTTACATCCATTTAAATTTCAAATTTTAGTAAAAGGAATTGAACATTTGGATAAATTTATTATTCTAAAACCAAACGATAAACTTCTTTTAAAGGAGTTTTATAAGTTATATAGTCAAGCTTTTCCCGATGATAATGAGAGAGAAAGTTTGGCTAATTTAACCTACTATCTTTTAAAAAAAGATGATAAAAACAAATATCACATTCTAGTATTGAAAAGAGATAATGTTATAGTTGGTGGCGCAATTTTTGATTATTTATCTAAAATAAGCTCTGGCATAATTGAATACATATTTGTTGATAAAACTCTACAACAAAGAGGAACGGGAAAGCTAATATTATCTGAAGTTTTAAAAATTTTAAAGCAAGATGCGGAAAAAGACGGAAAGACCTTTAAATATTTATTTTGTGAAATCGATGATCCTAAGTATAGAAGACTTGATGACAGATATTACTTCTCTTTTTGGAAAAAGAATGGGTTAAAAAAGCTTGATTTTAACTACTTTCAGCCACCTTTAGAAGAAGGAAAAGACATTGTAGATAAACTTTTCATAGTAGTAAAACCTCAGGACAATTCAAAACAAAGCATAGACAGAGAAGAATTGAAAACCTTTTTAGAATCATTCTTTGAATTCTGTTTTGAAATAGACCATGCTAGAGAAAGTGAAATATTTAAAAAGAATACAGACTATTTGCCACAAAATATAAAATTGTTACCATTAGAAATGTATGACACAAAACAACTTGACAAATAAATTTTGGTGTAATGCACTATATATAGTATGTGTTACGCTTTTATTTATACAATTTAAACAAATAAACGCTTTACAACCTATTCTTTTTTATGATAATATAACTTCATGAAAATTTTAACTTTAAATGATAGAAAAAATGTAATTGAACAAAACTCGTATTTAGTAATAGATAATGATATTTGCATTTTAATAGATGCAGGAATTAGTTTGGATGAGCTAAAAAAATATACAAAAAAATTAGATGCTGTACTTCTCACCCACGCTCACTATGACCACATTCTATTTTTAAATGAAATAGAAGTTTTTTTTAATTGCCCTGTATATGTATCAAAAATCGATGAAAAGGCTTTATATAGTAGCAAATTAAACTTAGCTATAATTTTTGGCAAGGTCTTTAAATTTAATACAAACTTAGAAAATTTAGAGACTTTTGAAGATAATGAAATTATAAAATTTGGAAATTTAGCAATGACATGCCTGTTAACTCCTGGTCATACTGCAGGTAGCAGTTGTTTTTTAATAGACAATAATCTGTTTAGTGGCGACACATTATTTGCAGATACAGTCGGAAGAACAGACCTTCCGACTTCTTCCCGCCTAGAACAAAAATCAAGCCTAAAAAGGCTTGACAGTTTAAATTTTAATAATTTATATCCAGGCCATGGAAGAGCTTCAACAAGGGCTGAACAAAACGAAAATATTAAATTTTGGTTATTAGTCAATTAAACTAAAGTTGCATCTTCCCTTTTCTATATCAACATTTTTAACTGCAACTTCTAAAATTTGACCAAGTTTAACTATTTGATATATCCTCGCATCATTTTTTGTTGTAGCATCAGATATATGCAATAAGCCTTCTGCGCCATTTTCTAATTTAATAATCGCACCAAATGCCAAAATTTTTATAACTTCGCCTTTATATTTTTCTCCAACTTTAAGTTCCTTTATATGCGCAATTTTAGGATTATCGTAAAGTTGCTTTAAACCAAGAGATACCTTCTTATTTTCTTTATCAACTTTAATTACTCTAAATTGCCTAGTTTCTCCAACTTTTAGAACTTCGTCAGCACTATTTATTTTATCATATGAAATATCTGAAATGTGAAGCAAACAATCTATTCCTCCAACATTCACAAAGGCACCAAAAGGAACTATTCTAACTACAGTTCCCTCTACAACCTTATTTATAAATATACTTGACCAAAAAGCCTTTTGATTTTGCTCTTCAATTTGGTCTGAAAGCATTTTTACAGAGGCTATAATAGTCTTCTTTTCTCTATTTATTTCTATAGCTATGGCTTCAAGTTGCTTATTCTTTAATTTACCAACATAACCTATTTCTTTGCTTGATACCTCGTCCGCTGGAACATATATTTCATATTCCCCTAGCTTTGAACAAAGTCCGCCATCTTTAATAGATGATACCACAAAAGTGAATTTAGAGCCAAGCTTAATTTTTTCTGCCGTTTGTGAACCTATGATTATGTCATCTGCTTGGGCCTTAGAGGCTATTATCATTCCCTCTTCACTCTTTTTATTTGTTATTACAACTTTGAATCTATCCCCTATTTTAACTTGTTCATAATTTGAAAAATCATCCTTAGGTATAAATGAATCACGCTTACCACCAATGTTGAATATAACACCATCTTCACGCTTTAATATTACAACACCTTCTACCATTTTACCCGCAGAATAGGTTTGAAAAGATTTGTCTATTTCTTCTAAATTAAATTGCGTCTCCATGATTTACTCCTTGATCTAAATTTTCATCACCACTTGTAAACATCTCTACATCTTCACCCTGCAAGAACTCTGGCACTTCCTCTTCCTCTGGCAATTTAAAATCGTTATACAAACTATCTGAAGTGTTTTCATCTTCTGTTTTAATTAAAGCAATTCTTTCCAAAAGTTCTTCATAATTTGGAAGTTCATCTATATCCTTTAAATCAAACCTCTTTAAAAATTCATCTGTTGTTCCAAACAATAATGGCTTACCAACAGCATCTTTTCTACCAACAACTTCTATCATTTTATGTTCTGTTAAAAGTTGTACGGTATAATCGCAATTTACACCTCTAATTTCCTCTATATCAAGCTTTGTTACAGGCTGTTTGTAGGCAATTATTGCCAAAGTTTCTAGCGCTGCTTTAGTTAAAGCCTTTTCTCTAATAGGATTTAAAATTTCAGATATATAACTAGAATATACAGGGTTTGAACATAACTGGATTTTATCTTTATATTCAATTATATGAATACCATTTTCATCATTCAATTCTTTTTTTAGTTCTTCAACTGCTTTTTTTACCTCTTTAATATCACAATCTTCAAGCGTACTAAAAGCAGAAAGCTGTATACCCTCACCAGCTACAAATAGTGTTGCTTTTATAATCTCTTTTAAATTTTTTATCATGTATGCTCCTATTTTTCATTTTCAAAAATTTCTATTTCCGCAAATGGCGATGTTTGAACGGCTTTTATTATTTGAAGTTTTAAAAGTTCAAGAACGGCTAAGAAGATGTTTATCAATTCACTTTTTGTTTGATCTTCCTCAAAAAGTTCTGAAAACTTTAAATGTTTGTTTTCTCTTATCAAATTTTTTATGGATATAATTTTTTCTGCAACGGTAAATCTATCCTTCTCTATCTTTTTAGGTTCATCTTTCATTACCTTTTCGTCAGTTCTAGCAAGTATTGCTACAAAAGCATCTAAAAGTTTATCTAAAACCATATCTTTAAGCACGAACCTAGGTGCTCCAACACTAGAGTCTGGCGCTTTATACAATTTATCTATATCTTCTATCTTCTTTAAGTCTTGGCTGGCCTCTTTAAAAATTTGATACTCCTTTAAGCGCTCAAGAAGTAATTTCTCTTCATCCACTTCATCTGGAAGATTTTCCTCAGGTCTTGGAAGTAAACTTTTAGATTTTATTTCTATAAGTGTGGCTGCAACTGTTATAAATTCAGTTGCTCTTTCCATGTCTAGTTCTTCTAAGCCCTGCATATAGTCTAGATATTGTTCTGTAATATCAGCAAGCTTTACATCGGCTATATCCATTTTGGCTTCTTTAATTAAATGCAACAATAAATCAAGTGGACCTTGAAAATTATCCAGCTTAAATTTATATTTGTCGTCAAACATATTTTCCTGAACGTTCTCTTCCATTATAGAAATAGCCCCCAAAAGCCAAAAAATAATGTTTCAATTCCTCCAACAACATAGGAATAGAATAAGTCAAAAATGGGTGTAATTAAAATTATTAACATAATTATAGACCCATACTTTTCCATGAAAACAACAAACTTATTGTCATACTTGCAAAAACTTTTTATAAAATTAAAGCCATCTAATGGATAAATTGGAAGCAAATTAAAGATTGCAAGTGCTATGTTTATAGAAAAACAGAATAATAAGAAATATTGTAAGAAAAAGAAAAATAAATTAGTTGGGTTTAATAATAAACTAAAGTAAAATAGTCCACTAAACACAAAGGCTAGGATAATATTAGTTAAAATACCAGAAATTGAAACCCAAGCCATTCCAGCTCTAAATCTTTTAAATTTAAGTGGGTTTACTTCAACTGGTTTTGCCCAACCAAAGCCTACAAGTAAGAAACAAAGCATTCCAAGCACGCTAACATGTGCAAACGGATTAAGCGTTAGCCTGCCCTGCAGTCTTGGAGTATCATCACCCATTTTTGTTGCAACAAATGCATGAGAAAACTCATGTGCAGACATACCAATGCAAACAGCTGAAAAATATGCAAGCACAAAGGCCAATATTTCCCAAACACTCAGCTCTGAACTTAATGCAAATAAAAAGTAAATCATACTTATTTAGTATATAATATTTCTTAAATTAAATCAAGGATTTTGATTTGTTTGACGAATAAAACTTTTTGTAGTAAAATATGTTTTATGAAAGAAAAAACCGTTTTAATAACAGGCGCTTCAAGAGGTATTGGAGCTGAATGTGCAAGAACTTTTGCAAAGCATGGCTATAATGTTGCATTTTGCTATAATAGATCTAATAAACAAGCAGACCAATTAAATGAAGAGCTTACAAAATTAGGTGCAACTGTTTACTATCAAAAGGCCGATGTGAGTAATAAAAGCGAACTTGAAGCCTTTATTGACAGCGTGATTTTAAAATTTAAAAAAATAGATGTATTGATAAATAATGCAGGCGTTGCATTACAAAAATTATTTATAGATTGTAATGAGGAAGATTATAACTATATTTTTAATACCAACTTTAAAAGCATGGTAGTTGCAACAAAAGCTGTTTTAAACAATATGCTCAAATTTAAAGAAGGAAAAATAATAAATATTTCCTCTATTTGGGGTTTAGTTGGAGGCTCTTGTGAAGTACTATATTCTGCATCAAAATCTGCCTGCATAGGCTTTACAAAGGCGCTTTCAAAAGAATATGGCAGAATGAATATCTCTGTCAACGCCATAGCTCCAGGCTTTATACAAACGGACATAAATAATAATATTTCTAGTGAAGATATCCATGCATTTAAAGAAAATACAAGCTTAAACAAACTTGGAACTCCAAGTGATGTTGCTGAGCTTGCACTGTTTTTAGCTAACTCTAGTTATATAACTGGTCAAGTTATTGGAGTTGACGGCGGAATTAATTAAGCTTAATATTTTCAAGCATTTTATCTACAACTTGATCTATTGTAAGCTTAGTAGTATCAATTCTAATTGAGTCACTTGTGCAAACAAGTGGCGCAATTTTTCTTGTCATATCATTTTTATCTCTTTGTATTAAATCCTCTAAGATATCTTGATAATCAACTTCTTCTCCTCTAGCTAATCTTTCCTTATATCTTCTGTTTGCCCTTTCTTCTGGAGAAGCGTCAAGGTAAAATTTATTTTTACTATCCTTTAAAACATTGCTGGTTATATCTCTTCCCTCAACCACAAGATTTTCTTTTTTAGCAAGATTTCTTTGCAGGTCTATAATGCTATCTCTAACCTCCTTATAAGCTGAAGTTACAGAAGCAAGCATATCTATTTCTTCTGTTCTTAAATATTTTGTTACATCTTCACCATTTAAATAAGTATGCTGTAAACCATCTTTAAACTTTACATCTATTTCAATTGTTTTTAATAAAGCTTTTACTTCATCTATATTATTGATGTCAATTTTAGCCCTTTGGCAAGCAACTGCTATTGCCCTATATAGAGCTCCTGTATCCAAACAGTGCCAACCTAATTTTTTTGCCACCAGTTTTGAAACCGTACTTTTTCCCACCCCAGCTGGGCCATCAATAGCAACACTTAGCATAACCTTCTCCTATAAATTATTTTTAACATTCTTTATAAAATCTAAAGTTTCATATAAATTCATGTTTAATCTTTGATCTTTAAACATTGGCAATGTGTTATCTAAAATAGATACACAATCTTGCCATCGAGCATTATTTAAAAAGTTTATAGACCTAATAAAAATTTCATAAATATCATCACTATCAAAAGTGTTTTCTGGAAGATTATAAATTAAACTTTCAACAAAGGGTTGATATAAATGTTTGTTATATAAATTGAAATAGAGCATATTATAAATTTTAATTAAGTTTAAAACTTTTTCTTCTTTTCCAAAAGCTACCCTTCTTAAGTTTTCAAATCTTTGTGTAAAATCGTAATCATAGAATTTATTTAAAATTTTATTGTATACAGAATAGACATTCCCCTTTTTTATTGCAGGAAAAATATTTACAGGAAAGGTAAAGTCGTCACCTGTTATATTTACTATAGCATTAGTTAAACTAACTATTGTTAATGGAGTAATATAATTTGATATGTTATTTACAAGGTCTAAACAAAGATCATTTATATCATATTTCCCTTTGATTTGAGAGGTCAAAGTTGTTTGATCGTTTAATTTTTTATTTCTTCTTTTTCTTTTTTTCTTAATTCTAGACCTTTTCCATGCAAGCTTTAAACGCTCCCAAAACGACCTAAATTTGTTTTTTGTAATCTTTACCGTATTCAATTCTATTTGAGGGCTTTTAATTACTAGAAATACATCTAAATTTGAAATTGGGGTTATAGCACCACTTGCAAATTCATTTATTGGCAAAACTTCTGCGTCTGGGTTTATTACAGCATTTCTTTTACTGAGGTCAGACATAACAGAAGAGAGAATCTCTAGTAATCTAGAATAATTCTCTTCTATTATCTCATAGTTAATAGGCTCAGTAAAACCAATTATAGTTTGCTTATCAAAAACACCCATATACTTCCTTTTAAGGTCTAATAACTTTTATACCACCCATAAATGGAACTAACACTTCAGGAACTGTTACACTTCCATCTTCATTTTGATATTGCTCTATTATGGCTGGGAAAAGCCTTGAAGTAGCAAGACCAGAAGCATTTAAAGTATGGCAATATTTTGTTTTATGAGTTTCTTTATCACGATATCTAATTGCACCGCGTCTAGCTTGATAGTCGTTAGCATTGCTTACAGAAGAAACTTCTTTGTAAACTTCCATGCTTGGTATCCAAACTTCAATATCATAAGTTCTTGCCATAGAGTGAGAACAATCTCCAGCTGCAAGTTTAGATATTTGGAAATGAAGCCCAAGTTTTTCTACTAGGCTCGTTGCCTTATTTACAAGTTCTTCAAAACTCTGCTTAGAATTCTTTTCTGTAGCATAATGAACCATTTCAACTTTATTGAATTGATAGCCTCTTATCATTCCTCTTTCTTCTGTTCTATAACTACCTGCTTCACACCTATAGCATGGAGTATAAGCAAAATATTTTTTAGGAAGCTCATCCTCTTCTAAGATTTCATTTCTGTGCAAATTTACTAAAGCTGTTTCGGCTGTTGGTAAAATAAACTTTTTAGGCTCTTGATTTTCAAGCCAGAATACATCTTCTTTAAACTTAGGGAATTGCCCTGCAACATACCCAGATTCATAATTTAAAATATGTGGTGGCAAAATAAATTCATAACCGTCTTTTAAATGTTCAGATATAAAGTAGTTTATAAGTGCCCACTCTAACCTTGCTCCTAACCCCTTATATATCCAAGTTCCCCTGCCACTAATTTTAGCAGCACGAGAATAGTCTATAATTCCTAGTTTTTCACAAAGTTCAACATGATCCTTTGGTTTAAAATTAAACTTAGGCTTTTCGCCAATAGTTTTTATAACTTTATTATTTTCCTTTTCGCCAGGAAGTAAATCTTCATCTGGCATATTTGGCAGTGGGCTTACAAAATCATCTATCTCTTTTTCACAGTTTTTTAAGTCCTCATCTAGTTTTTCTATATCAGCATTTAATTCTTTTACCTTAGCAAAGATAGCGTTTACATCGCCACCTTGTTTTTTTACAACTGGAACGGAAGCAGACAACTTGTTTTTCTCATTCTTTAAAGCATCTACTTTAACTATAAGCTCTCTTCTAGTATCAATAAGTTTGATAAGATTAGAAAAGTCTACATCCCACCCTTTCTTTTTTAATGCATCATGCACATATTTTGGGTTTTCTCTAATTAAATTTAGGTCTAACATAATTTCTCCTTTATAAACAATTTATTAAAAATAAATATATCACAACAGAAATCTTTTGACAACTTTTTTAAAAGAGTTTAAAATATATTTATGAGTTCAAATTATTTTCAAGATAGAGATAGAAGTAATATAGAAAAGCTTTCTAGGTATATGGAAAGCCTTCCTAAGTTTTGTTTTAATTATTTTTTAGATTTAGAACCTTATACATCAACATTATCAAGGCTTAACTATGCCATGGATTTAAGGGTGTTTTTTGATTTTTTAGCAAGATTTAAATTTGTGTGTAAACCTGAAGAATTAACTCTCGAACAATTAAACAAAGTGACGGCGGATGACATAAGTTCATATCTAAGCTACCTTTCCTATTATACATTTAATGGGAAAAATTATAAAAATGGTGAGAAAGGTAAAGCAAGAAAACTTTCTAGCATAAGGAGTTTGTTTAAGTATCTTTTCAATAAAGAAAAACTTTCTTCAAATGTAGCCAGCAAAGTAAGCACACCTAAAATTCATCAAAAGGATATTTTAAGGCTAGAGGTTGATGAGGTTGGAAAGCTTATAAACCAAGCAGAAAACCCAAATTTGCTAACCAAGCAACAACAAGGTTTTAACAAACACACCCAAGAACGAGATGTGGCAATGCTCACACTATTTTTAGGCACTGGTATTCGTGTTAGCGAATGTGTAGGTTTAAATGTTGAGGATATCGATTTTGATAATAACGCCTTTAAAGTAACACGAAAAGGAGGAAATCAAGTTATCCTATACTTTAGCGAAGAAGTAAAAGAAGCGCTTTTAAAATGGCTTGAGGTGCGCGAGCAAAAGAAATTACCTCCAGAAGAAAAAGCTCTTTTTATTTCTCTTCAAAACCGCAGAATTACAGTTCGCGCAGTTGAAAATTTAGTTAAAAAATATTCACGAGCTGTAACCCCACTTAAAAAAATATCTCCACATAAACTTAGAAGTACATATGGTACAAATCTTTATAGAGAAACTGGAGATATTTACATAGTTGCAGATGTTTTAGGTCACAAAGATGTAAACACCACCAAAAAGCATTATGCAGCCATAAGCGAAGATAAAAGACGCTCAGTAGCAGAGATTGTAAAATTAAGAAATTAAAACAAATGTTTGACAAATATTTAATTTTATGGTATTTTAAAACAAAGAGAGCAATTTAATTTAAGGAGTTACCTATGAAAAAGAGTGAAGTAAACCTTGCAAAACTTTTAACTTATTTAAAAAATTATCAATGTCAGCATGGTTACACTCCAAGCTACAGAGAAATGCAAAGTTATTTAGATTTAAAATCTGTAAATACGGTAGATTATTATATAAACAAACTTATAAACAGAGGGCTAATTAGAAAAAATCCTTTAAAAAAGCGTGCTATTGAAATTGTAGATGAAACAAAGATGCTTAAAAATAGCATGGAAATGGTTAGACTTCCTCTTCTTGGTAAAATTGCTGGCGGTCAGCCCATAATGGCAGAAGAAAATTTAATTGAAACTTATTCTATATCTAAAAACTTTTTTGGAACAGATCAAGATTTATTCCTTTTAAAAGTAGTTGGAGATAGTATGAAAGATGCTGGTATTAGCAACGGCGATACAATCATTGCAAAAGTGCAAAATACAGCTGAAGATGGTGATATAGTTGTTGCAAGGCTAGATAGCGGAACAACGGTAAAAAAATTTTATAGAGAAAGAAATGGTTTTAGGCTTCAACCTCAAAACCCTCTACACTTCCCTATATACACTCTTGAGCTTGAAATTTTAGGAAAAGTAATAGGTGTTATAAAAAAGTTTTAAAAAACAGGCTATAAAAAAGCCTGTTTTAATTTTATTACTTTCCCTGTTCCTTATCTTTAGTATTTTTAATTTCTTTTGAACGCTCTACTTTTAGTTCTTTCTTTATGTTTTGAATTTTATTTCTTTCAGGTGAAACAACTGGTTCAACAACTTTTAGACCTTCCTCTCTTGCTATTTCAAGCGTTCTTTGGCTTTCTATATGCATTAAGAAAACCTGTTGCTTTTTTATTTTATTTTTCTTAATTATTTCCTTAACTTTATTTATATCCATATGAAGTTTATTACCCGACTCTGAGCAATCAAGGTAATATTCATCATAGTTAGGAATATCAAAAGGAATATTGCTACAATCTGAACTATAGAATATCTTTTTATTATTAAAGTTTATTTCCAAAGCAATAGTATCCATGTTCTTTGCATGAGGAACTAAAAGCACATTAACCCATTTAAAGTTTTTAGATAATGGTTCAACAAAATTGAAATCTCTCCCCTCTTTTAAACCTAGTTTTTCAACTTTACTACCCTCTAAACTAATGGTATTTAAAAGGTTTGGTTTAATTTTTAATTCATCATTGCAATAATCAAAGAAAGCTGGAAGATCTGCTACATGATCATCATGAAAATGAGTAACAATTTGGTAAACCTTTTTTACCCCTTTCATAATTCCAGATCTTTTAATAGCATCTAAAACGCCATTTCCACAATCTATAACAACAAGTACACTACCCTTTTTGAAATAAGCACAGTTATTCACTTCTGATTTATTAAAAGCAGAACCTCTGCCCAAGAATTTTAATGTTTGACTCATAAAAGTTTTTCTCCTTGAAGTTATTATAAAACAAAAAAATTCCTTTTGTCAATAAATAAAACGCCTTATTTAAAAGAAAAAGGGCAAATTTTTTGCCCTTTAATTTTACCAGTTTGAAGCTATTTTTTTAATACTTTCGCCATAAGATAGAACCTTTACATCTTCCTTTACAACTATAGCTATTTCTTCTTTAACCTGCCCATCTTTTATAACAGTAATTGTACCAATCTTTTCACCTGCCTTTATTGGCGCAGAAATAGAATCATCTAATTCAATTTCTGTTTTAAAAGCATCGGTTTCTCCCTTTTTACACAAGCCATAAAAAGGCTTTTCTGCATAATATTCGATTTCATTTATCTTTGCTCTCTTTACTTCAATCTTCCCTAACGGAGTAGTGCTAGAGATAATATTTTTATTTTCAAAGTTTGCAAAACCATAGTTAAACAAACTAGCGCTTTCGTTAAATCTGTCTTGACCTGTTTTTGACCCAATAACTACGCTTATTAACCTCATATCATCGCGCTTAGCAGATGCACACAAACAATAACCAGCCTCGCTTGTAGAACCTGTTTTACCAGCATCACAGCCTTTATAATACCTAGTTAATTTATTTGTATTTACAAGCTCTGTTTTTCTACCAGACGGATGTACAAGTTCATCCATCCAAATTGTGCTATAATTAAAATATATGTCATGTTTCAAAAGTTCTTTCATTAATATTGAAACATCTCTTGCTGAAGAATATTGCTCTGGCTCAGGAAGCCCTGTGCAATTGGCATATAATGTGTTTGTCATCCCAAGAGCTTTTGCTCTTTCATTCATTTTCTTTACAAAGGTATCTTCTGAGCCAGAAATATGTTCTGCTAAAGCAACACTAGCATCATTGGCAGATGCCATTATTACACTTTTAATCATCTGCTCTGCAGTGTATGTTACATAAGGGTCTATAAACACTTGAGAGCCACCCATACCAGAAGCATTTTCAGTAGTAGTAATTTTTGTATCCAAGGTTAGGTTGCCCTTATCCATTTCTTCAAAGGTAAGAAGTAAAGTCATCATCTTGACCATACTTGCAATTGGAAGCTTTTCATCTGCATTATCTTCCTTTAATACCTCACCAGAATTATAATCTACTAAAATGATAGACTTAGCCGTATAAGCCTCATCTGCTTTTGCGAATTCTCCTTGAGTAATACCGCTTAATGGTATTATGCAAATGCATAGTACACAACATATAGTTATCAAAAACTTTTTCACTTATCACCTCACATATTTTCTAGCTCTAGTTTTTGATAATTTTTAAATTTTATGCATAAGTTATAATTTTAAAATAATTTCTTCAAACAAAACTTTTAGTTTGCTAGACATTATCCCACCATTTTTTAGTACTTCTTCATGCGTTATCGGCTCACCATCAACATCGCAGGCATTATTGGTAACCCCTGCTATAAGGAATATTTTCATATTTAAACTGTATGCCATTATTACATCTAATACTGGACTCATAGAAACAGTATCAACACCTAAGGTCCTTAACATTCTTATTTCAGATGGAGTTTCATATGTAGGCCCAGTCAACTGACAATGAACACCCTTCTTTAAATTTAAATTATGTTTTAAACCTATCTCTTCTGCATAATTTAATAGTTTAGCATCATAAACATTTTTTAAATCTATAAATCTAATTGGCGTTTCACCAATTAATGGGTTTTGCCCGGTTAAATTGATATGATCGTGAATAAGCACAAGATCTGTAGGCTTAAGTTCCTTATTTACAGCCCCTACTGCGGTAGACATAAGTATAGTTTTAACACCTAGCTTTGCTATTATTTTATAAAGAAGCCTAATATTATCTAAACTGCCACTTTCATAGTAATGCAATCTATTGAATACAACAATTCTTTTGTCTTTAAAATCTCCAAAAACAAATTTTCTAGCATGCCCTTCAACATGGTTATATTTTATACCAACACTGGTATATGTTACTTCATGCACATTGCGAAGAGCAGGTAAAGCACCTCCAAAACCCGAGCCTAAAACTATGGCTATTTCTGCCCTATCATTAATTTGATTTACAATTTCTTCTATTCTATCCATACTTTATGTATACCACATTCAAACCTTAAAACAAAACACTTTAAAACAAAATTTTATATAAGTTCTTTTTAACTAAGGTGTCGAATAAAATAAAATGTGCAAACTTATAGTCGAATTAATAGAATATCCAATATACGCTATGGCGTTACAGGTTTTTTCAGACAAAACAAAATTAAGATTTTTGTTTTAATTTTTTTAGCCATTTTAGGTACTTTAACTGGCATATTCACCGCCTTAAAATGTGGCGTAGACATCTCCAACATTCAAGGTTATAACTTATCTATTTACGCAAATGGAAACATATTTAGCTTTGATATCTTTTTTACCAGAATGTTATCTCATATAGTTGTTATAGCAGTTATAAGTCTTGGTTCACTCAGTATATTTTTATTACCTATTTCATACCTATTGTTTATTTATAGAGGCTATTTAATAGGTTTCAATTGTACACTTCTTATTGTTTTATTTGGCTTTTCTGGAATGTTTACAAGCATAGTTATAATAATACCATGCCAAATTGCTTTAACCTTTCTGTTCATAGTATATTTCTGTTTAATGATAGATAGAGCAATTCAAAGAAAGCGTTTTGGATATTGTGAAAAACCTAAATTTTTAAAACTTTTCTTTGTAATGCTAATTATATTAATATTACTAAACTTAATTGAAACTCTACTTCTAATTCTTTTAAACGCAAGAACTATTTTAATAATTTAAGCATTCTCTAGCATCCAATCTACATACACCCCATAACCTTTTGTTGGGTCAGATAAGAAAACATGAGTTACCGCTCCTACAAGTTTTCCATCTTGAAGAATAGGACTTCCACTCATACCCTGAACTATTCCACCTGTTAAAGCTAGAAGTCTTGAATCTGTAACCCTAATAACCATGCTTTTATCACTAGATTTTGGTTGGTATGAAGCCTTTATTATCTCAATATCATATTCCTCTCTAACCCCACTTACAGAGCTTACAAGCTTAGCTTTACCAGACCTAACACACATTCTACTACCAATCTCTACAGCAAGATTATTATCCACAAGTCCATCTAGGTTAGTAGCATCACCATAAACACCATAGGCGCAGTTTGTATCCACTGTGCCCTTATAATTATTTCCTTGCATAAATAGGCACCTTAGTTCACCAGGCTTTCCTCTCTCGCCTTTTGTTATTCCTATTAAATTACATTTATAAATTTTTCCTTCTTGGACTGGAACTTCAATTCCAGTTTCAAAATCTGTTATAGGATGTCCTAATGCACCATATCTATTATTTTCACTATTTACAAATGTAAGTGTTCCTACCCCTGAAGCATCATCTCTCACCCACAAACCTAGTTTATATTCACCTACACTAACATCTAATTCTGGCACAACTTCAACTTGAATTTCCTTATCATCACGAAGAAGCGTCAAAATAGTTCTTTCACCATTACTATCTTCTAAAATATCAGGGATTTGCTCTACATCATAAATCTCAACATTATCAATTTTATATAATACATCGCCAGATTTAATAGCTCTGTTTTTTAAAGTTGATTTATTGCCTTCATCTGTTTGAACTGTATTTTCACCAACTACTATAACCCCCTTTGTTTTAAGAGAAAAACCAAGTGGAATTCCACCGACATAAACTTTAGCCCCATCTGAAACATCGACATCTATTGTCTTTAAAGGAATAAAACCAAATAGCTTAAAGGATAGTTTAGTTTTAGTTTGTTTTTCTCCTCCCGCATTTACATTTTCACTATGCACGCCAGCAGAAACAAACTTTCCAAATATACCCTGCTCGTTTATATCTTTAATATCATCAAAAGTAACCACAGCTTCATCCGGAAGAGAAATAATGCTTACCACCTGAACATTTAAAGCTACTATAACAAAAAAAACTGCTAAAATTACACCTATAGATTTTAATAAAAATTTTCTCATAGGTTTATAATTTGCAGTTTTAAAAATAATATTACAAGAATTAGATTTTATGAAATTTTCTTTTTAAATTTTTCACTGTTTTCTTTTAGTTCTCTTGCATGAGCTATTGAAGCTTCAGTGTTAAAATTTCCACCTGAAAGTTGAGCTATCTGCTCTAAAATTCTTTCACCATTAAGTTTTTCTACACTAGTTTGAGTAGAGTTATTTGCAGAATTTTTTGTTACATAAATATAACTATCCGCCATGGAAGCAACTTGAGGAAGATGAGTTATACACAGCACTTGAAAGTTTTTCGAAAGTTTTGCAATTTTTTCAGCAACAGCGTTTCCAATAACGCCACTAATCCCAGAGTCTACCTCATCAAACACTAAAGTTCCAACCCCATCTTTATCTGCTAAAATATTCTTCATTGCAAGCATAAACCTGCTCATCTCTCCACCCGAAATAGTTTTTGAAAGAGGTTTTAAATCTTCTCCTAAATTGGCGGAAAATAGGAATTCTACATCATCAAAGCCTTGTCTAGTAATATCTTGAGTATAACATTCTGGCATATCATTAAAGAAAACCTTAAATCTGGCATTTTTCATACCTAGCTCAGATAATTCGTTACAGATCTTGCTTTCCACTTCTTTGCTTAACTCTCGCCTTTTTAAAGATAGATTTTTAGAAACAGCAAAAGCTTTCTCTTCTAAGCCTCGTTCTTTTTCAGTAAGTTCTTTTAATTTTACCCCTGCATCATCTAAATTATCTAGTTCTAGTTTTGACTTTTCTAAAAAGCCCATAACATCAGAAAGTGTTGGCCCATACTTTCTTTTTAAAGTTTTAATTAAATCTAACCTTTCATCTACAGCATTCATTTTTACTTCATCAAATATAAATTCAGTTGAAAGTGTTTTAACTTCATCTAATATATCTTCTAATTCATACATTGAGCTATTCAGCCTTTCTGCCAACTCAGAAAATTTTGTGCTGTAAGTTGAAATACTTTGCAAACTATGTATACTAGATTTTACCCCAGAAAGCACACCATTTGAGGACTCAAATGAAGCTAAAACTGTTTTCAAAGCTTCAGTTATTCTTTCAGAACCAGCAAAAGCTTTCATTTCACTTTCTAGTTCTTCATCTTCATTTTCCTTAAGTCCAGCATTCTCTATTTCAGCAATTTGATAACTAAGTAAATCTATCATCCTTTCTCTATTTTCAAAATTTCCACCAAGGCTTTCTTTTTCTTGTCTAACTTCTTTTAAAGAATTTAAAGCCTCTAACAAGCTTTTTTTATTTTCTATAAAAAGTTCAGGCTTATAGCTTTCTAATAACGCTAAATGATTTTTAGCTCTAAGAAGCACTTGATTTTCATGTTGACCATAGAAATCTACTAAAGTAGAAGAAATCTGTTTTAGCATATTTAATGGATATTGTATACCATTTATTCTACATTCAGATTTTCCATCTAAACTAAACAATCTAGAAAATAGAAGTATGCCTTCATCATCTATTCCCAATTCTTGTAAGATATTTGAAGTTTGCTTTCCGTATTCAACAAATGAAGCTTCAACTTTCATAAAGTCTTCACCCGTTCTTATCATAGCTTTTGATGGTTTATCACCTAGTACAAAATTTAAAGAATCAATTATAATGCTCTTACCAGCACCAGTTTCACCCAACAACACATTAAAGCCTTGAGTAAAGTCAAGGCTTAATTCTTTTATTAACGCTACATTTTTTATCTTTAAAGTTTGAATCATATTACACCGATAATTTTAAAAGTGTTTCAGTTGCATTCTGTGCCATTTTTAAATCTGGTAAAATAACCATTACAGTATCATCGCCAGATACAGAGCCCATAACCCCATCTAGGTTTAGCTTATCAATCAGTCCGCAAATTGCTCCTGCCATTCCTTTTATAGTTTTTATTACAGATAAATTCTGCGCGGTCTTAATTGATATAACAGCCTCTTTGAAAACATTTATGTACTTATTAGATACTGCTTGCTCTCCATTATCCACAATAGAGTATTTGTATTTGCCAGTTTCAGCGCTTAAAATTTTAATGAGGCCAAGCTCTTTTATATCTCTTGAGATGGTGGCTTGAGTTATATCAAAACTAGCAGCTCTTAGAGCAGCCACAAGTTCATCTTGCGTTTCAATCTCCTTTGTGGATATTAGTTCAAGTATTTTAGATTGTCTAGCTGAACGCGCCATTTCTAAACCCTAACCTCCCTCAATCTCTTTATTTTAGCGGGTTGTAGCCATTTTTGAATAATTATAAATTTATAAAAATTCAAACATTTTTCCCTTTAGTGTGATTATTATACATTAAAATTTATATTTATGCAAGCGATTTTTGCATAAATATTCACGCATTTTTACATAAAAATTTAGCTTTTGAATTATTTTGCATTTCATATTTATAAAAATACACTCTTATGCATTTTGTAGTTAATAAAAAGGAGTACTCTCCCTTACCAATAAAAAAAGATTACAGCTTAATCTGTAACCTTATTATCTTCCTTATTATCTATATCCTCTTTTAAATCAGGCTCTATTTCTTTTTCGTTTTCTAGTTTAGTTACCTTTACCTCAGCTTTTAAGGTGTCCTCTTTTTTAGTTTTCTTTTTATCTTTTTTGTTTCTAGTAAAGATACTCAAACACTTACCTAACGCTAATATAACCTTATTACAATTTTCCATGGAATATCGTTTAAAAATTGCTTTTCCAAAAATTGTAAGTCCAGCAATAACTGCAGACACAACGGACGCCATAACAATTTCAAAGGCCTCAGAAGATGAACTTGTTACTATATGATATAGAATTGATGCACCTCCAGCTCCTGCAAGAATTCCACATACATCACCTAGCACATCGGCACATAGTGAAGCTACCCTATCTGCATTTTTGACTAAAAACAAAGCCTCTTTTGCTCCTCTAACCCTTCTTGAGGCCATAGCTTTAAACGGCTCTTCTGTGCATGATGCTACGGCTACGCCTATCATGTCTGTTATTACGCTAATAGATATAAACACTAACACTACAATTATAGAAACTATAATGCTTGCATTACTCATAGCTAGCTCACTTAAAATGCTAAAACTTAAAGATAACGCTAGAGCTAAAAAGAAAATTTTTATAGGCCAAATATACCATGGTTTCTCTTTGGCTTGCGCCTTTACTTTCTTCTTATCTTTATTCTTCTCCTGATTTTGATTATCATCTTTTTTCATAATACTATTTTATGTTTTTACTATTTTATATATTAAACCTTTTAAAGAATTATTAAAAAAATAGGCGAAGGCATTATATTAGGTAAACCTTGCGACATAGGTTCGGTTGGATTTCCCAAATTCCGTAACCCCGGCGTCACCGCCGAGGAAGTTTCCTATTACGCAGAATCTTGCACCGAATCGCCACTAAGATCACACTATAATCCCCAATATAACTGCAAACTCCTTTGCAATAGCCTAGAAGCTTTCCTTAACGACTAGCTCTACTCTTAGCTTAGTTTTGCAACACAAATTTCATCAGCTTGTCATTGCTATGCCTGGCCAAAAACATGAGCAAGACCTTTAACACCGAATCCCTAAGATGTCACTCAAAGCAGGCTACACTGCACACAACTTTTGCGTCGCCTTGCAGGTTTCTCTCCCAAGAAGTGGAATTTTCCACCTGATTGGGTCTCCGCGATAATTGGAACGGATATTGTATGCCATTACAATGCGTCCAAAAATCTTAACTCCCAGCATCAGTCCCAATTTGGGCAACCAAAACTGACACCAGAAACTTCATCGTTATGCCCTTTGGTGCTTGTTTCATCACCCTCTAAGTAGAGTTCATCGACTAGGATACTACACCTTCGCAAATATATTATATCACATTATCAAATTAAATGCAAATTATTCTTCACTTCCCATTAACTTTTCAAGGTTATCTCTAATAACAAAAATTTTACCCTTGCTTTCATTAAACTCTTTATATAGCGCTTCAGATATTTCACTGCCTCTTTCAAAGAGTTTTGTCCCCTCTTTAAGTCCAACCTTTCCGCTTTCTAGTTTTTCAATTATATCATCTAATTCCTTATTTCCCTCTTCAAATGTCATAACACTTATCTCCTTACTACTTTTATTTTTCCATCTATAAACTGAAGTTCTAACTCATCACCCTGAACTGTATCATTTACGCTTACTACTACACTATCTCCCTTACTAACCTTAGCATATCCAAGCTTCATTATTTCTAGTGGGCTTAGTTTTGTTAGCTTTGCCTGTTTTAAAGATAGCATATATTCTCTTTCATTTAAAAAGCTTTCAGATATTCTATATAAGCTTTTAATATCATGCGAAATTTTAGTTTTAGAAATGTAAAGTATATTTTCTACAGCCCTAATAAGCCTAAAAATTTTATCCTGCAAACTATATTTTTTAGACATTATATTTTCAGTTACTAATTCAGCTGCAGCACTAGGCGTTGGGGCTCTTAGATCAGATACAAAATCAATAATGGTAAAGTCCGTTTCATGGCCAACAGCAGAAACAATTGGCTTATTAGAAGCAAATACCGCCCTAGCCACAACTTCTGTGTTGAAAGGTTGAAGATCTTCTAGTGAACCACCTCCTCTAGCCACTATAACCACATCTATATCATCATAATCAGAAAAAAATTTTATGCCCTTCACAATATCAAGTTCAGCCATAGCCCCTTGAACCTTTACAGGATACAAAACTATGTCTACATTTGGGTTTCTTCTTTTAGTGATATTGATAATATCTTGTATTACAGCTCCTGTTTCCGAGGTGACTACACCTATCCTCTTTATTTTTTTAGGATCAATCAGCTTTTTATATTTTGTATCAAAAAGGCCCTCTTCTTCTAAAGTTTGTTTAAGTTTTAAAAACTGTTCAAATAAATTTCCCATTCCATATGGAGTTATTTTAGTTACATTAAAGTTAAGCCTTCCACCCTTAACATAATATCTAGGCGAACCTTTAACAATAACCATATCACCATTTCTAACTGAACTTAAACTATTACTATCAAAACATACACAGGATAAAAGTGCATTTTCATCTTTTAGGCTAAAATAAGCAATACCTCTAGAAATAGAAAAATCAGAAACCTCTCCAAAAACACTTATATTTTGAAGAAGTTCCTCTGCATCAAAGATTTGTTTAAAATATGTTGAAATCTGCGTAACAGAAATTGCCTTTTCTTCTATCATAAAACTTTTACAACCTTACTAAGCACGCCGTTTATAAAACCTCCACTTTTGTCTGTAGAATATTTTTTAGAAATATTTAAAACCTCATTTATTACTACTTGAGGAGGCGTTTTAATAAATTTAAGTTCAACTGCAGCAAGATATAAAAGGGCTAAATCTACCTTATAGATTCTATCTAAATCATAGCCCTCACAATTACTTTTTATTATCGCCTCAATTTCATCTTGATTTTCCTTAAAAGAATTAAAAAGCTCTTCATAAAACTTTAGATCAACTTCATTTAAAGCTTTATCCTCGCTTATAGCATTAAAAGACAGAGTTTCATCTCCGTCTTTAAAAAGTTTTTCAAAAATCATTTTAAAAGCAAACTCGCGCGCATCTGTACGCATCTTATCCCCCTAAATAGCTACCTCTTCCTTAAACTCTACATCTACAACATGGACATTCACTTTAGAAGCTCTCATATCAACCATAGAAGCTATGTTGTTTTTAACATTTTCTTGAACTCTATAAGCTATATCTGGTATGCTAAAACCATTGTAAACTTTTATATAAATATCAATTAAAAGCCCATCATTTTGATCGAAATTAACACGCACGCCATCAAAATCTTTTTTAGAAAAAAGTTTTGCAATTGGGTTTTTAAACTTATTAGTAAGAGAAGCCACTCCACTAATTTCCTTTGTGGCAAGATTTATTATAGAAAGTAAAATATTCTTATTACATGTAATTTTGCCTTTGTTTGTATAATCTTTTTTAATCTCTGCCATAAAATCTCCTTGTTATGATTATAGCATATTCAAAAAATTTTAATCAAGTGTTTTAAAATAAAAATGAGGCTTAAAGCCTCAATTTTTATTCTACTGGAATTACTTTAATTTGATTGTAATTATAATCTGTGGAATCGTAAACCAATTTTTGTATTTGGTTTGCTTGTGTAACAGTCATTTCACCAGATTTAACTATTACATTAATATAATTAGTGGAGGTTGTTACTACTGCATCTGCGTATCCTAAAGCTTTTATAGAATACTCTAAAGCTAAATCTGCTTCCATTTTTTCAATTAATGCCTGTTTTGCATTTTCAGCGTTTAATTTAGCCTCTTCACTAGAATCTGCACTTGCTAAAATTGCATCATATTCTGCAATCATCTCTTCCCTTTCAAGAGCTCTATCCGTTCTATAACTATCGAAATAATTATATGAAGTTATAGTATTTGCTCCCGCATCAACAACCCTATTGTTTAAAGCAATGTTTAAATATCCAGTAACCCCTAATAAAACAACCATCGCAACCAAAATAATAATCTTTGTCCTCTTTTTTAACATAACACACTCCTTTATTTTTATTTCCCAACTAATACTTCAATATTAGTAGTAGGTAAATTTAGTAAGGCTTCACACGCCTTTAAAATTTCAAGCTTAACTTTATAATCTTTTGCTCCGCCCGCCACAACTATAACGGAATTTACTTTTGGTACCACTTCACTATTTAACTCAGAACCTTCTTCAAGCATAACCATTACTTCAACATTGCCTGCACCGTCAATTTGAGAAAGCACATTACTTAACCTACTTTCAACTTCAAAAGCATAACCTGTTCCAGACGATTCATTATAAGCATTTCCGTTATTAATAGTTGTTAAATACAAAGTTAGAAGTATTATACCAAATAGCACGGCGACTATAATTTCAATATGCTTTATACTTTTAAGTTTTTTAAAAATTTTTTCAAAAAAGCTACTCATTGAAAATGATAATCACCTCCTCTCCGACAAGCTCAACGATTATATCTGTTATCGCTTTCTCTATATCTATATGTCCAGAATTTCCATCTATTACTAAATCAGATAAATCGACATTAATTTCTTTTATTTGCATCTCTATCTGAAAAATGTCCGCGTTAATAGTAACAATAACATTTTTTAGCCCCTCTTCTTCCAGAGTCTTATTGATACTATCTTCTAGCGCAGTTAGTTTATCTCTATTCACCTGATATACAAAATCTTCCTGAATTACTATCTCTTCATTTTGAAATATATCACCAATATCAAAGTTCCCTTTTAATAGTGATGGCAAGGGTGAAATTATTACCAAAATCATCATGAAGGCAAAGACATTTTTTATATATTTTGCAGTCTGTCCATTTGGCATTATTAAGTCAACAAGTACAGAAAGAATTGTAACACCAGCTATAGACAATATCCAACCTGTCATTTTACCTCCTATATAAAATTACCTGTACAAATTATAAGTCCCATAAAAATTAGATACATAAAAGCCACCCCAATTATAAGTACAATTGGCATTATCAAACTTTTTGCCACTCCACTTATAAAATTAGAAATTCTACTATCTGTAAGAGGCTCTAAAATTCCTGCAGTTAATTTTAAGCATAGCATTAAAAGAACAATTTCCACCACTGGGACTATAACACTAGAAAACATAAGTAAAAGCCCGCTTGCACCAATAGCATTTTTAATGAGTATTGAACTTGCCATAATAACATTGAAACCTTCAGAAAGATAGCCACCAAGAATAGGAATATAGCTTCTTATAGCATATTTGGCTGTTCTGATAGATACAGTATCTAAACTCCCTGCTGTTATTCCTTGAATAATTAAAAAGCCCATAAAAATTGTAAAAACCGCGCCAGTTATCCATTTAAAAAGGCTATTAAAAAAACTTGAAAATTTTTCTAGTTTTACAGATGATGACAGATTAGAAATTACAGTAAACACCAAAGAAAATATAAATAATGGCATTAGAACTAATGTAAATATCTGCATTATAGTTCCTGAAAATAGCGCTACCGCTGGTTGATATACACTTACAGAACTTGTACCACCTATAGCAGTTAAGATTGTTAACAAAATTGGAAAAGCTACATCTATTTGATTTTTAAGCCCCTGCAAGGTGTTTGAGGTTAAAGTTAAAATGCTCGTGCAAGCACTCACTACTAGAATAATTATCACACCATAGCACACAAAATGCGTTATGTCTGCAATCGATTTAGAATTTGCTCCCCTTAAATCCCCAATCATACCAGAAAGTATTGCAACAGCAATTATTGTAGCAATTAGTGGTAAGAAATTTAAAAGTTCATCAAAAATAAGTCCAAGTATAGCTTCCCAAACACTTCCCGCATTGTCTGAAAATTCTCCACTTAAAATGCTCTGCAATTTTTCTATAAATGTTCCAGAGCCAAACATTTCACTTTGCTCTTTGTTTAAATTATTTAAAATGCTTTCAAGCCCGCTTAAGTCAAGATCTTCTAGCTGACCATTAACGCTTTCCTCAATTTGATCTATAAGTTCTTCCTCTGAAGTGTCTGCATATGCAACTCCAGAATAACTAAACAAAGGCAAGGAAAATATAAAAACTATACCTAGAATAATTATCAACTTCTTCATAGCAAGCCCACCACAATTTCAACAATATTTGTAACAATAGGAAGACTCATAACTAAGATCAAAATTTTCCCAGCCAGCAAAATTTTATCTGCCAAACTATTACAACCAGTGTCTGAACAAATGTTTGCAGCAAACTCAGTAAGATAGCCTACGCCAACTATTTTTAAAACAATACTAAATAAATTAGAAGTAAGACCAGTTTTATCTATTATAACCTTGAACACATCAAAAATTTGGGCGACATAATCGACGACCATCAAAAGTATTACTACCCCACCTGCTATCATAATAATAGACGCTACATCAGGTTTTACCTGTCTTACTATTAAGCATGCAATGCAAGTGATAAGCCCTATACCCACAATTTTAAATAGTTCCATAATCTCCTTTAAAAGTTAAAAAGTGTTTTAACAGTATCAAAAAGTTGCACTATCAAATCTAGAACCATTAAAAGTGCTATTATAAGCCCCGCCAAAGTTGTAATCATGGCTATTTCATCTTTACCTGTGTGTTTTAACACTTGCCCTACTACTGCTGTTAAAATACCAACAGCAGCTATTTTAAAGATGATGTCTATTCCCATAATTCACCTCCTAAAATAAAATTAAAGCAATAAGTAACCCCAAGATTATTCCTAGCTTTAAATAGAGATTTCCATATTTCTTTTTTTCTTCATTGCATCCTTCAAGAATTTCTTTAAACCTAAGCTTGCTGTTTTCTATCTGTTTTGTCTGATTAAAAACATCAAGTTTTCCCAGCTCTAAAAGGAAGTTTAAAATAACATTCTTTTCTTCATCTTTAAGAATTTTTATATCTTTAAAAACCATGTCTTCTGTGCAAGATTTACCCTCATTTAAACACAAGATGTAACCATTTAAAATCTTTTTTAAATCTTTACTTTCACATTTAAAATCTTCAATAATTTTTAAAAGTTTTGCTTTCCCAAAGTTTATATCTGTATCTAGTTTTTCTGTAAAATTTATCAAACTCATAAAAAGTTTTACTCTAGAAAAATAATATCTAGAAAGTCCATAGCCAATATAACCGCAAATGAAAACTATAACGCCTAGTAGAACAAATTTCATATTTACCTCCAAATGGCTAAACGAGAAAAATTTTCACTATAAACGCCTTCTATAGTTCCTGGACCATTTCTTTTAGATAAAAGAACATATCTTTCAAAGGTGTTTTTTAAATCTGTAAAACCATCTTTGGCCTTTAATTCTTCTAAGCTCCCAGCATGAATTGTAGCAATAACTTTTACGCCACAATTTCCTGCATATTTTACCGCTTTAACATCCTCTTCTCCGCCTATTTCATCCGTGACAATAATATGTGGATTCATTGCGCGGATACCTTGCATAAATCCTGTTTTTTTGTCGCTAAAGGAAAGAACATCAGCAAATTTTCCAACGCTAAGTTCACAATTATCTCCAGCAATCTCTCCCCTCTCATCTATGATCAAAACATTATAGGATAAATTTCTAATTGAGAGTTGATTAACAAAATCTCTTATAAAAGTTGTTTTTCCAGCTCCTGGTGGAGAAATGATAAGAGTGTTCTTTACTCCATCTTCATCCACTAAAAAAGAGAAAGCATCTAAGGAACAATTTTTTATTTCATGAGGTATTCTAATGTTTATGCTTGTAAAGTTATTTAAAGTTTTCACTTGACCATTTTCACAAACTAAGGTTCCAGAAATACCTAACCTTTCACCGCCTTTTAAAACTATAAAACCCTTCTTTAATTCTTCGTTTATTGAATAGACAGAAAATTCACTTGCACGAAAAATGATATCCTCTATCATTTGCTTTGTAGCAATTATAGCGTTCTCTTCAGAAGTTACAAGCCCGTTATTTCCTAGAAAATAAGCTTGTCCTTTTACAAAAGCAACAATAGGCTTATTCACCCTTAATCTGAGTTCATTTAAAAAGCCAAAGTTAAACTTTGTAGTAATAATCAAATATAATTTTTCTCCTAAAACATCACTAAGCATAATTCACCTCTTTTGAAGTAAATTATTTTGCAAAATGCTTATACATAACAAAAGCGCAAAAAAAAATACAATACCCGAAGATATTGTATTTTTTGACATTTTATTAATTATTTAACTCTTTCCATATATGAGCCATCGCGAGTATCAACTCTAATTCTATCACCTTGGTTTACAAAGAGTGGAACGCTAAGCGTATATCCAGTTTCAAGTTTAGCTGGCTTATAACCTGCTTTTGAAGTATCGCCTTGTATGCCAGGTTCACATTCGGTTACTGTAAGTTCAACAAAGGTTGGTGGCTCAACACTGAAAGCTTCACCATTATAAAATTGAAGAGTTGCCATCATATTTTCAGTAATAAAATTTAATGCATCTTCTACTTGTGATTTGTTAAGAGGAATTTGATCATATGTTTCCATATCCATGAAATAATATAATCCACCCTCGTTATAAAGATATTGCATCTCTTTCTTTTCAATTACTGCAACCTTAAATTTGTCTGATGGGTTAAAAGTTCTTTCTTGAACTTGGCCTGTAACAATATTTTTAATTTTTGCCCTAACAAATGGTGAACCTTTGCCTGGTTTAACATGTAAGAAATCTACAACTAAATATATTGCACCATCCATTTCAAAAGTTACACCTTTACGAAAATCTCCTGCTGTTATCATAAAAACTCCTTAAAATAAAAATCTAATTTAGTATAAACGAAAAAGAAAAATCTGTCTAGTGTTTTTTTGCATTTTCATAAATATTTAACATTTTTATAGCATCTTCAGCCATAAAATCTGCAGATTCGCAAATTATTGTAGGCTCCAAATTATATTCAAGTAGCACCTCTGCAAGTGGCTGAAAATCAGGACCAAATAGTTCATCATCAAAATTTAAATGTCTAATTTCACCCTTGTCAGAATATTGAATTTTTGAAAAATGTATGTGGCAATGCTTAGTTTTAAATTCTCCAAGCTTTTCAAAAGATAGATCAAAAACTTTTTTATAAGCATCCTTATTTTTAAAGCTTCCAGCGCTTAAGCAATTTAAATGACCAAAATCAAAGGTTGGGATAAGCATTGGATCTAGCGTACAAAATTCAATAATCTCTTCTGCTGAACCTATTTGTGAGAACTTTCCCATTGTTTCAGGACAAATATATTTGTTATCTAAATTTAATTCTAAGCCTTTTAACCTTTCAACAGTATTAATTAGCCTCTTTTTAGTAAGCTCTAACGCTTCAAATCTTTGCATTTTTCCTTGAGTAGCCAAATGAACAACTAAATGTTCCCCATTAAACCAATCTAAAAATTTAAGCCCAGTTAAAACATACATAAACGACTTCTCGGCCATTTCATCAGACGGGTTAGCAAAGTTTATATAAAAAGGTGCATGTGCACTAATTGTTATATCATTTTTCTTAGCTTCTTCACCAAGTTTAATAGCAGTTTCTTTAGTCATATTATAGCCTCTACCAAACGAATACTCGTAAGCAGAAAGCCCCTTAGACTTTAACCATGCAGGTGCTTGAATGGAAGCCTTATTACCTTCATCATAAAAGATCTTGCTATTACCAGACGGTCCAAACCTTATCATGTTTACTCCTTTGTAAATTCTTTCATATCTATTAGTTTATAATTGCCATTTCTTAAATCTTCCAGTGAAAATGAGTTTTCAATGCATAGTACACCACATTTTGTGCGTGTTATTGCAAGTGTCATACCACATATGTTTAATTCTTTAGCTACATCTCTAACAATTGCTCTAACATAAGTTCCACTAGAACAAGAAATTTTAACTTTAAATTTATTCTCACCCAGCTCTTCTAATAGCTCTAAGTTATAAATTTCTATTTCTTTAGGTTTTAACTCTACCTCTTTACCACTTCTTGCTAGATCGCAAGCCCTTTTACCATTTACTTTTTTAGCAGAATATAGAGGAGGCAATTGATTTTGTTTTCCTATAAACTTTTTTAAAATTTCTTTAAGCTCCTTGGCAGTTATTACTTTATCATCTTTTTTTATAACCTCACCGCCTAGATCTAATGTATCCGTTTCTTCACCAAATTTAAATATACTTATGTACTCTTTATCAGAATTAAGAAATTTATCAAAAAGTTTTGTTGCTTTATTTAAACCAATAACCAAAACACCATCTGCCAAAGGATCTAATGTCCCCATATGCCCAGCTTTTTTAGCATTTAGTATTTTCTTCACCAATTTTACAGCCAAAAAAGATGACATATTTACAGGCTTATTTAAAACTAAAAGAGCATCTTCTTCTAACATATTTTTACTATTCCTTAATAAAACTTTTTATTTCTTTTACAAGCCTACTTTTAACATCGCCTACATTTGCCAAAATATCTTTGCAACCTGATGCACCAGCATGTCCTCCACCACCAAAGCGTTCTGCCAATTTTGAAACATCATATTTTTCAGAGCTTCTAAAAGATATTGAACAATTATTAGGCTTTCTTTCAGTTAGCAAAGCTGTTAAATTCACGCCCTCTATACTAGAAACAAAATCTATTAAATCTACACCATCCTCAGGGTTATACCCTATACTTTTAAAATCTTCATAGGAAATGGTAACAAGTAATGTATCTTTGTAATAATCAAATTTGGTTAAAGCTAAATTAATCAATTTTAATTTATCCTTTGTGTTAGATTTAAAAAGTTTTCTGTTTACTTGAAATATTTTTGCTCCATAATTTATTAATTCTGAAGCAATAACATGGCTTTCAGCAGTAGTGTTTTCATGCAAAAAACAACCCGTATCTCCTGCAAGACCTGTATAAACTATAGTAGCAAGCCTTGCATCTATTTTCACATGCAATTTTTTCAAAAGCCTGTAAACAATTTCAGAACAACTTGAAGTTTTACCCTCAACATAGCTTAACTTTGCGGAACTTGTTCTATTGAAGTGGTGGTCTATTTCTATAGTGTTTTCTAATGCCATAAATTTTTCCTCAAACTTCCCTAGCATATGAGGAGCAGCTACATCCACGCTTATATATAAATCACAGTTTTCTGGAAATGTAGTTTGATACTCACCAGAGATAAACTCATATTTTTTCTTTACATTTTCCTCTAAAACAGCAACAACATTTTTTCCAATACTTTTTAAGCCTATAGTCAAGGAAAAAAGAGAACCTAATGCATCTGGATCAGGCTTTGAATGACAAAAGACCGCAATTGTCTTTGCAGTCTTAATCTTCTTTATTATCTGTTTCAAAATTTTCCTCCTTAGAAATTTTTAATGTATCTAAAATTTCATTAATTTTTTCACTATATTCTAAGTTTTCATCTAGTTCAAATACTAGTTCTGGAATAAAAGGAAGATCTAAACTTTCAGAAAGTTCTTTCTTTATAAAACCAGAAGATTTCTTTAAAAGTTTTATAATTTCCTTCTTTTTATTTTCATTATCAGATAATATACTAACACTCACCTTACAATGTCTAAAATCGGATGAAGTTTTAGTTTTTGTAACAGTTATTATTTCATTTGAAATTCTAGGGTCACGCATTTTATTGGAAATAATATCAGATAAAACTCTTACCATTTCTGCATTTGCGCGCATCATTCTATTAGACATATTTTACCTCCTAGTTTTCTATTTTTACTTTAATAAACGCCTCTATTATATCGCCTTCCTTAAGCTCTTTTACATCACGAAGTTTTATGCCACATTCATAGCCATAATTAACTTCAGCTTTATCGTCCTTTTGTATTTTTAAAGCAGATATTTCTGTTGTTTCAATTATTTCACCTGCTCTAATTAATCTTGCACCTGCACCACGCTGAATTTTACCATCAGTTACATAAGATCCTGCTACTAAGCCTACAGAAGATAGCTTGAATATAGCTCTAACTTCAGCATGACCAATAACTTCCTCATTATATTTAACCGTCATTAGCCCCTTTATTGCTGAAGTGATGTCATCAACTACAGTATAGATAACATTATAGTTCTTTATTTCTACGCCCATACTTTCAGCCATCTGAGAAATTTTACCAGAAGTTTTCAAATTAAAGTTTATAATGATAGCATTTGATGCTTTAGCAAGAACAAGATCAGATTCAGTAACAGCTCCGGCACCACTATGGATACAAACAACTTTAACTTCATCATTTTTAATAGCCGTAAGCGTTTGTTTTAAAGCCTCAACAGAGCCTTGAACATCGGCCTTTATGATAATATTTAAGTTTTTAAGCTTACCCTCATTTACCTTTGTCATAAAGTCATCTAGGCTCACCCCAGAAGTTGAATGGGTTCGTTCTTCCTTTATCTTATTTTTTCTTTCTTCTATTAAATCTTTAGAGAATTTTTCTGACACTACATAAACCTGACTTCCAGAATCTGGAACTTCATAGAAGCCAAGAACAGATACTGGCATAGAAGGACCAGCCTCTTTAAGCTTGTTTCCGTTTTCATCAAACATTGCTCTAACCTTTCCAAAGGTTAAACCAGAAACAAAAGAATCACCAATTCTTAAAGTTCCATTTTGTACTAACACTGTAGCAACAGGCCCTCTATTTTTATCAAGCTCTGCTTCAATTACAACACCAGTAGCCATTTTATCTGGGTTCGCTTTTAACTCTTGCATTTCTGCAACTAGTAGAACCATATTTAAAAGTTCATCTAAGCCAACACCAGTTTTTGCAGAACAAGGAACTATAATAGCATCTCCACCCCATTCTTCTGGCATTACACCATTTTCAGCAAGTTGTTGTTTTACTCTTTCTGGATTAGCGCCTTGAACATCCATCTTGTTGATAGCCACTATCATTGGTACACCTGCAGCTTTGATGTGATTTATAGCTTCAATGGTCTGAGGCATAATTCCATCATCAGCAGCCACAACTAAAATAGCTATATCTGTAACTTTAGCGCCTCTTGCTCTCATTGCTGTAAAAGCTGCGTGGCCAGGCGTATCTATGAAAGTAATTTTCTGACCATTATATTTAGTTACATACGCACCAATCTTTTGAGTAATTCCTCCAGCCTCACCTAAAGCGACACTGGTTTTTCTAAATGCGTCTAGAAGAGAAGTTTTACCATGGTCAACATGCCCCATTACAGTTACAACAGGAGGTCTTGGAACAGCACATTCATCATCCACTTCAATATTTGTAGCATCATGAAGTTTTTCTTCCATAGTTTTATCAAGTTTTTGTTCAAGTTTTACGCCTAATTCTCCAGCAACTAGTTCTGCCGTAGTAAAATCTATAGTACTATTGATGTTTGCCATTATTCCAAGGAGCATGAGTTGTTTTATAATTTCTGTAACTGGTTTACCAGTTTTTTCAGATAACACCTTCACAGAAACATTTTCTGTAGTAATTACGGCATTTTCTATTGCAGGAGCAACAAATACTTTTTCTTCCTTTTTCTTTGTTTTTATTAATTTTCTAGAACCCATTCTATCTTCATCATAGTCCTCAAGGTATTGAGTCCTCTTTTGAAGTTGTTTTTTGTTCATCTGCCTTTTTTCTTCTAATTGTCTTGAAGGTGTTTTATTTTTATTGCCAACTTGCCTTTCAGGTGTAGCTAAAACAGCACTACTTTCTGTTGGCGCGAAACTTCTAAAATTATTTGCCTTAGTAGAAGCAAATGAAGATTTGTTTCCACCAAATTTATTTTTAAAATCGTAACCACCTTTTTGGTTATTTGAATTCTGTTGATTTCTATAACCTTGGTTGTTATTAGAATTTCTATTATTTTGAAATTTATTATTTTTGTCAAATTTGTTATTAGAGTAATTTGTTTTTTGCTCGAAGCTAGACTTTTTTTCTTCAGCTTTAACATTTTGGACAGCTATTTTAACTTCTTCTTTTTCTGGCTTAACCTCTACCTTTTCAACCTTGGGCTTTATTTCAGCCTTCTGCTCTAAAACTTTAACTTCAGTTTGTTTTTCTTTTAATTTTGAAGCTAGTTTTGCTTGTAAGCTTTCAGTTTGAACCTTTGTGGCTCTTATCTCACGAAGGAATGAAAGAATAGCCCCACTAGATTGAAGTGTGTGAATTGTTTTTAAATTGTTTAAAATTTGATTTTGATTAGCCAAAAGACATTCCCCTTTTATTTTAGTTTATCCAAAATTTTATCATAAACTTCTTGCGAAACATTAATTTTATAAGATTTATTTAAAGCTTTAGATTTTAACAATTTTTCTTTGCAGTTACCCTCTTTGCAAATATATGCCCCTCTTCCATCAGCCTTGCCCGTTAAATCTAAATCAATTTCTCCAGAACTTTTTTTTATAACCCTAAAGAGTTCTGATTTAGGTTTGCGTTCGCGACAAACCATACACATTCTACAAGGCTTATTCATAATTACTCACCTAGATCTTCAAGCCCAGCAAATATATCGTCTAAGTCTTTAGAATTTTCCTCTTCAGAAAGGTCTGTGAGTTCATAATCTGTATCTAAGTTTTCTTCCATTACTTCATTTTCTGGTTTTACATCAATTTTCCAGCCAGTAAGTCTTGCTGCAAGTCTAACATTTTGACCATTTTTACCAATGGCAAGTGAAAGTTTATCTTTAGAAACAATAACCCTTGAAACTTTTAAACTCTCATTAGTTTCAACACTAAGCACTTTTGCAGGGCTAAGAGCTCTAGCTATATATTCTAGTGGATCATCGGAGTATAAAACTAGATCTATCTTCTCGCCATTAATTTCCGACACAATTTGGTTAATTCTAACACCTCGGTTTCCAACACAAGCACCAAGAGCATCTACATTAGGTTTATTGGAATATACAGATATTTTTGTTCTATTGCCTGGATCTCTTGCTATATCCTTAATTATTACATCCCCTGATGCAATTTCTGGAACTTCTAATTCAAATAACTTCTTAACAAATTCAGCATTACTTCTTGAAACTTGAATCTGTGTTCCTTTAAAGCTTTCTCTTATTTTCTTAACATAAACTTTAACTCTGTCGCCCACACGGAACTTTTCACCAGGTATCTGATCAGATTCAAGCATTACACCTTCTGTATGAGAGCCTGCAATGCTTACATAAACTGTTCCATTATCTATTCTTTTAACAACAGTAGTTAAAAGCTCATCTTCCTTTTCAGAAAGTTCAGATACAGCAATAGATCTTTCTATTTCTCTAAGTTTTTGCATTACAACTTGTTTAGCTGTCTGAGCAGCAATTCTTCCAAATTCTTTGGTGGATTCTTCGTTTACAACTGTATCTCCAATGTTGTAAGATTTTTTAATCTTCCTAGCATCCTCAAGACTAATTTCTTTATCCTCATCTTCAACATTTTCTACCACAGTTTTATAAGAATAAATTTTAATTGTATTCTTTTCTGGTGATAGTTTTACAAGTGCAGATTTTGCTTCTCCATACATCTTTTTATATGCAGATGTCAAAGCTGTTTCCAATGTTTCTATAAACTGCTCTTTATTAATTTTCTTCTCTGCTTCCAAGTCATCTAATGCTTGGAAAAAATCTTTATTAACCATTTTTTACTCCTTTAAAATTTGATCACAGGAACGACCTGTGCAACTAAATCGCGTTTAAATACTTTATTTTCGCCATTTATTGAAATAATAACTTCAGCCTCAGTAAAATTTACAAGCTCACCTTCATAAGCTTTTTTCCCTTCCAACGGAGAAAAAAGTTTAACTTCAACGAGCTTTCCTTTATTTCTTATAAAGTCCTTATAATTTTTTATAGGCCTGTCAAGCCCAGCCGAGCTAACATTTAGAATATAAGATACATCTCCAGTAGGGTTTAATTTGTCTAGCTCTTCATCTACAACCTTATGAACTTTTTCGCAATCGTCAAGAGTTATACCACCACTTTTATCAATTACAAAAGTTAAATTCATTCCGTCAACCTTTTTAGCGTATTCAACTTCAATTACATCATAACCCATTTTTTCTATGATTGGTACGATGTTTTCTTCGCAAAGAGTTTCTACTTTACCTGCCATAAATCTCCTTTCTAAAATTAAGAGTGGGCAAATCTGCCCACTCCCAAAGTTGCTAACATAGTTAATATACCACATATATAAATAAAAATCAACAATTTTTATAAAATTTTTTTAATCTTCATAAATATATGCAGATTCTATTTTGCCTTTTACAATTTGTTTACCCTTAGAGGTTCTAGAATCATAACTAATATTCTTTTCTTTTAAAAGTTCAATTTCAGTGCCCCTGTTGATAGCTACAGATTTTGGCTCTTTTTTAAAGGACGCAAAAATAAGTTTTTTACCATTATCTCCCAAAGGAATTACCCTGAGCCCTTTTCTATATCTTGCCATCTGTTCATATTCACCAATTGGCACTTTTTTACCAAAGCCCTTATCTGTTATAACTGTAATTGCACCCGTCTTGTCTGTTTGACCTGCAAATATTACTTTATCTCCAGCATCTAAGTTAATTCCTTTAACTCCGCCAGAAACTCTTCCTTGAACTGGAACATCATCCAATTTAAAGTGCAATGCCATTGCATTTTGCGTAACCATTAAAACCGAGGTTATCTCATTTTGAACCTCTACATTTATAAGCTCATCATCTTCTTTTAATTTTATAGCCTGGTAATAAACTTTATTAACTACACTATCTTCAAAGGTAGATAGTTTAATCATGCCATCTTTTGTATAGAATAAAAGATTTTTATTCTCAAGGCTTTCTGGTATCTCTATAACTTTAACAGGATATTCATCAACTAAAACTTTATTGCAAACAGCCTTTAATGGCGAACCCTTACCTTTCCATTTACTTTCAGGAATCTGAGACACATCAATTTTTATAGCATTACCTAAGTTTGTAAAAATTAGAGCCTTGTTTGTAGTTGTGGTAAATAGTTCAGTGATATGAATATCACTTAAATTAGATGAAGAAGTTAAGTCTTTAGTGCTCATCATATAATTTTTAAGTGGAATACTTTTCAAGCTATTATCTGCTGTTATGGCAACCAAAACATCGCGAGAAATTATTTCATCTTCAACTTTTAAATCAACTTTTTTAGCTTCTTTTGCTCCCGCCTTTGTTAAACTGCTTCTTCTGGGATTAGAAAATTTATTTTTGATTGCAATAAGTTCAGTTTTAACAGTGTTGTATTGAAGGCGCTTAGAATTATATATAGCTGTTAGCTTTTCAATCAATTCTTTAAGTTCTTTAAGTTCTTGCTCAAGTTTAGTTATCTCTAAGTTTACAAGCCTTGCTAAGCGCATGTCTAAGATTGCTTGAGCTTGTTTTTCAGATAAAGAAAATCTCTCTTTTAACTTTTGTTTAGCTTCCGTAGTAGTTGCAGATTTTTTAATAATTCTAACAACCTCATCAATATTTCGTATAGCTATTAGCAGACCTTCTACAATATGTGCTCTATCTTTTGCCACATCTAGGTCAAACTTCGTTCTTCTTACTATAACCTCGCGTTGATACTCAACATAATAACTAATAATATCCAAAAGCCCAAGTTGCCTTGGTTTTCCACTGGCAATAGCAACCATATTTATACCAACCGATACTTCAAGTTGAGTTGATTTATATAGATACTCTAATATCTTTTCAGGGTTTCCACCCTTCTTTATTCTAAGCACAGCTCGCATACCATTTCTATCAGACTCATCTCGAATTTCTCCAATATATGAAGCTATAGACTTATCATCCGTTTTTAGTTCAGCTATTTTTTGAAGTAATGCAGATTTATTCACTTGATAAGGTAGTTCAGTTATAACTAAGCTTTGCTTATCACCGCTATTTTCCAGCTTAACTTTGGCCCTTACAATAATTTTTCCCTTACCTGTTTCATACGCCGTTTTTAATTCTTCGCTAGCTATGATAATTCCACCCGTCGGGAAGTCTGGAGCTGGAATATATTTCATCATTTGGTCAATAGTAATTTTATTGTTTTCAATATATGCTACTACACCATTTATTACCTCACCCAAATTATGAGGTGGTATGTTAGTTGCCACACCTACAGCAATACCAGAAGTTCCATTTACAAGTAAGTTTGGAAATCTACCAGGAAGCATATCAGGTTCTTTTAAAGTATCATCAAAGTTCAAACTCCAGTGCACAGTATTTTTTTCTAAATCTCTTAAAAGTTCCATTGCAAGAGGAGTAAGCTTTGCTTCTGTATACCTCATTGCTGCGGCGCTATCACCATCTATAGAGCCGAAGTTACCATGGCCATCAACTAAAGGTGCGCGCAAACTAAAATCTTGCGACATACGAACCATAGCATCATAAACAGAACTATCGCCATGAGGGTGATACTTACCCATACAATCGCCCACAATACGAGCAGATTTTCTATATTGCTTATCTGGGGTTAAACCTAGTTCTAACATAGAATATAAAATTCTTCTTTGAACTGGTTTTAAACCATCTTCTACCCTTGGAAGAGCCCTGTCCATTACAACATGTTCTGTATAAGGAATCATAGATTCATGCAGAACTTCATCTATGGTCTTTACCACAACCCCATCTTCATAATCAAACGGCTTTAATTTCCTTTCTTCTTCCATTTTCTTTTCTTCTCTTTCCGACATATTTACCTTCTTATAACTTCCTATTTTGAAAACTTCATTTTCTTTAACTTCATCTGTAACAACATCTTCAGAATTAATCTCGTCTATTTCTTTAAGTTTTATATCATCATTTAAATCTTCATCTTCTATGATTTCATCTTCAATTTCTTTTTCGTTTTCTTCTTTGCGTTCTTGTAAATTGGGTTCTATTTGATTTACTTCATCCTGCATGTTAGAGGCAGGCAAAACTTTTTCACCACTACTAACTTTTAAGTTTTCATCCTGCTGGGTTGTATCTAATTTCTGAGGCAACTTACTGTTTGTTATCCCATTATAGATATCATCCATGCCTATTTGGTCAGTTAGTACTATATTTTCTATTTCTTCTTGAGGTTTTTCCTCTTCGTGAGATAATAGTTCATCATAGCACATTTGACCTGGCAAAAGTTCTTCGCCACCAATATCCTCTTCGTCCAAAATTTTCTCCTATCTATAATCTTCCATAAAAGTGTCTTCTCTATCAAAGTTTGCATGTTCACTAATATATTGTTTTCTTGCATCAATATTGTCGCCCATCCAAGTTGTAACCATTTTTTCAGCCTCTGTGGCATCGTCTATGGTCACTTTTACAAGCGTCCTTTTTTCAGGATCCATAGTAGTTTCCCAAAGTTGCTCTGGGTTCATCTCACCTAAACCTTTATATCTTTGAATTTGATAACTTCTTCCAAACCTCTTTACAGCTTCAGGAAGTTCATAGTCTGAATAAACATATTCAATCTGGTTTCCTTTCTGTATTTTATATAAAGGAGGAAGCCCTATGAAAACATGGCCGTCAGTGATAAGTTCTCGCATATAACGATAGAAAAATGTTAAAAGAATTGCTCTAATATGCGCACCATCTTGATCGGCATCGGATAAAATTATAACTTTATTATATCTTAAATTATTTATGTTAAAATCTTCACTAATACCAGTTTCTAAAGCACTTATTATAGTTCTAATTTCATCGTTAGCAAGTACTTGTTCAAGCCTCTTCTTTTCAGCATTTAAGGGTTTTCCTCTTAAAGGAAGGATAGCCTGAAAAGCTCTATCTCTACCCTGTTTTGCACTACCGCCTGCACTATCACCTTCAACTATAAAAAGCTCGGATAGTTCTGGCTTTCTACTAGTACAGCTAGCAAGTTTACCAACAAGATTAAAGTTGTCTGCCGAATTTTTTGCCCTTGAAAGTTCTTTTGCTCTTCTTGCTGCTTCACGGCTTTTAGATGCACCCTTAGCTTTATTTATTATTATCTCAGCAATTTTTTGATTTTCTTTTACGCTAAAGAATTTACTTAGCTCTCTATATACCATAGCTTCAATGTCAGTTTTAGCTTCTGGGTTTCCAAGCTTTGTTTTTGTTTGACCTTCAAACTGAACATTGTTCATCTTAATGGCTAAAACTACAGTAATACCCTCTCTAAAGTCTTCACCAATAAAGTTCTGTTCTTTTTCCTTTAAAAGCCCTAGCGTTCTAGCGAACTCATTCATAAACTTTGTAAACCCTGTTCTAAAGCCGGTTTCATGAGTTCCGCCCTCAGTTGTTGGAATGTTGTTTACAAAAGAAAATGAGTTCTCAGTATAGGAGTCGGTATATTGAACCGCTGCTTCCATTTTAATTATTTTACTTTCGCTAGTTAAATAGATTGGCTTATTAAATAATAGAGTTTTTTCCTCGTTAATATAGGCTATAAAATCTTTTAGCCCGCCCTCATAGCAATAAGTTTGGTCTTGTCCAGTAATTTTATCTATAACTTGAATAATTATGCCTTTATTCAAAAAAGCAAGTTCACGCACTCTTCTTACGATAGCATCATAGCTAAACCTAATATCTCCAAAAACTCTTGTATCTGGCATAAATTGAATTTTTGTACCAGTGGTCGTTGAAGTACCTATTTCAGTTAATGGCGATACAGGTATTCCACTTTTTATCTTACCTTTCTCATCTGGAAAACTTCTAAATTCCATGAAATACTTTTTTTTGTTTTTGCATACTGTTACTTTTAGCCATTCAGAAAGAGCATTAGTTACAGATGCACCGACACCATGAAGTCCACCAGAATATCCATAGTTATGAGTATCAAATTTTCCACCCGCATGAAGTTTGGTAAACACAACCTCAACGCCAGATTTTTTTTCTGTTGGATGAATATCTACAGGAATTCCCCTACCATTATCTTCAACAGTTGCCGAGCCATCCTTTTCAAGCGTTATAACAATTTTATTACCAAAGCCGTTTGATATTTCATCTATAGCATTATCTACAATTTCCCATAATATGTGATGCAAACCTTTTTGCCCAGTTGTACCAATATACATACCAGGTCTTAGTCTTACGGCGTCTAAACCATCTAACACCACAATATCTTTCGATTCATAATTTGACATATTTCCCTCTACTTAACTTGTTTATTATAACAATTTTAAAAAATTATTGTCAACAATTTATTAACTTAAAAAATTTTATAAAAATTATTTTAATGAATAATTATTTATATTTTTGAATAAATATTCATTTTCTGTGATAGCATAAAAAATATTTAGCTACATAAAATAACTTTATGAGTACAATAGTTTTAACAGGTGGCGGAACTGCTGGTCATATTATGCCAAATGTAGCGCTAATTCCAGAACTTAAAAAACATTTTGATAAAATTGTTTATATCGGTTCAAAAAATGGAATGGAAAAAGATATAATTAGCAAAATTCCAGGCATAGAGTTTAAAGAAATTGAAACTGTAAAGTTAATAAGAAAGTTCACTTTAAAAAACCTTCTTATTCCCTTTAAGCTTATAAGTTCTGTAAGAGCCTGCAAAAAGCTCTTAAAAAAATTAAAGCCCGATGTCATCTTTTCTAAGGGCGGTTATGTTGCTGTTCCAGTATGCATAGCTGGGAAAAGTTTAGGTATAAAAATTATTAGCCACGAAAGCGATTATAGCTTTGGGCTTGCAAATAAACTTATTATGAAGCGTTGTAATTTAATGCTCACCAGCTTTCGCGAAACTTGTAAAAACGACAAATGCATCTATACTGGATCACCAATAAGAGAAGAAATTTTTAAAGGTAACAAAAACAACTGTGAATGCAATTTCAAAAAGAAGCAACCTTGTGTATTGATATTTGGAGGAAGTTTGGGGGCAAAAAAAATCAATGAGGTTGTATTTAAAAGCATAGACAAACTAAAGGACTTTAATATAGTTCATATTGTAGGAAAAAACAATTCAAAAGAAATAGATAAGCCAAATTATTTTCAAAGAGAATTTGTGGACAACATTTGGGACTATTTTAACCTAGCCGACCTAGTAGTTTCTCGAGCAGGAGCAAACTCCATATTTGAAATACTAGCTTTAAAAAAGCCTATGCTACTTATTCCACTAAGCAAGGCACAATCGCGCGGTGACCAAATAGAAAACGCAACAGCATTTAAAAGATATGGTTTTGCAAGTCTGTTATACGAAGAAGAGCTAAACCCTGTAACCTTAAAAAGGACTATTAACAATCTTTATCAAAATAAAGACAGGTACATTAGTAGAATGAACGAAATATCATCCGTTCCGTCAAACAAACTAATACTTCAAAAGATATTAGAGCTTGGTAACAAAAAATAGTAGATATAAATTTTAAAATTATAAAAAAATCCGCCAAATTGATTTTTTAGCGGATTTTAATTTGTTTTCCATTATTAAGATTTACTCATACTATAACCAGCATGTTTAAGTACAATAGTTGCAGCATTTTCGGGATCAGAAATTTCCTCTGCTGTATAATAAGTAGTCCCAGTAGAAGAAGAATATCCTATCCAACCATTAGGATCAGAAATTATTGTTTGTTTAGCTACAAATGCTCTTTGCCAAGACGATATGTTAGATTTTATTTTTCCTTTATATGTAGTGGAGAAATCTCGGCTGATTTTTTTAGAGGCTGAGATTTCTCCGCTCCATATTGACCTCTGCAATACTTTTGCTTTTCGTCTAGCATTAATAATAGAAGTTTACTTAGCCATAATTCCTTTCGGTCGAAATGACGAGGGTTAGGCGTTGCTATTAAAGCCCTACTCCGCTTTATGCCTGCGTAAGCCTTACCCCAAAGCCGTCATTCTGAGCGAAGCGGTAGCGAAGTCGAAGAATCTTGGTACTGGCGTTTTATTTTCTTCTTATGCTAGCAGGGTTTTTAAAGTTTTTATTTCCGTTGTGTTTAACTTTTTTACTCTGCAAGCCATACTATTTATCCATAATGCAACAAGATCCTTCGACTACGCTCAGGATGACGGTGGAATGGGCTCCGAAGCTTCTTGCAAAGCCCCACTTTGAAGCTCTTGCTTTACTCCCCAACCTATCAAAAAATATTTTAAGTAGCCTTTTATAGAGGTATTTGAGGAATTTTATTCTTCCGTAGCCTCCGCTTTCTTTTAAAATTCCGAAACGAGCTCTAGAAAAGGCTACTTAAAATATTATCCTTACCTTAAAATTTTTTTGA
>CALVYR010000001.1 GCA_944372325.1 uncultured Clostridia bacterium | reverse complement strand
CATAGATTTTACTTGCATTATTGAATAATATTTAAAGTTTATTGCAAAGTTAAAACTAAAACTTCAACTATTAAAAATTTCCAGCGCCCAGCTATCGTCATCCTGAGCGAAGTCGAAGGATCTTGCTACTATAGCAAGATAAATAATATGGCATGCAGAGTTAAAAAGGTTAAACTCAAATGTAATAAAAACTTTAATATCTCTGCAAGCTTTAAAAGAAAGCCAAACGCTAGTGCCAAGATCCTTCGACTACGCTTACGCTTCGCTCAGGATGACGATAGAGGAAAAACTAAGTGGGATATATAATTAGTGTCTAAATTTTATTATTAGTTTAACAGTTCATTATATCTTCGTATAAATCTTTAAAATTTGGATTAAGAGTTTTAATGAGTTCTATTTTCTTTTCTCTTTTCCAGCCTTTTAATTGTTTTTCTCTTTCTATAGCTTCTATAATAGAATTAAAACTTTCTATGTAAATAACTTTTGTGATATTATACTTATCAGTAAAACCTTTTATTAAATGCTTTCTATGCTGAAAAAAGCGGGTTTTTATATTCCCGCTTATTCCTATATAAAACAAAGTATTGGCTTTATTTGTTAAAATGTATACATATGATATATTCATATTACATCTCATCTATTGGACCAATCATAACAAGTTTCATGTCGCGCTCTAATACATTTTTTATTATCCTAACTAGGTTTATTCTGCCTGCGCTCTCTTCTTCGCTATCTGTAATTATTTTTGTTTCGTTATAATAGCTGTTAAATATTTGGCATAAATCTAGTAGATATCTTGAAATTATGCTGGGTTCATACTTTTCTTTTGAAAGTAAAATCGTGCTTTCTCTATCTGCAAGATGTTTTAATGCTGTAAACGCTGTTTGCGTTATTTCAGGCACTTCATCATCTTTAAAGGAATATCTTTCTAAATATTTCTTTATTAAGCTGTTACATCTAGCAAAAGTGTACTGAATATAAGGGCCTGTTTCTCCGTCAAAGGATACGGCTTTTTTTAGGTCAAAAACTTTATCTTTAATTCTATCAACCTTTAAAATGCTAAAGGATATTGCAGATAATGCCACACTTTTTGAAATTTCCTGTTTCTTTTCTTCGCTTAAAGGTCTACTTTTAACAACTTCTAATGCTTCATTTTCAGCTTCATTTAATATGTCTTGAAACAAAGCTTGTTTACCTTTTCGGCTAGCAATTTTGCCCTCGGGCAAACTAAACATTCCATAGGAAATATGCTTTAATTTATCTGCATATGGTTTATTTAAAAGCTCACAAATTTTAAATAGCTTTGCAAAGTGGCTGTTTTGCTGACTTGCAGTTACATAAAGCATTTCATCAAAATGATATAGGTTGTATCTATCTTCAACTGCGGCGAGGTCACGCGTTACATACAAACTTGCTCCGTCACTGCGCTTTAAAACGCATACACCTAAGTTGTAGTCGTTCATATCTATAATTGTAGCGCCATTTTCTATCTTTGAAAGCCCAGCCAAACGAATTTCCTCAAGAATTGGCTCCATTTTATCGTTATAAGTGCTTTCGCCACGCCAATCATCAAAGGTAATGCCCATGCGGGAAATTAAGCGCCTTGTTTCTTCAATTGTTACCTCTATTATCCATTTGTATATTTCATATTCAGTGCCTGATTTTTTCTCTATCTGACTTGAAGCATAGCGCGCTTTTTCAAGAAGTTCCTCATTTTCATTTGCACAAAATTTTACATAGAGTTCTTGTATTGCATCTACTCCGCGTTTTTCTATTTCTTCTCTGTTTCCCCAAAGTTTGTAGGCTACAACCATCTTTCCAAACGGCGTGCCATAGTCACCAACATAGTTTATTCTAATAACTTTATATCCAAGCGCTTCACAAATTCTAGCCAAGCTTTCACCAATAATTGTTGTAGTGAAATGACCTATATGAAGATATTTTGCTAGATTTACAGAACAATAGTCTATTGCAACGACCTTATAATTTCCAATATTTGGGTAGGAGATATTTTTTAAGCTTTGCATTAACATTTTGCCAACATACTCTTTGTTTAAAACAAAGTTTAAATAAGCTCCCACTTTATTACAGGGCTCAAACATTGGGTCGTCAGCTATTTTTTCTTCAAACTCTTTCATGATGACATCTGGGCTAACCTTTCTCTCCTTTGCAAACACAAAGCAGGGCAGAGAGTAATCTCCCATTTCAGGTTTTGGAGGGCGAGTTATAAGTTTTTCATCTACGCCCAATTTTTCAGCAATAATTTTAACTAAATTCATAGAAATGAATGTAGCATAATCTATTAAATTTGTCAATTAAATTAGCTTTAGCTATATTAAAACTATGAATAAGAAATTTTATTTACATATGCAAATTAAATTGACTTTTTAATTTGTTTCGCATTAAAATAACTTCATGGTAACATTAATTATATTAGACGGTTTTGGTGAACGAGAAGAAATAAAAGGCAACGCTATAAAACTTCAAGGAACACCAAACTTAGATAAGCTTAAAAAGATATATCCACATACCTTAATAAATGCTAGTGGAGAAGCTGTAGGCTTAAGTGCAGGGCAGATGGGCAATAGCGAAGTTGGACATTTAAATCTTGGAGCGGGCAGAGTTGTTCTTCAAGATTTAAGTAAAATCAACCATGATATTGAAACGGGTGATTTTCAAAAGAATAAAATATTTCACGAGGCATTTAGCCATTCAACCACACTCCATTTAATGGGGCTTGTATCCGATGGTGGAGTGCATTCTCATATAAACCACTTAAAAACTTTAATAGATATGGCATATTCAGCTGGGGTTCAGCACATATATGTGCATGTATTCACGGATGGCAGAGATACTTTAAAGGATAGTGCCCTTAAGTTTGTTCGCGACCTGGAAGAATTTATGAAAGGTAAAAACGCAGAGATTGCCACAGTGATTGGCAGAGTTTATGCTATGGACCGTGAAAAACGCTATGAGCGCGTTATGAAGGCATACGATGCAATCTGTTTGGGACAGGCGGAAAATTACTTTCAAAGCGCTAGCGAGGCAATAGAGGCTAGTTATCAAAATGGAGTTTATGATGAATTTATAGAGCCTGCTATAATAGGCAAGCCTAAAACAATCAATTCTGGTGACAGCGTAATTTTCTTTAATTTTAGAACGGATAGGCCAAGAGAGTTAACTGAAGCCATTACTGAAAAAGCCTTTGATAAATTCCCCACAAAAAAACTTGACGACCTATATTTTGTGACCATGACGGAATATTCCGATGAATTTAAAAATGTTCATGTTGCGTATCCAAAAGAAGAAATAAAAGAGGGGCTTAGCGAAACAGTTTCAAAAGCAGGCCTCAAGCAGTATCATGTTACAGAAACCACAAAATATGCCCATGTAACCTTTTTCTTTAATGGGGGAAGAGAGGAACCTTTTGAAGGTGAAACGCGCAAACTTATTGAAACTAAAGATGTTAAAGATTTTAGTGAATTTCCAGAAATGCGTGCTTGTGAAATCGCTGAAGATGCTATGACCGCAATAAGCGAGGATAAATATTCCTTTGTGTTAATAAACTTTTCTAATCCTGATATGGTTGGACACACTGCAAACCTAAAGGCAACAAAGCGAGCTATTGAAATTGTAGATAAATGCGCATATGCTGTGGCAATGGCAACTCTTTTAGCTGGTGGAGATTGTATTATTACAGCAGACCATGGAAATGCAGAGTGCCTTGAAGATGAGAATGGTAAGCCCATTACCTCACATACCACAAACCCAGTGCCATTTATTTTGGTAAGCGAAAGATATAAAAACTCAAAACTAAAATCTGGTGGAAAACTTGCAAGTGTTGCTCCTACTGTGCTTAAACTTTTAGGGATAGAAAAACCAGATGTTATGGAAGATGATTTATTAAACTAATAGCAAAAAGCATAAAAAATCGGCTCGGAGAAAATAAAGCCGATTTTTTATGCCTAAAGGCAAAAAAGGAGAAGAGTAACAAGAATTATTTTTCTAATTCGTAATAACTTCCAGAATGTTGAGTTGCTGGAAATCTTTGACCTTTTTCAAGGTAAGTTGTACCGCCATTGTGACCTTGGCTATCATAAGCAGTGTAATTTCCGCTTTCTGGAGCCTGTTCACCTGGACGCCATTTTTGATTATCCATTTTTTACCTCCACTATTAATTTGTGTAGAAAGCTAAATATTATTCAAAAATATTGCAAAAATTTAATAAAAAAGCTATACTTTACCTATGCAAACAATATTAGATTTTAATTTAGAAGAACTTAAAGCCATTACTAAAAGTTTAAACGAGCAGACTTACCGCGCAAAACAACTTTTTGAAGGCCTTCATTCAGGAAAAAGTTTAGAGGAAATTACAAATTTAAGCAAAGCCTTTAAAGAAAAGCTTTTAGCCAGTTATTCAAATTTTCCTGCGCAAATTTATAAAAAGTTAGAAAGCAAAGACGGCACTAAAAAATATGTTTTTAAATTTTTGGATGGAAACATAGTTGAGGGCGTTTTAATGAAATATAAATACGGCTACACACTATGTGTATCAACTCAAGTGGGATGCAGAATGAACTGTTCATTTTGTGCCTCTGGGCTAAACGGGTTAATAAGAAATTTGTCTTGCGGTGAAATTCTTTCCGAGGTTTTACTTGTAAACAGAGATTTAGGTGGTAGTGTAAAGGATAGAAAGATAACAAATATAGTATTAATGGGCAGTGGTGAACCACTAGATAACTATAATGCCGTTATAGATTTTTTAAGATTAATTAGCTCGCCCGATAGTTTAAATATTTCTCCTAGAAACATTTCACTCTCAACCTGTGGGCTTGTAGATAAAATAGATAAACTAGCAAGAGAAAATTTGCCTATCACACTTACAATCTCTCTGCATTCACCAAATGGTCAAATAAGAGAAAAACTCATGCCAGTAGCAAGGGCTTATAAATATGATGAGGTAATTAAATCGGCAAAAAGATATTTTGATAAAACTGGCAGACGAGTTGTGTATGAATATGCCCTAATTGCAGGGGTGAACGATAGCTTAAAAAATGCAGAAGAACTTGCTAAAAACTTAAAGGGTGACTATTCTTTTCATGTAAATATAATTCCTTTAAATGAAGTAAAAGAACGCGGGCTTAAATCTTCTAAAAATGCTTACACATTTAAAAATGCACTAGAGAAACTTGGAATTAGTACAACAGTTAGAAGAACTATGGGTGAAGATATAGAAGGTGCTTGCGGTCAATTAAGAAATAAAATATTAAAAGATGAAAATATATGATAAATTTAATAAAAAATAATGAAATAATAATAAAAAAATCAAAATTTTTAGGTTTTTTATATGAAATTTCTAATTTAGAGGAAATAAAAGAAATATTAAATAATTTAAAAAAAGAGCATAAAAAAGCTACGCATATTTGTTATGCCTATAAAGTAGGGGTAAGCGCCAAATATTATGATGACGGAGAACCTAGTGGCACAGCGGGTAAGCCAATATATAATATTATAGAAAAAAAGAATTTAAATAATATTTTAATAGTTGTTATAAGATATTTTGGAGGAATTAAACTTGGAGCAGGAGGGCTTTTTAGAGCGTATTCAAATTGCGCTTCAGAATTATTAAAATAATTTTAATTTTTATTTAATTTCATTTCTAAAAAGGCTTGTTTATTATTTTTTAATCTTTCATCGTCATTTAATTTTATTGCTTCATCTACGGCAATTATTGCCCTATTAAAATCGCCTAAATTGTAATATGCAAGTGAAAGATAGTCGTAGGGTAAACTGCTCCAGCAGGTGGGAGAGGATATATATGTTAAATTTCTAGTTTTTATTTTAAACATTTCATTAAAGGTGACTGCACATTTTAAAAATTCTTTTTCTTCAAAATATAATAGTGCTAAATCGTAATATGGTTCTCTTGTTGTATCACATTCTAACACAGCTTTTAAAAAATATTCTTCAGCCTTTTCAAAATCTCCTTTATACTTATAACAAAGTGCAATAAATCTTAAACTTGCACAGCGTTCTTCAGCCCAAGTGGCGGTTGGAAGTGATAAATGATATTTTAGTGTTTCAATGGCTTTATCATACTCGTTATGAAACATGTACTCTCTACCCAGGTAGTGAGCATTTCTATCATCTAAAGGTCTTTCTTTTAAAGATAGTTCAAGTAGTGGAAGATAGTTGGTCCTAGATTTACTATTATCTGCTTTATGATTTAATTGAATTTCTGGAATATCTATAAATTCATATTCTTTATCATCGATCTGAGTTAAAATTTCATGAACAGGATGTGTCCAGATATAGGCATCTTTCTTGTGTATTTTGTCTGCCATAAAAACATAGCCTTCACTTCCATCAGGGTTGAAGTTCCATGTATAGCGATATCTTGCACGCCCAGCATTTTCTTTCCATTTTTTTCTAAGAATTTTACTCCAGCCTTTTTCAAAATATTCATCTATATCTACACATACGCATATGTCAGTATCTTCAGGAATTAGTTTTAAACTATCATTTCTAGCAACATCAAATCTAAATGTACTATATTTTTTTTGCTCTGTTATAATGTTAAGCTCTTTAAAACGCTCAAAAGAGCCGTCTTGGCTTCCAGTATCCAAAACGCAAACATAGTCTGCCTCTTTCACACTTTCATACCAACGGTCAATAAATTTAATTTCATTTTTTGCAATAGCATAAACACATATTTTTTTATTCATACTTAATTTTTATGTAAAAATCTACAATTTTGTGTTAATTTAGTATTAAAAATTGAATATTTCTTGTTATAATAATATAAGGAGATATAATGGAAAACTTAAATAATTTTTTAAAGAAAGAGAACTAGCCAAGGTGGCCATGATGTTCCAGAAGATAAAATTAGAGAAAGGTACATAAGAAGCCTAAAATTTTCAAACATGCTTGAAAATATATCAGATGAATTTTATAGATTAGATAATTCTAAAACATTGCCAATTGTAAATTTAGATAGAGAGAAATAATCTGGTTATAATGGTTATTAATAAACTAATAAAAAATACATAATATTATATTTTTTACTTATTATTAAAAATAATTATTAAAATTTAATAAAAGTGAAAAAAGAAAAAATAAAAAAATAAGAGTACAAATAAAAATAATCCAAACCAGGAAGGTTTGGATTATTTTTATTTGGTGCGGGCGACGGGACTTGAACCCATACGGTTTCCCACTTGCCCCTTAAACAAGCGCGTCTGCCATTCCGCCACGCCCGCATTTTGCTCTATTAATATACTATAACTAGCACCCTTTGTCAAGAAATTTTATTAAATTTTGCTTAAATATTTGGTTTATTTTTTTCTCTATGCTATACTATTTAAGATTAAGGAGATTATACATGCAAGAATTAGAAATGAAAAATTTTATACCTCAAACAGAGGCAAGACTTTTAAAATTGAATTATGATGTTTTACCTATCTCGGTAGGAACAACTGTAAATTTAACAGTGCAAGATGAAGTAAACATTACAAAAGTTGAAAAAAACAGCATAACTTTTGAATGCTCAAGAAATTTGGTTATGGACCCAAAATCTATTTTTGAAGCTAAGGCAACTTGCTTTATTAAAAGAAGTATAGATCCAAAGCTCACTGAAGAGATAGACTTAACTTCCTATGATGGTTTAAACGAATTTATTCAGCACAATCTAGCAAATCTTGTGAACACTGCTTTTGCAAATATGTCTTATATATTTGCTAGCATAACTTCAAGCTTTGGTGGTGCACCATTTATTACTCCACCTATTCCAACACCAAACACAAGAATTATTAGAAAAATATAAAAGAAGAGGTTATTTAGCCTCTTCTTTTTCTAACTGACTATTTAAACACTTTAAGCCTGTTATGTAATACATTATTTGAGCCTCTGGGTCATCGCTGTGTAGTGGTATCATAGATATAAATAGTAAGCCTTCAATAAGTTCAATTTCATCTATATTATAGCCATGCTTTTCTACTATTTCATCAAAAAGCATAGGGTTTATCATTTTACCGGTAAAGAAGGAGTACTCAAAGTTATCTGGCGCTTTTTCTTTTAGTTTAAACATATCAAGCGTGATATAGTCGTAAAGCCCATGATAGTTGTGGCGCGTTTTTGCAACATCATATCTAGCGTCACCATAAATAGTATCTGTGCCAAAATTGCCTCTTGGGTCTATAAATTTAAAGGTATTTGTTTCAGGAAAGTAGATAACATTGCTGAAACAGATGTCGCCATGAATAATTGAATAATAGTTCTTACTTGTTTTGATAAGATTATTTATTTTATCCTGAAGCTTTTCAAAAACTATGTTAAAACCTAAAAGTTTTTCGCCGTTGGCGTAGATATAATCTTTTTCAAGAATGTCTTGTCTGTGCCATTCTTTAATGCGGTCTATTGTTTTTGTTATGTACATATATTTTGAAAGTTCTTCAATGTTTGGTGCGTCCTTAGGTGCTTTTTTGCTCCACATTAAGTTGCCTGTTTTTAAAAGTTTATCAAATATATATGTCCAGTTGTCTTCACTAATTTCATAGAAGTTGAAATATTCTGTTAAGGTTTTACCATTTACCATTTCTATTTTGTAAGTGGTTTTGTTGCCGTCTATTGTGTAGCCAAAGAATTGTGGAATTAAAAAAGCAAGGTCGGAGTGTTGAATGGTATCTAGCCATTTAATTTCTGTTTTTAATTTGCTATATTCGCTTTCTTTAGTTAGCACACCAAATTCATCTAATTTAAATCTGTTGAAACTTCTTCCTGCAATGTTTTTTGCCATGGTCATGTTATAGTCACGAAGCGTGCCTGTGTCATACCAAGATTTTATTAAAAGACCTTTCATTTGAACTTTTTTAGAATATTCTTCAATCATTGAGCTAAGTTGAAGTTCTCCGCGGTGGAGTTCATAATCTTTACCCAAACATTCTTTAAGAACTTCAGGGTTTCTAAAGTTATATAGGCCAATTAGTACCTTGTTTGTTTCTGGTGTATAATTTGGTTTATCTATAATTGCAGTAACATCCTCATCTGAATTTGTTTTAATTAAGCACCAACGGCTGTGTGAGTTATCGCTTATCGTCATATAGCCTAGCCAGTCGTAAGAATAGTCTAGGTCAGCTTCACAGAGCGTGTCGCCTAGAAGTAAAAGAGTGGGCTTTTCAATATAGTCTTTACATAGTTGAAAAGCGTGAAGTGGCCCTTTGGGGTCGTTTTGAACAATATATTTTACTTTTAAGCCTTCAAAGCTCTTTTCAACGAAACTTTTAACAATTGCTTCGTTGCTAGGGCTAACAACAAATATTATGTCATGAAGCCCGCGTTTGATGTACTCTGACATCATATTAAAAATTGCTGGTTTTGAATTTATAGTAAGTAGTCCTTTTGGGAGAGAGTAGGAAAGTGGAGCAAGCCTAGTTGCTTTTCCTCCCATAAGAATTACAAGTTGCATATCTTCCATATTTTCCCCTTTTAAGTTTGTGAGTAAAATTAGTATACAATATTTTTTAGCTTATTTCAACTTATTAGAGAAAATTATTAAAAAACTCGCTATGAAAGCGAGTTTTCATTTTTTTCTATATCAATTTTTTCAACAGATTTTTTTCTATTTATTTTTTTAATTTCAAAGGCGTTTAAAAAGTTTTTGTTTTTCTTTTGACAGATAGCACAAACAATGCCTGCAATTAGAGCTCCAACTGCACCAATTATAATATCTTTCATCGTGTCGTAAAGTGCGGCTCTACCCACAAGTTCAACTCCATTTTCAATGTAGCGCTGTGCGTTATAGCCAACAATTATAGCGTCTACGGTGTATTCATAAATTTCCCACACGGCCTCTATTGCAAGTGAAAAACAAAAGGCAAAAATTAGCAAAAATAATGGAGAGATGTCGTCTCTATTTTTAAACCAAACGCAAACCAAACACATAGAAAGCAAGCCAAACAAACAAGCGCTAAGCCCGTGAAGAACGGTATCCCAATGGCGAAATACGGAGTAAATATCCATAAAAGTGCCAATAAAAACTGCCATTATAAAAAAAATATAGATAGAGATATTAAAAAAAACTGGGAATTTAAATTTAAAGATTCTTTCAAGGATCATAGGCAAAAATATTAAAATAATCATGCCTAATCGTTGAAGAATTCCAAGCACATAGCCGTCATGTCCGCCTGGAGAAATTAAAAAGTAAATTACAGCAAAAACAAAGCATGCAAGAGTAATTCCAAACACAATATATTCAGCTAGTAAACCTTTAGAAATTTTTTTAGGTTTATTATTTTGATTTTCTAAAGTTTCATCCATAAAGCACCTCTTGAAAGATAGTATATACAAAAAAATTTAAAATACAAAACAAAATAATTAGATTGTGTAATAAAAAATCTTTTAAAAGGTGCATTTTTGTTCAAGCTACAGGTTGGCAGGAATGTAAAATAAAAATTTACACTCCCAAGTGGCACTTGGGTAAAAACGGACTCGGCGGATATGCCTACTAGTTGGACTACAAATGTAGTAACTAGCATTTCGGCTTCAGATAGCATAGGTTATTATCACCAAAAGTCTGGTTGGGAGAGTGCAACATAATTAAAGAATTGTTTATATCAAAAAAATATCACGAATTTAATCGTGATATTTTTTTTATTTTACTATAAAGTTTATTAATCTTGACGGAATAAGCACTACTTTTATTATTTGTTTGCCTTGGAATTTTGAAGCAAACTCTATTTTCACCTTTTCTTCAACTTCACTTTGACTGCTTGTAGGGGAGACATTTATTCTGCCTATAATTTTACTATTTTGCTGAACAGCTATCTCTACTTCGTTTTGAATAAGGTCAGTTTCGTTATAGCTTGGCCAAGGTGTGTTTTCTATTGAAGGCGTGAATTTACATTCTTCCCAAAGTTCTTCCGTGATGTGTGGAGCAAATGGGTTTAAAATTCTAAGTAGTACTTTATATTCTTCAGAAGTTATTTTATCTAGTTTTTCTAGCGCGGTTGTGAAGATCATAATCTGGGAAATTGCCGTGTTAAATTTTAAGTTCTCTATGTCTTCATTAACTTTCTTTATACTGCTTGCACATATGAATTTCTGTTCATCTCTTATTTCGCCCGTTTGAACTTTATCTTTTAATGCAACTATTCTATTAAGTAGCCTTTCGCAAGGTTTCATTGTGGCATCACTCCAAGGCTTCATTTCCGTGTAGTCACCCATGAACATCTGTCCAAGCCTAGATACATCTGCGCCGTAAGTTTCTACATATTCCATTGGGTCTACGGTGTTTCCTGCGGACTTGCTCATTTTAGAGCCATCTTTAGCTAAAATTATGCCTTGTTGTACGCGCTTATCAAATGGCTCACTATATGGAACTAAGCCGTTATCATATAAAAATTTATGCCAAAATCTTGCGTAGAGTAGGTGCCTTGTAACATGTTCACCTCCGCCATTGTAGATATCTACCTTGCCCCAATATTTCATTTTGTCAAAGTCGGCAAAGGCATTGTCGTTATGTGGATCTATATAGCGTAGCCAATACCAAGAGGAACCCGCCCAGTTTGGCATAACATCGGTTTCACGCTTTGCAGGTTTTCCGCATTGTGGGCAAGTGGTGTTTACCCAGTCTGTAATTCTAGAAAGTGGACTTTCACCATCGTCTGTTGGCTTATATTTATCTACATTAGGAAGCTTTACAGGAAGCTCTTCGTCTGGAACAGCCACCCAGCCACAATGCTCGCAGTAAACTAGTGGCACAGGCTCGCCCCAATATCTTTGACGGCTGAACACCCAGTCACGCATCTTATATGTGCATTCCTTTTTGCCTAAGCCTTTTTCTTCAAGATATTTATTTAGCGCTACCTTTGCTTCTTCAACAGTTAAGCCTGTAAATTCGCCAGAATTTATAAGTTTGCAGCCTTTTCCTAAATAGTCGCCTTTTTCAAATGCCTTTTCTTTTATATCTCCGCCAGAGATAACCTCTATCATTGGAAGGTTCATAAGCTTAGCAAAGTCGTAGTCTCTTTGGTCGTGGGCAGGCACTGCCATAACGGCACCCGAGCCGTAGTTTGCTAGCACATAATCGCCAATAAACACGGGCACTTTTGCGCCGTTTATTGGGTTTATTGCCGTTATCCCTTTAAGCTCGCAACCAGATTTTTCCTTTACAAGCTCCGTTCTTTCAAACTCAGATTTTTTTGCTGCCTTTTCTCTATAAGCTAGCACTTCGTCCCAGTTTTGTATTTTATCTTTAAGTTTGTCTACAAGTGGATTTTCTGGAGCAAGCACAAAGTAGGTTATGCCAAACACCGTTTCTATACAGGTGGTAAATATGTCAAAGCTTTCTCCGCACTCTAGCTTGCAGTGAAGGGTAGTGCCCTCGCTTTTGCCTATCCATTTTCTTTGCATTGCCTTTATGTTTTCCCAGTAGTGCGTTTCATTTAAGCCTTCTAGAAGTTTTTCAGCATATTCGCTCATTTTCAGCATCCATTGGCTCTTTGGCTTTTGAATTGTTGGCGTTCCGCATCTTTCACAAACGCCACCTTCGCTCTCTTCATTAGAAAGACCTATTTTACACTTGGGACACCAGTTTATGTTGGCTTCTGCTTTGTAAGCGAGGCCCTTTTTAAAGAACTGCAAGAATATCCACTGTGTCCATTTGTAGTAGTCTTCGTCCGTGGTGTTTATCTCTCTATCCCAGTCAAAAGATATGCCAAGGCTCTTTATTTGAGATTTAAAGTGTTCTATGTTTTTTCTTGTAACTTCTTTTGGGTGTATGCCAGTTTTTATTGCATAGTTTTCCGTTGGCAAACCAAAGGCATCCCAGCCCATTGGGTAGAGGACATTATAGCCCTCAGCACGCTTTTTTCTAGCTAAAATATCCATTGCTATTTGGTTTGGTGTGTGCCCAACATGCAAGCCAGCTCCGCTTGGGTAGGGGAACTCTACTAAAATATAGTACTTTGGCTTTTTATCAAAATCTATGGCATGATAGCGGTGCTCTTCTTCCCATATCTTTTGCCACTTTTTTTCTACTTCTTTAAAATTCATATCTTCTCCTTAAATACGCTTCGGAAGCAAAATTTCGCGTTAGCGAAATTTTTAAGCGCCTGTAAGGCGCTTTGCTCTGGGCTCCACCCAGAGCACTTCCGAAGCTAGTTTTCAACAACAGCTTTAATTCTTCTAACTCCGCTAGACGAGCTCTCTTCCTTTAAAATTCTAAAATGTTTAAGCTCGCTTGTGTTGTTCACATGAGGACCACTGCAAAGTTCTTTACTTATATTTCCTATTGTATACACAGACACTCTATCGCCATATTTGTCTGTAAATAGCCCAATAGCACCCGTCTTTTTCGCGTCTTCTAAGCTCATCTCTTCGCGCACAACTGGAATGGCGTCAGAAATTGCCTTATTTACAAAGTCTTCAACTTCTTTAATTTCTTCTTGGGTCATCTTTCTTTCAAAGTTAAAGTCAAACCTTAACCTTTCTGGTGTAATGTTGCTACCTCTTTGATATACATGATTTCCAAGCACATGCCTTAGCCCTGCTTGAAGAAGGTGAGTGGCGGTATGAAGTTTTATTGTCTCTTCACTATGGTCAGCAAGTCCGCTCTTAAACGAGCCTTCCGTTTTAGAAATCTCTCTATGTTTTTCAAAAAGTTCGTTAAATTCCTTTTCGTCTACTTTTAAACCCTTTTCGATTGCAAGTTCTTTGGTAATTTCAAGAGGGAAGCCAAATGTATCAAAAAGTTTAAAGGCAATTTTGCTATCAAGTTTTCCATTTTGGATGTTATTTTCATCTTTAATATAGTCGTTAAATGCCTTAACGCCTTGCTCTAAGCTTTTTGAAAATTTTGCAAACTCTGCCATGAATTTATCTATAATTTCATTCTTAGAGTAGTTCCACTTAGGTTCTAGGTCTATTTTTTTCATGTTATCCATGGTAAGAGTTAAAAGCTCTGGAATTTTACTATCTTCAAGTCCAATAGTTCTCATGTGGCGAATAGCACGCCTTATTAGTCTTCTAAGCACATACCCACGCTTAACATTAGATGGCTCTACGCCTGCGTTTAATATGAATATAGAAGTTCTAATGTGGTCAGCTATAATTCTTAAACTTTCAAGTATTGGAGTTTTAGAATTATTTTGTAAATACTCAATTATTGGAAGGAATACTTCAGTATCGTATGCGCTCTCTAAACCATTTAGCGTCATAATCATACGCTCTAAGCCAGAGCCTGTGTCTACGCTCTTCATTTTAAGCTTTGTGTAGTTTCCGTTCTCATCTTGATAATATTCCATAAACACGCCAGCGTTCCAAATTTCAATGTAGCGATTTTTATCATCAAATATGCCTGTTTCTTCATAGCTTGGCCCGTGTTCTGCGCCTGTATCATAGAACATCTCAGTGCAAGGTCCGCAAGGTCCTGCATCGTGGTCGCTACCAATGCGCCAGAAGTTGTCCTCAAAACCGCATCTTATAATATGGCTTTCTGGAATGCCGTTTTTCTTCCAGTGTTCTATGCTTTCGTTGTCTGCAGGTATTCCACGCTTTTCATCACCAGAGAAAACTGTAACATAGAGTTTTTCTTTAGGTATGTTAAAACCTTTAGTTAGAAGCTCAAAAGCGTAGTGGATAGCGCCCTCTTTAAAGTAGTCGCCAATGCTCCAAGAACCGAGCATATAAAAGCTTGAAAGGTGATGTCGGTCGCCAATGCTATCTATATCTATAGTTCTAATGCAGTTTTGAATGTTGCACATTCTTTTAGCTTGTGGGGCTTGCTCGCCAGTAAAAACTTTTTTCATAGGCGCCATGCCAGCGTTGATAAAAAGTAGTGTTGGGTCATCTTCTGGCACAATTGATGCGCCGTCTATAATTTTATGACCATTTTTTTCAAAGTAATTTAAAAAAGTGTCTTTAATTTGTTTAACTGTATACATACTCTATCCTTTTAAAACCTATTTAGTATAATAAAAAAATAAAAAATTGTAAACAATTAAACCTTACTTTTATTAAAAATTCTGTTAAAATAGTTTTTAAAGTTATAAAAATGTGTTAAAATTACTTTGCATGAAGCAAAAAAATATAGATAAAAAACATAAACTTGTGTGCATGCCCGAAGATTTAAATGAAGATATTTATCACACACGAGTTTTAGATATAAAATTAAATTATAAAAAGATATATAAAAAACCAAATGTCTTTACTCGCGCATTTAAATATATTGCGCAAAAATGTATAGCCTTGCCTCTACTTTACCTTTACGATAAAATTTATCTTGGAGTAAAAGTTAAAGGCAAAAAAAATTTAAAAGGCTTAAAGGGCGGAGCAATAACAATATCCAATCATGTGCACTATGTTGATTGGAGTGTTTGTCCTGTGTTTTTATCTAAGCAAAAAAGTGTGGTTGTTGTAACCCTAAAGGATAACTTTAAAATTCCAACCGTTAGGCACCTTTGTAAACTTTACGGCTGTCTGCCACTTGCAGAAACGCCCTCCGATTGGGTTTTATTCTATAAATGTATAAAGCGCTCTTTAGATGAAGGCAAAATAGTTCATCTTTTCCCAGAGGCAAGTTTGTGGCCCTACTATAATAAGCTAAGGCCGTTCAAGCGAGGTTCCTTTTACTTTGCTGTAAAATATAATGTGCCAATAATACCATATTTAATAACTTTTCGTAAACCAAAGGGTATAGAAAAGCTAGTAAGGCGTGCACCCAGATTAAATATAATTGTTGGCGAACCGCTCTATGCGAACGCAAGTTTAGATAGTAAACAGCAAATAGAGGACTTAAGTCAGCGAGCTGAGCAAGCAATGCAACAGATGTTAGATGAAAACCCAAGTTATGAATATTATAGATATGTAAGTGAAGAAGAGTTTAATAACTTAACAAACAAAAATAAAACCAAGTAGCCAAAAACTTTTGGCTATTTTTTATGTTTTGAGTTAAAAGTAAACTTTTTCTTTGTTATTTTAACCGAAAGGACGGCGGGCACACTTGGTAGAATAAAAATGCGCTGGGGCGAGGCGTTGCAGGGAAAGTAGAGTCTGGCTAGCAAGGGTAGCAAGGAGATTCTTCGCGGATAGTCGCGCAAACGCTCCCCGCTCAGAATGACGGCTCTGGGGCAGGGCTTGCGCGGGTGGAGGGCGGAGCATGGCTTTGCTGGTGTGTGAAAGCTTGGCGTTGCAAGAGGCTTCGAGGGCTCTGGCGGAGGCGCTACTCCGTTGCGAGCGAAAAAGGTTTTCCTTTTTCGTCATCCTGAGCGAAGCCGAAGGATCTCCTCCCGCGACCCGCTTGAAAAAAATAACAAATTAGGAATTTATAATTGTATTATATAAATCGTCAAAACTTGAATTACAAGTTTTTATCAAATCAATCTTTTTTTGTCTAGACCAACCCTTAATTTGTTTTTCTCTTGTAATAGCATCTGTTATTTTATCAAAAACTTCAATATAAATAACTTTAATAACATCATATTTATTAGTAAAGCCTTTAAGTTTATGATTTTTATGTTCATAAATTCTTCTTTTTATATTTGATGTTACGCCAACATAAAAAACATTGTTATATTTATTTGTAAGAATGTAAACATAGCCTTTTTTCATATAAGAATAATACAATAGCAAAAATTATTTTGCAAATAATAAATTAACTTTTTATTAATGAGTAGATAATAAATAATATACTTACAAGAAAAATTGGCAGAGTCTGGCTAGCTCGGGCGAAAAGGAGATTCTTCGCGGATAGTCGCGTAAACGCTCTCCGCTCAGAATGACGGCTAGCGTGGGCAGGGCTCGCGTGGGTGGAGGGCGGAGCATGGCTTTGCTGGTGTGTGAAAGCTTGGCGTTGCAAGAGGCTTCGAGGGCTCTAGCGTAGGCGTTACTCCGTTGTCATCCTGAGCGAAGCCGAAGGATCTCCTCCCGTGACCCGCATAATTAAAAAAAAGAGTTTTGAACGCGGATAGTAAGATTAGTTTTTATTTTTTTAATAGCAACGCCTCACCCTCGTCATTTCGACCGAAAGGAAATAGTGTTTATTTTTTGTTATAGTTAATGCTAGATGGGGATTAAGGTTATTAGTAAAAGTTAGTATGAAGCGGAGAAATCTCGGCTACTTTTTTCTAAGGCTGAGATTTCTCCACTACATATAAAGGAAAGGTAAAGTTTAAACAAAACATCTAGCAAAAAGCTTAAATAGAAGAAAAGGGGATAATTTCTTACGGTCGAAATGACGGCAGGGGGCGAGGGTCCGTCAGAATTAAAGGCGCTGGGGTGGGGATTACGCGGGCAGGCAAGAGTGAGGACTAAAAAAATTAGAAGCACTAGCCTATCAAAAAAATCTTCTAAGCCCCGAATTTTTGTTCAAGCTTCAGGGTGGGAGAAATGGAAAAATAAAAAAACTAGAAAAGTAATTAATTTCGCTTGACAAAAATGCGGGGGGGGTAGAATAGGCTAGGCAAAAAAAATTTTAAGGTAAGGATAACATTTTAAGTAGCCTTTAAGAGAAACTATAGAGCTGTAAGTTGAAAACTCGGCAAACTTACATAAAAATTAAAAAAATATAAACAATAATCAAAAGGAGTAAAAGAAAAATGAGTAAAAGGGTAAGAATAACAGCAATAGTTGCAACACTTTGCGTGTGCCTTAGTTTATTTGTTGTGGGCGTGCTATCTGCAACTACTGCAACATTAAATGTTACAAGCACGCTTAGGTTTGAAGCTGATGGCGTGTATGTAATGGTAGACGCAAGCTTAAAACAAGGGACAGACGTAAGCAGTGCGCAAGTACTATCTGGTACAGAAGCGCCCACAGGGCAAAATACATTTAAGGCTTATTCCTATCCAAGAATGGCAACAGGTGCAACGCCAGACGCACCAAACGGCGAGCCGTCTACAACATATTTTGTAAACCAAAGTGGCACGCAAGTAGACACTTGGGCAATAGGGGATATAAACTACACAAGTACAAATAAAGTTGTAGTGTATGAGTTTACAGTATCAAACTATTCTCCGTTTGAAGTGCAAGGAACAGTATCTGGCATAAGCGAAGCGCTAGCAACCTATGTAGAACAAGGTCAGCTAACTATTGCAACATATACAGGCACAACTTCAAATTCTGCCACTGCCACTGGCTCGCCTACATATAACTTTACAATACCCGCAAGAACAAACGAAACAACGCCTGGGCAAGCATGCTATAAAATAGCAGTAACGTTAAATAACTTTATGAGCGACTTAGCCACTAGCACGATAGAAATGAATGTTAGTTTTAAACAAAAAGAACCCCCATATAGAATAGAGCAAGAAGTAATAAATGGGCAAACATATACCTTTGTATACTTTGGCAAATACCCACAAACCTATGTAGGCGACACAATGAACGCTACTTTAGAAGCATGGTATACAAACCAGCCAGTAGCAGAAACATATACAGCGTATAAAGGTTATTCAGGTTCAACATTAAACGAACCAGTAGTATATAACGCTTACGAATATATAGACGGCAACACCTATTGCCGAGTACCACAAGCAGATTTATATAAAAGTGGAGCAAAAACGTTTAACGACGGAACAACAATAGAGAACGGAGAAACTTACTGGTTTAAAGTAGAGCCAATACAGTGGAGAGTATTAACTGAGAACTACACAGATACAGAAAATACAACCCCAGTATCATATTTACTAAGTGAATATGTATTAAGTGCTAATACAACCTTTAACCCAAGTACAAGTAATACAAACCACACACATTATAGTGCAGAAACAAATGCATTAAGACCATTTTTAAATGAAGTGTTCTATTCAGACGCATTTACAGCAGAAGAGCAAGCTTTAATAGCACAAAGAACATTAACAGATGCAGATTTAGATGCAACAAAATATGGTCAAACTAATCCTAATGATTCCAGTTTAACAATAGCATCAACAGAAAAATTAAACGTATTTGCACCAAGTTACTATGATATGATAAATACAGACTATGGATTTAATTCATCATATAGTAACCAAGACCAACAAAGAAGAGCGAGTGCAACAGACTTTGCAATGGCAAACTGCGCATATAAAACTACAAGCAACTACCCAGACATTCATGGACTAGGGAGCTCGTACTACTGGACATCTTCCGCGGCCTCCGCCACCAAAATCGCATACGACGTGTACTACTATGGTGATGTGGACTACTACTATGTGTCCTTTGAGCCCTACGGCGCGCGCCCGGCTTTGCTCTTCAATCTCCAATCTTGAATCTTGCGGGCTGACACTAATATTTAACAATTAGCTAAAGTTTTAATTTTTAACTTCAGCTTTTTTGTTTGCTATTTTATAAAACTATTTAATTTAATATATTATTTTTAACCTTTTTTCAATTTTATTTGTTTTTTTAGCGCTTTGGTGGTAAACTACTAGCGTGACTAATGTAGAGAAAACTAAAAAGAATAAAACTTTTTATCAAGTTCTTGGTATAATCGGGGATATTATTTTAATTCCTGTTATTTTAATCGCGCTTATTTCAAGCTCGGCTATGTTTGTGGCAAGAAGTCAAAACACTCTTCCTAGCATATTTGGCTTATCACTTGTGTTTGTTGCCTCTGAAAGCATGGAGCCTAGCGGGTTTATGAAGGGCGATGTTTTGTTTTTAACTAAATGCGACCCCTACACCTTGAAGGTGGGCACGCCAAATGATATAGAAGACGAGCTTGGCGATGTAATTGCTTTTTATTCTTATGCTGACCCTGCGGATAGAAACATCCATTTAACTGAAGTAAGCAATGATGAGGTTTTAACTGCGCCAGATAGTTCTAACCTGACAGTTAGTGGGGCGGAAGATAGGTTGAGCGCAAGCGAGCTTCCCACAACCACAAGAATTGTATTTCACGAAGTGGTGGGAAGATATGTAGATGACGATGGCACGCTGTTTTTAGAAACAAAGGGCACGGGAAATGTTGGCAAGGATACAACAAAAATTAGGGCTGATTATGTGCTGGGGAGATATTCCTACACTCCAAATTGGCTAAGGGCAACTTTTAGGTTTTGCGCTTCTCAAATGGGCATGATACTTTTAGTTGTTTTACCACTTGGAATTTTAATTTTATTTGAATGTTTTAGCTTGATTGAGCAAACTAATAATATGATGATAGAAAAATCTGTCATTCAGGGTAAAATTAGATACAACGCTCCAGAAAGCTTGAAAGCCAATGTTGGAATAGAGATGAATGACATAGAAAAAGTCCGGTTTTATGCGCTGGCGTCTGAGGAAGATAAGCAAGGCGTGGAGGACTTTTTATGGAAACATCTTGAATCGGGCAGTAAAAAGGAAAAGGAAGAATACAAGTTTGTAAAGAAAGCGGTTGCCACTTTTAAAACTAACCCAGAAGCATATTTTGATATGTGGATAGAAAAAATTAAGGGTAAGGGCAATAAAGAAAAGCTAAATTTCTATAGAGAGGAATGGAGAATTAAAAGCGCAATAAAAGAAGCGGACGCAAAAAATTTAAAGCAAGGAGAAAAACTTGGAACAGAAAAAAACGAGCAAGGCTCTGCCAAAGAGACCACCAAAGAAGGCTCAATCTCAGCCCAAAGTGGAGAACAAGGAGGAGCTGAAAACAAGCAAGCAGACGGCGGAGATAGAGGAGAAGAAAAACCAAAACTCCCCAAAAGACCAAAAAGACCAGAAGAGCCTAAGTGAAATTAATTTAAGTAGTCAAAATAAACCAAAAAAGAAGCAGAGGACATTTTATGCTATCCTAGGCATTATTTCCGACTGCATAATTGTGCCGGTTATAATAATTGCACTATTTTCTAGCTTTGTTTTGTATTCAAATCAAAGAAAGAATGAAGTAAACACTGTGTTTGGTGTTGGCTTTGCTGCAATTCAAAGCGGAAGTATGCGTGCAGGTGGGTTTGAAATAAATGATATTGTTATAATAAACAAAACAAACACAGATAATCTCAGGCCTAAAAGCGATGACTACGAGGGAGATATCATAGCTTTCTACTATGCTCAAGATAGCGTGGATAGAGGCTTAAGGCCAACCTTTACTTTGATTACAGATTTTGATAACATTGAAGAGCCAACGCGCGGGGAATATGAAAATAGAAAGACTGCAGATGAACTTATAACAGAGTATACTAGAATTTATTTCCACAGAATTGTAGCTGTCTATGTAGATGAAAGCGGTGTTAGATTTTTTGAAACAAAGGGTGATAGCAACTCTTCAGCGGATAGCTATCTAATAAGAGAAGATTTAGTTGTGGGAAAGTATATAAACACTCCGCAATGGATACGCTCTGTGTTTAAATTTTGCGCAAGTGGAATTGGTATGATTATTTTAGTTATACTTCCACTAACAGTTCTCATATTCATGCAAATGTTAAGCCTCCTTGAACAAGTAAGCGCGCTCATGACGGAAAGAAAAGTTGTGGCAGGACAAATGAAATTTGATGATGAGGAGTCCATAAAAGCCAATGTTGGCTACGAAATGCGTGAGTTTGATAAAATTTATTTCTACGATGTAACCTCGCCTGAAGATAAAGCTGAGGTTAGAGATTTCCTATGGGTTTATCCAGAGAATGTAAAGCTCTCTAAAAAACAGCGCGAGCACATAAAGGCGGTTGATATATCTTTGGATATCTATGATAAAAAGGGCGCTAGAGAGTATTGGAATTATTGGAAAAGCTATTATAAAAAAGGCAATTACAAGAATAAAGTAAAACTTTTAAGCTATGTTGCGCTCTATGTAAAAGGTGGCAGAAGCTATGAGGACGCTTTAAAGCTTGCAAAAGCTGATGTAAAGAAGTATAATAAGTAGAGGTGAATTTATGGCTGTTATTGAAACATTAACTGTTATGGAAAAGGAAACAAAACTTGTAGATAATGAAATTTCAGTAATAATTATGCTTGAAAAGAAGTTCGGCGAGTTTATGAAGTCGTACGATTTAAAAATTTGGGGTAAAAAGATGTGGGAATGGGTAGCTCTATCCTGTGATGGCTACATGATTAAAACCATTCCTTGCACTCCAGAATCTGATGTACTCACACTAATTAAGCCACTTCTAACGGATAGCAAATACACAGTTGTGTTATATTCAGACACACCACTATTTAAAAGGCAAACTTTAAATGAAATCATGACCTATGTCCGCCAAAGAGATTTAAATGTATTGCCACTCAGGCGTGGGTATGTTTTTAATACAGATTACATTAGAAATGCAGATAGCATTCGCGTGCTTGTCCAAGAAGATTTTGGAACAGATGATTTCACTGTGGTAGAGGACTATGCTGGGCTTGCAAAGGTGTCTAAAATTTTAAAAAATAGAATAATAAATTTTCATCTTTCTAACGGCGTTCAAATTAATGACACCTTAAGCACTTTTATAGATGCCGATGTCATGATAGAAAAGGGCACAGTGCTTGAGCCTAACACCTATATAAAGGGCGCTAGTTTTATAGGAAAGAACTGCAAAATCGAGTTTGGCAGTGTAATAGAAAATAGTATAATTTCAGATGAATGTATCATTAAGTGTTCATACATCAGCGAAAGCAGAATTTCAGAAAAGACAGTAGTAGGGCCATATGAAAGCGTTGTAGCAAAGTCTAGTTAAAAGGAAAAGTTATGTTTTTAATTGTAGGGCTTGGAAATCCAGATAAAAAATATTTTAATACCTATCATAACATAGGTTTTTTAACTGCGGATAAAATTGCAAATAAACTTGGTGTAAAGTTTTCTAAAACTTATTCAAAAGCAAGCGTGGCAGAAGGAAATTTAGATGGCGAGAAGATTATAATAGCTAAACCTAAAACCTACATGAATTTATCTGGCGCAAGCGTGCAGTCATTTAAAAATAAATTCAAATTAAAAAATAACCAAATTCTAGTTGTCGTTGATGATATAGATTTACCTAAGGGCACCTTTCGCTATCGTGAGGCGGGAAGTGCAGGCACACATAACGGAATGCGAAGTATTGTTCAAAACATCGGCACAGACTTTAAGCGTGTTAGAATAGGTATAAAACCAGAAGAAAAGCCTTTTGACCTTGCTGACTATGTACTTTCAAACATGGACGAACAGTCTAGAGAAATAATAGATGAAGTTATAGACCTTTCAGCGGACTATATATTAAATCATATTAAAGGGTTAAAAAAGTGAACTTAGAAATTTTACTTAAATCTGGTGAGCTTACAAGCTTTAAGCAAGCCTTAAAAGATGGTAAAAAGCAATGCCTTTTTGGTTTAAATGCACCTACAGAAGGCATATTTTTTTCATTTTCTAAACATGGAATTTTAATGGCTGGCGATCTTGTGACGGCGGAAACAATTTCAGCTCAAGCAAATGCGCTTGGGGCTAAAAACAAAATTTTAACCTCATCTTTTACAAATTTATTTGGCATTAAAGATAATTCTACTTTCTATGAATTTATAGCCTCGCTATGCGACTTTTTAACTGGCAAACTTCAAGGCTTAATAGTTCTTCCTGAAGTGCTCTTTGAGCGCGTTCCTAAGGAAGAGGATATTTTAAAATCTATCATAAAGCTAGATAAAAACATAACATTCAATAGTTTAATATCTAGGCTAATTGAAAATGGTTATACTAGGGTAGAACAGCCTGCTAGAAAAGGGCAATTCTCTGTAAGAGGAGATATAATTGATATCTGGGAAATTTCTGGAACAAATCTAATTCGAGCTATGTATTTTGGCGATGACCTAGAAAAATTGCAAATTGTAAGTTCAGAAGATTTTTCTTTACTTGAAGAGGTAGATGATATAGAAATATATCCAGCCGTGCTTAAAAATTTAACTAAGGAAAATATATTAAGTTTTAAAGCAAATATCTTCTATGATGAACCTAAAAAACTAGTGCAAGAAGCTGAAAATTTTAATTCAAGTTTGGGTGAAGATAAAAAACTATTTTTAAGCATTGATGATATTTTTAAAAGCAAAAATAACTCGCTTATTTCTTTTAATAATCTTTTAGCTCAAACAAATTTTTTTAAACCAGATGAGGTTTTAAGTTTTAAAACAGCTAGTGCAAAAAAATATCTATTTGACTATCGCGAACTTGTTAAAGATATATCCATCTTTTTAAGAGGTGGCTATAAGATTAGTTTATTTTGTGGCAATGAAAATAACAAAAATAAAATGCAAAAGTTTTTGCTTGAAAATTCAATAACCACAGTAGATGACGATCATTTAGATGCTGGTGTTCGAGTTTTTTCAGATTATCTTCCACAGTCCGCTTGGCTACTTAGCTTAGACAGCGTTTTAATAGGAACAGATGACCTTTATAAGAAGAATGTTGTAAAATCTAATAAGAAGCAAAAGGTATTTTATACTCCAAAAGTTGGCGATTATGTAGTTCATGAGCTTCACGGTGTTGGAAAATGTATAGCTCTTACAAGAATGAAACTTGCCGATGTGGAAAAAGATTACTTTGTAATTGAATATGCCGGCGGTGATAAGTTTTATCTTCCAAGCGAACAGGCGGGAAGTATATCCGCTTTCTTAGGCTCAGATACAGCGCCAAAATTAAATAAACTTGGCGGGGCTGAGTTTGAAAGAATAAAGGAAAAGGTTTATAAAAATGTAAAAGAACTTGCAATCAATCTTTTAGAGCTATATTCAGAAAGAGAAAAACAAAAGGGCTTTAAGTACACTGAGGGCGGATATTTATATGATATGTTTGAACAGGCCTTTGAATTTGAGGAAACAGAAGATCAACTTAGCGCTATATCCGATGTTTTATCCGATCTGGAAAAAGGCAAGGTTATGGATAGGCTGATTTGTGGCGATGTTGGTTATGGTAAAACTGAAGTTGCGCTAAGGGCAATATATAAGGCAATTTTAAATGGTAAGCAGGTTGCATTTTTATGTCCTACAACTATACTTGCTGAGCAACATTATGCCACGGCGAAAAAGCGTTTTGAAGGCTTTATGGTTAGGCTAAACAAATTAAATAGGTTAGTGCCAGAAACTCAAGTTAAAGAGATTAAAAAGAGCATCGCTTCAGGGGACTTAGACCTTGTTATAGGCACACATAAACTTCTAGCAAACGATGTTGTATTTAAAGATTTAGGCCTACTAGTTCTTGATGAGGAGCAGAGGTTCGGCGTTGGAGATAAGGAAAAAATTAAAGCTCTTAAAAAGGATATAGATGTTTTAACTTTAAGCGCGACGCCTATTCCTAGAACGCTTCATATGTCGCTTTCAGGTATTAGGGATATTAGCATTATAGAAACTCCACCTAAGGAAAGGCTCCCAATTCAAACTTTTGTTGTGGAGGAAAGTGAAGAGTTAATTGTGGATGCTTGTAAAAAAGAACTCAGTAGAGATGGTCAAATTTTAATAGTTTATAATCGTGTTGAAACTATTTACGATTTTGCAAACAGAATTAAGGAACTTCTCCCAGATGTAAAAATTGGTGTAGCTCATGGAAAACTTCCTCAAAAGATGCTAGAGGATACAATTTTAAAGCTTTATAATGGTGATTTCCAAATACTTATTGCCACCACTCTTATTGAAAATGGGGTAGATTTGCCTTTAGCTAATACACTAATTGTTATAGACTCAGACAAACTTGGTTTATCTCAACTTTATCAACTTCGTGGCAGAATTGGTAGAAGCAATAGGCTTGCTTATGCCTACTTTACTTTCAATGGAAGTAAGGTTTTAACTGAACAGGCGTATAAAAGACTGGAAGCTATCATGGAGTTTACAGACCTTGGTAGTGGTTTTAAAATTGCCATGCGAGATTTGGAAATTAGAGGAGCTGGCAATGTGCTTGGAAAAGAACAGCACGGACACATGGAAAAAGTGGGCTATGATATGTACTGCAAGCTTTTACAGGACGCAGTTAAAGAGCTTAAAGGTGAAAAAGTTAAGGAAAAGAAAGAAATTAAAATGGATATTTCTCTTAGCGCATACATTCCAGAAAATTACATTACCAGCGAGGCGGAGAGAATTAGAAGATATAGTGAAATTAGTGAAATTTCTAACCTTGAAGAGCTTGAAAAAACTAAAAAAGAGCTTATTACAAGCTATGGCGAACTTCCAGAAGAAGTTGAGAACATTATACTTATTGCATATTTAAAGAATTTAGCACAGGAAGAGGATGTTAAGAGGGTGTTTATAAACAATAATTATTGTAAACTATATCTCTATAAGAGAGATGAAATCTTATCTCCAAAACTTGCAAACTTAATAGAAAAAAATAAGGATATCGCTGTTTTGAAATTTGAAGATGTGCCAATAATTGAATTATACATGCCTTTAAATGCTAAAGATAAGGTTAAAAAACTGATTTCATTACTAAAAAATTAAAATCTAATAAAATTTGTTGATTTTTTTCTATTTTATGGCTATAATGTTTTGGTATAAACTAAACAAGGAGAATTATGAAAAAATTTTTAACACTGGCTTTTATATGTTTAATAAGTTTTTCCTTTGTTTTGACGGGGTGTAATCTATTCCCAACAAATCAAGCGAACTATTTAAACGCCCCTATTGTAACTTTTCAAACGGCAGACGGGGAAGATGTAAAAATAACTAAGGAAGATTTAATTACGGCATTCAGTTCTTACGGCGCTCAACTTGTAAATAGCTACGGCTATTCAATGCAAGATGCTATAGATGCAACTATAGAAGTTTTAACAAATCGTGAGGTAATGCTTGTTGCTGCTAAAAATTCTATAACCTTTGGAAATGGCGATCTAAACGCTATTTGGGATGATGCTTACGATACAATTATATCCAATCTTTCTTCCTATGAAGAACTAGTTATAGAACAATGGAAATTAAATATTCCAAGCACTCTAGATGAAGAAGAGGAAAGCACAACAGAATATACCCCTTATGATAAACAAGCGGAAATTGTATTACAAGACGGAAAATATGTTATTAAACTTTTAGATACAAACACAAGTGTAGGCCAAAATGTAGATCTTTACTATGATGAAGGAAAAGAGATAGATTCTCTAATAGAAACTGTAAATAACAGAATTAACTCATCAGCAAACAAAGATGTTCTCACAGAAGCAAAAAGGCAGTATATAGAAGCATTAAAAGCAACAGAGGAAGGTAGAGGCCTTTCAACAAATAATGATGAAGTGTTTAAAAGAGAAGTTGAAAGAATATACGAGGTTGTAACAGAAAACAAATATATAGAACTCTATAGCGAACAACTTCAAGGTGATAACGATATTTCTAACATTTCTGTAAGCCAAGTTTTAAGGAAACTTACTTCAGATATGATTTCAAGTTATACCAAATACACTTTAAATTCATCACAGTTTAGCACAGATATTTTAAGCAGTAGGGAAGATGTAGACTATATAATTAATAACGATTACTTTTATGTAAATCATATCTTACTTCAATATGACGATGAAACTACAGCTTATATAGATGAACTAGAAGCAAAATTAAATAACGGAACAATTACAGAAAAGGCATATAACGATGCTTTAGAAGCAGAAGCTGATAAAATTAAAGCTAAAAACATTCAAACAGGAGAAGCAACATCTTATTCACCAACTGATATTTATAACCAATTAACTTCTGAAATGACTGGGGTATCAGACGACAAAAAAACACAAATTTTTAAGGACTATATCTATACCTATAACGAAGATACTGGTAACATGAATGCAGACTACTGCTATGTTATAGGGAAAAACGATAGCCAAATGGTTGATTCTTTTACAGAAACATCTCGTGAGCTTTGGGATAATGGAAACGGAGAGTATGGCTCTATTGGATATTGTGTATCTGAATATGGTGTTCACATTATCTTCTACGCTGGCCCAGTTACCAATGCTTTTACAATTTCAGACCCAGATAACTTTAATTTAGATACAGCAAATTTTGATGAACTAACAGAAATTGTAAACACCATTCAAAACACATATTTAAATGTGTTCAATAATAAAACACTTTTTGATAAAATTTATGAAGAACTTGCAACAGACACTTATTCAATTTTTGAAACAATGAATTTAGATGTTTTGAAAAAGGATATTAAAAACTTAACAATTCATATTTCAAATTATCAAGATTTATTAGGATAAGCCAATTTTTTTGGCTTATCTTTTTTTTGTTTTCAAGAAATACTTTGACAAGAGTTAATTTATTTGTTATTATAGTGTCTAGTGAGAAAAAGAGACGGAAAAAAGAATGTTAAGGTTAGAACTCCTCAAAGTGCGCAGGAGTCTTTTTCTCATGAAGAAAATACGCAGGTAGAAACTTTAACTGAGGAAGAAGTTAAAGAGATTATAGAAAAACAAGAAAATAATCAAAATCAACTAGACGAGGCAGAGCAGACTGTTGCAAAGCAAAAGAGTAAGAAAAAGAAAATATCAAACCTAATTTTCTTTTTAATCAATATTGCCGTAGTAGTAGGAATTTTAGTTTATCAACTTTTAACTCAAGAAGTCATGCCACTAGCCACACTGTTTAATAGTGGTTTTAACTTTTGGTTTTTACTTTTAACACTTGTAATATTTGGGCTTACAATGCTAACTGAAACGGCTAGAACAAGCATTTTAGTTAAGCATACTTCTGGCAAGTGGCGCCCGTTTTTAAGTTATAAGGTGTCTGCTATTGGCAGATATTACGATGTTATTACACCTCTCGCCACAGGAGGAGAACCATTCCAAATATTATATTTGAAAAATAGGGGCTTAAGCGCGGCATCTGCTATATCTGTACCGATGGGCAGATATGTTTTGGCTCAAATAGCTACAATTTTAATGTGTACTATTGTTTTAATCGTAGCCACTACCACAGATGTTGTAGGCGGAGTGAATGTAATTTCCGTTGCTTTCTACATTGGGTATGGTTTAAATTTAGGAATTTGTTTAGTTACAATATTCCTTTCAGTTAGTAAAAGCGTGGGCAAAAAACTTGTAGGCTGGGTGCTTAAATTTCTAAAAAAGATAAAGATAGTAAAGAATTATGATAAGCAATATAATAAAGTACTAAAAGTTGTATCTGATTATCAAACAACAATGCAGGAATATGCAAAGGCAAAGGGTAAGTTTGTTTTATTGTTATTTATATCAATTCTTCAATATATTTTAACTTATGCAATTCCGTTTGGAATAGTTTGTTTCTTCTTAGGTTGGCGTCCAGACTTATTTTTACAGGTATTTATTATGGGTGTCATGATAGAAATGGCGGCAAGCTTTATTCCTATTCCTGGTGGATCTGGTGTAAGTGAACTTTCCTTTACTGCACTGTTTGCCTCATTATTTACGGAAGGAACACTTTTCTGGGCATTAATATTATGGCGCTTCATGAGTTACTATATCTATATAATTCAAGGCATAGCTATAATTATGTATGACTATTTTATTGGTAACAAAAAATATAGTTGGCTCAAGCGTAAATGGGAACTTGAAGCTGAAAGTGCAGAATTTAGGGAACAAAAATTAAAAAATTATCAAAGAAGTAAAAATAAATTAAAGGTTTAAAAGTTTTCTTTTAAACCTTTTATGTTTAATATTAATTTTTTTAGCTAATAATTAAAACATGGAAGAAATAAAGGCTTTTCCAAAAAAACAAAGCAAATTGACCACTCAAACAAAGTGGTTTATTTTTGTGATTATTATTTTAAGTGTACTACTATTAATAGCTTCAATTTTCTTATTTACAGATTTTTTTAAACAGCGTGTAACAATTCCTGGCAATATTCCATTGGGCACGCAAATAACTGTAAATTTAAATTCTCAAGGTGCCTATGCTACTTCTATAACCTATGATGGTTCTAATATACCTGGAGCAAAAATAAAACAGCTAGTTAAAATAGCGTTGCCGTTGAATAGTCAAGACGCCGTGGTAAGAGCCAGAGTGTTTACATGCGATGAGGGTGGAAATGTTACAGAAGTTGAAGTTACAGTTGCAGATGAGGTTTGGTTAAAGCAGGGGAATTATTATTACTACAATGATATTTTAACTGCTGGTGTTACCACTAACTTTAGCCAGAGCATAACACTTCCTACAGATGAAGATTTTTTTAATGCAGAAAAATATTATGAAATAATTATTGTATTCGAAACGCTTTTATATAATTCTGGAACCTATGATGTAGGTGAGGTTTGGACAAATCTTCCAGAGAACTATCTAAGTAATGTATAAAAAATAGTAGACAAAAATTTTTAAATATATTAAAATTTAACAAAGGATAGCATTATGAGTAAAAATAGTAAGGAAAAAAATACAGACAAACAATCTCAAGATCTTTTTGAGGGCTTTTTCAGTTTAAAAGTGGACGAGGCTAATAATACTTCAGATGATAGAGTGGATGAAAAAGTTGAAGAGACAAAACCTGAAACTTCAAAACCTGAAGAAAAAAAGTCTGATGAAATAAAGCCTGAAGAGAAAAAGGCTATAGATAATAAAGAAATAAATAGTGAAGCAAAGGCTGATGAAAATAAAAAGCTAGAAAAAAAACTTGAGAAAAAACAGAAAAAAGAGGTTAAGGATATTGATCCTAAAGTTTGGAAGATATTATTCTTTATAACACTTGGTGTAGCAGGAGTATTTTTAATTCTTCTAATTGTGTTAATAATTCTTTTAAACACTCCACCAACAAATATCTTTTAATTTACAAGGCTTCTATTTGCATAATCGTAAACGGCGTTTGTATCGAACAATGGCTTTAAGGCAGTTGTTCGATTTTTTAATGTAAAGCCGTCTATAACTTTTCTATCCATAAATAGTGTTTTTTCTTTTATGTTTTTATTGAAGGGCAAATAACTATAAAATTGTTGCATTCCTACTCCGCAAAACAATTTAAAGCCGTATTCCTCAAGTAGTTTATGTTTTTCAGATATCTCTCCGCTATCATCTATAATTTCCCATTCGCCGTATGGGTAGACATAAACTTTAGTGCTTCCTACAAGGCTTTCAACCTCATCCTTCCAGCTTTGAAGTTCCTCTTTAAATGCACTGGTTGAAATTTTTTTCATATGGTAATGACCATATGAATGTGAAGCAAATGTCCAGCCATTAGCTTTAAGTTTTTCAATAACTTTTTTTGCAGAATTTATTTCTTCTTCTCTATTTTCTAAATTTTTCTTTTGTGTTCTATAGCCTAAAATGCCGTCGTAGCCAGTTAAATTTAATGTGCCTCGCGCTCCATCCACAGAAAAATCTGGATGCTTTTTAATAAAGTCTTCCATAATACACACAAATTCTCTATCATAAGTAATTTTATCTTTACCATTTATATTTGTAAGTTCTGCTATCTCTCCGTTTTCATCTAAAATTAATTTATCAATCATGCCAAGATGCAATTTTTTATGGTCATAATTTACATCGTCAAAAGAGAAGATGATTGGCTTTTTTCCAACTGGAACTTTAACCTTATCTTTTAAAGCTTTTCCGTCTTCAATTTTAAAACATTTGTTTATGTCAACAAGTACATAATCATTTTTATATAGCTCTTTTAAAATGTTTTTAAATTCATTGTGGGTAATACAATCTTGGTTATAATGAAGTCGCATTTCATTATTCTTCGCAAGAGCTGTTTCAGGATAGGCAAGCAGGCAATGAGTGAAAAGGTGTTCAACGTTATCTGTGTAGTAAAATTTATCTTCTGCCAAAGCAAAAGAAAAATTTCCATAAAATGGAGCAAAAAGTATTAAAATTAATAAAAAAATAACAATTTTCTTCATAATTTTATTATTTATTAAATAAGTAAAATTATACATATAATAATTCGAATTTTTTCGCTATTTTAAGCTGTTATTCGCTTAGATTTCTTAAACATTTCTTATAGACTTTTTGATAAAATTATCAAGAGGTGAACATGGAGATATATTATAAGCAAGATGCAATAAATAAACTGTCAGAAATTTTAAGAAAAAACTATTACTGTAAATCTGTTTTAGTTATGATTTCAAATGGCGTTAAAGATAAATATTTAAGCCTGGTTGCAAATGAATTGAATTCTGCAGAAAGCCCTTTTAAAGTAAATGAAGAAAGAGGGGAATATGACTTAGTAATTGCTGTAGGTGGAGGAAGAGTTTGTAATAAGGCAAAGCTTTTTGCAAAAGAAAGAGGTATAGATTTAATTGTAGTTCCCACCGCGCCTACTAGCCCTATATATTTTAACGATGAGTGTTACATACAAGACTTTAACTCATTGGAAATTATAAAGGAGGCTGAGGCAAAATATGCCTTTGTTGATGAAAAGATAATTCAAACAGCACCATTATATCTTGCCAAGCGAGGCTTTTTGTTTGGACTGAGTATAAATGAAATTTTATATGAAAAAGAAATTTACAATTTATTATTTAATAAAAATGAAAATTTGGAAGATTTGAAATATCTTTTGGTCACTTTAGAAAAGGGTGCAAGCAAACTTGCTTCAGGTGAGCGTGAAAGTAAGTTAGAGGTTATGGACTTCATGATTGAAATAGCTAAACTAAAGCTAGATTTAAGCGCAATAATAACGCTTGCTCATCTTTTAGATCTATCAGATAATTTTGCTAGCGAAAATATAATTATAAGAAAATATAAAAAATTATCAGAACAAAATAAAAATTTAAATTTAAATTATTTAATAGCTTCCGATCTTTTAATATGCTGTTATAAAGAAATGTTTTCTTTAAAGAAGATAGAGCCTAAAATATTACCAGATTTACAAAAATTACAAAAAAAATTAAATAATTTTGATATTTTAATGGGGAAAATCAAAAATTTAGCTTTTTTTGATAAAATTATTGAAAATAAAGAATTATTTTTAAAAATAAATGTAATAAAGCATAAATGCTATTATATGGCAGAAATTTATAAGGATAAAATTAAAAATTGCATTAAAAAAATTATAAATATCTCACCAGAAATGCCGGATATTGATATTTGTTTTAATGCTATAAGCGTTATTCCAATGTTTAATAATAAAAATCTACTTGTAAACATGCTCTCTTGCGTTGGAATTTTAGATTGATGTTTAAAACTAAAAAATAGTGTCTAAACTATTTTTGTGAAAAAACTGATTGTTTTTATATTTCTATTAATAATTGTAGCAATTTGCTCACTTGGAAAGGAAATTAAGTTTTTTGATTTGAATTTAAGTTTTACTGCAGAGCTTTTTGTTACAGATATTTCAAACAATATTAAAGGCGAAGTTATAAAAAATGGTGAAGGCTATATTGTTAAAGCAAATGAAAATAGCTTTAATGCAATAATGAATGAAGTTGGTGGCATATATGGTGTTACATTTATTTTTGATGAGCAATTTAGTACATATGAAAGTTTAAAAGAAGATGTAAAAATACAGAATATTCAAGAAGATGATAATTATTGCACTTTTTATGGTTACATTACAGGGCAGGACAAATTCTTGTTTTTAAACGGAAAAAAGGTAAACATTCAAGTTGCATATGATGATATTCAGGGAAAACTTATTGTGGGGTATCCAATAATTTTAGGTTCTTATTAAAAAATGTTTAAAGTTTAAATTTTGTGTCAATAATTTTTGCGGGAGGAAATTATGAACAAATTTAAACTTTTCATGAAAAAGTATGGTTACTATTGCATGGTAGGAGTGCTTGTAATTGCACTAGGTGTAACTATCGGTATAGTAGCTGGAACAGAAGATAACACACTCAGCACAAACCCTGCGGATAACCCAGTTGTAAGTGTGTCAGGTCCAGAAACCTTAAGCTTTACTTTGCCTATGGAAAACCCAAGCATTGTAAAAGACTTTTCTGGAACTGATGTTATGTGGAATGCAACCTATGGTTGGTGGGAAACCCATGAGGGTATGGATTTAACTTCAGATAACCCAATAGTGTTTGCTATAGCTGATGGTGAAGTGATATCTGTAACTGAAGATGTTTTCGAGGGAACAAAAGTTGTTATAGAACATTCCAGCGGACTTGAGAGCGTTTATAGCTCATTATCTGATGTAAAAGTAAAACAGGGTGATAAGGTTAAAAAGGGTGACCAAATAGGTAATGCTTCAGATACTGCTGGAAATGAAACAGCAACAGGAGCTCACTTACACTTTGAGCTTATTGAAAATGGTTCTAAAATAGACCCAAACAACTATTTAGAATTAGAGCCTAAGTAAAAAACTGCGGTAAAACACCGCATTTTTTTATTTTGTCATCAATTTATGGTTGATTTCATATTATTATTGTGATATAATAAGTTTGATTTGTAAGGAGGAGAAAATGGTTGAAGAAAAAGTTAAATCTCTTATTGCATCACAACTAAATATTCCTGTAGAAAAAGTTGAAGACGGCTCAAGGCTTGTTGAAGACTTAGGTGCAGATTCTCTAGATATCGTTGAAATGTTGATGACGCTTGAAGAGGAATTTGGAATTAGCATACCAGATGAAGAAACAGTAAACATGAAAACTGTTGCTGAGATTATTAAAGTAATAGAAAGTAAACAATAGATTAGTGCCTTGGTTATTCCAAGGCTTTTTATTTAATTTAGCTTGTCATATTTTGTCAAAAACCCTCATATTATGATAGAAAATGGGGGTGACTATTGAAAGCAGATATTAATGAAAGAGCAGTAACTTTAGCTAATCATATTTTAGAATCTGGTGACACTGTCAGGCAAACGGCGTTTATATTTGGTATAAGTAAAAGTACAGTTCACTATGATGTTAGTTATAGGCTAAAAAAAATAGATTATAATTTATATAAAAAGGTAAATAAAATATTAGAAAAAAACTTTAATGAAAAACATATAAGAGGCGGAAATTCTACTAAAAATAAATATTTAAAAATTAATAAAAAATAGCTTTAAAAATGTAAAATTTATTAAAAAATGGGCAAAAAATTGAAATTTCAGCCCATTTTTTGTTATTTTTTGATTATTTTTTTAATTTTTTATTAAATTATAACGCTCATAATTTATTATTGCTTCAAATAATTTTTTATTAAAATCTGGGAATATTTTATTAATTTTTTTAATAGTTTCTTTCATATTTTCACGCTCTGTTTTTCTGTCTATAGGACAGGAGTTTTTTAATATCTTAAAGTCTTTTGTGTACTCCTTAATTTGGTTTTCCCAAAGAAAGATTAATGGGCGTATAACTGTAACATCCGTTTTAGACATATAGCTTTTTGGTTGCATGGCATTTAACCTATTTTCATGGCTCAAACTTAGCATAAAAGTTTCTATCATATCATCTGCGTTATGAGCAAGTGCTAACTTGTTGTAGCCAAGTTCATTGCAGGCTGAGCAAAGTGCTCCACGCCTCATTTTTGCGCATAAACTGCAGGGGTTTTTCTCTTTTCTGATATCAAACACAACTTCGCCGATGTTTGAGGGAATTATCTTAAGTTCCACACTATATTCTTTGCAGAAGGCTTGTAAAGCCTCTTTGTTCGCGTCGTTAAAGGTGTCTATGCATAGTGCCATAAGTGAAAACTTTTTATTGCTAAAACGCCTGTATGTGCCTAAACATGCGGTGAGAAGCATGCTGTCTTTCCCGCCGGAAAGGCCTATGGCAACCCTGTCGCCATCTTCAATAAAATTAAACTTTTCTATTCCTCTATGCATTGCACTTATAGCTCTTTGAATATTCATGCTAAAATCATACTAAATATTCTTTGAAAAAGCAATAATTTGATGTCAAAAAAATATATATTTTTAATCAAAACTAGCAAAATAGATTTGACATAAAAACTATGTTTTTATATAATATAATAAAAATATTTAACTTTGTGTCGATTTTTTGGTTATTTATTTTTTATTGATGCAAAATAAAGGGGAGGAAAAATGAAACTCTTAAAGAAAATTTTTAAAGGTCCAATCGCACTAGTATTCATGTTGGCGCTTGTAATGTCTACAATGCTAACAGCTTGTGGCGATCCGTATCAGAATGTTAAAGTCGTGCTTCCAGATTCTGTAACACAGGGCGAGCTTGTTATGGAACTAGATGATAACAACACGGCAACTTCTGTTTTGCCAATTACTGTAGAGGGGGCGCCTAACAATGTTAGCAAAGAAGTTATGGCTAGCTCAACTAGCGAGCGTGTTACAGTGTCTACAGAGTTTGTTAGAGGAAATGTTAGCAATCTAACTATAACAGTTTCTGGCATAGTAAACAATGTTCAAGTAACAGTTACAGCTTTGGACGGGCAAAAGAGTTCAAGTTTTTATGTTAGTTCTATTAAAAGGGTTACTAACTTGCAACAAAGCTCTGATCTTACTGTTGCTTACACCGTTTTAAACACTCCCAAAACTTTAACCAATGAACTTATAGCCTTTACACCTTCAGATACTACGGAAAAAGATATAGAGTTTTCTCTTCCTGATGGCGTAGTTGGTGCATCAATAGAAAACAATGTGCTATTAGTAACAGATGAATACATCTCTGATAACGACACAATCGAGGTTATAGCTACTTCAAAAACTAACCCTCAGGTTACAACAAGGGTTACTTTAAAGATTATAGAGCCAATTGAGGTTAGCCAAACATATTTTTATGCAAACATAATTCCTATGGAGGAAATTATCCCAGAGCAAAATGCTAGCGGATATTACGAATTAAAAATTGCAAACAACTTGCAGAGCAAAAATAGTATACTTATTAACATTTCTGCCAACAGCGACGACTATATAATAACTCCAAAATTTAAGTACGGCAATATTGCAGAAGTTGTAGCTTCTCAGATAACTGGCACAACATATAGTTTTACAATTAAGCCAAAAGGCAGTGTAGGCTCAGATGAACTTACATTTGAAGTCAAACATTCCGATTATAACGAAAAGATAACTACTGAAAAACTTATAATTTCTGCTTACGATACCGTTTCTACAATTCGAACATATAAGGATGGCGCTCTTGTAGAAGATGTTTCTGCTTTTGATGTTTACGATTTCTATGCAAATGTTAGAGGCCTTGAGTTAAGATTTGAAATAGGACCTACAACAGTTCCAGAAGGTGATAGAGGACTTACAGTAGAGCTTGAAACTGGTGCATATGAAAACTATACTTTCTATGATGCAAACGGTAATGTGATAACTCCAACTCAAAATGCGGAGGGCATTTATACCTTTGACACTGTAAGCGGAGCTACAATATATGTTACAGCAAATCAAGATGTTACAGCATCTAGCTATGTTACAGTTGTCTCCAAAGCAAATAGTGATGTTTCAATAAGGTTCAGGCTAGACCCTAAAGTTGGAGCTAAACAGGTTGCTTTTGGAAATGCAATACTTGAAGACGATGGAACTTACTCATACTATTTAACTTCTAATCAAGCAATGACCAAACAGGTAGAATTCTTGGTAGCTCCAACAAATATAAACCTTGGAGAGGTGAGTGTAATACCTTCAGGCAATGCTTTTGAAGTGGTTTCCGATACTCCTAGATATCTAGGAACTACCGTTGTTAATGTTAACGGCGAGGATATAACATTCAACCGTTACAGCATTGAAATTGTATCTAAAACAGGTTTTGAAGAGGTTGGAGAACTTAGAATTAGACTATCTAATGGTCAGCTTTTAAGAGCAAATGTTGAAGTCTTTAAAGCTATGGATGAAAGTGTTAGCATTTCCGTTCCATCTCCTCAAGTTACATCTGTTATTGGCAATGTGCGTGATGCAGTAGTTGACGGGCAAGATGTGTTTGTTGCGTCAATCAAAAGAGGCAATAGTGTAAACTTAAACATAGAAGCAAATACTAGCGTAAGTGTTACATACGATTTTGCTCAGGAAATCTTTGCTGACGATTATGATGTTTATTCTAGCGAATATCAAGATGCTTTCCTTGCTAATTTACCAACAGATTTTGTAAATACATCTACAATACTTAATGCTTTGTATCTAAATAATTATAATCAACTTATAGTGTCTGGTGAGGGAAAGGTTTTAGTTAGAGCTAAAATTTCTGGCTATATTTTGGACACAACTACTGGCCAAAAAGTTAGTAAAGATGTTTATAGATATTTTGTTATAGAAAGTTATATTCCTATAACTTCAATGTTATTATCTAGGTCAAGTGCAACTCTATATTCAGAAGATAGTGTAGGCGATGCAAACTTAGAAAATTCAAAACTCACATTCAATTTAGTATTTAATAATGGTGATAACTTAAATCAACCAACTTATGATAAACTCACTTGGTTTATTCAAAACAATGAATATGGTGCAGGTGAGCATGATATAACAATTACATATCGTAGTGAAAATATTACAGACACTAGAACGCTTTATACAGTAACATTCTCTCAAGATTTAAAACAAGTATCAATTTCTGCTAAAAGCACCTATGAACTTACATCTGGTGGGCTTGCTATAGCCAATGTTATTACAGATAGCTTGCTTGCTAGGGCTTCAGAGTTTAATAGCGAAGTAAATAGGTCATTCTTATTAACTATTCGCAAGGCAAATAAAGTGGAAAATATAATACTAGATAATGTTACTGTAGAAACAGGAATTTATCTAGAAATTGAAAGAGATCTTGAAGATTCTCAAGATCAACAATATGATATCAATGCTCATGCTGATACATCTAATAATCCATTAAATACAAATCTTATTTATGAATTCATACCCAATGACGGTACTAGCTCTAATGTTATTACATTAAATAGAACTACAGGTCTTGTAACACTCTCTAGAAATCAAACAATTGGTGGCTCAGGATACATAAGAGTTGCACCTGAAGATTCCTATATTGGTGGCAGATATGTTCCAGGAGATGTAGATGTAGCAAAATACATTCCAATTACAATAGCTGACGGTCGTTCAAGGGAAACTTCTTATAGAATTTCAAATATAGACACCTTAAGAACTTGGATACAGACATATCCAGAGCTTTACTATACATTAACAATAGATGTTATTGAATTAAATGAAGCTATAACTACTCCTCTTGACACATTAGACGGAAACACTGTTGTGTTTACTGGTGGACTTTTTGGAAAGCTTGTAAGCGAGGAAACTTGCCATACACTACTTATTAATGGAACCTCATTATTTACAGTTTTGGGTGAAAACGCCGTTATAGAAGATATAACCTTAATTGGCCAGGCTACACAGGGTTTTGTTGCTCAAGAAAATAGAGGTACAATTAGAAATGTCACAGTTGATACCTGGTCAAATGGCGATGAATATTTACCAAGCACTGTAACTCAGGCTTCAACTGAAACTATTACTGGTGGTATAGTTGCTATAAATAGTGGAATAATTTCCAATGTTAAATTTTATGGTTCTATAGAAAATACAAATGCAACTTCCTATGTTGGTGGTATAGCTGGTTTAAACACAGGCAGTATCGAATACGCTGAAGTGGAATTCTATAGATATTCAAATTCTATTTCAAACTATAACGGAACTACAGTAGGTGGACTTGTTGGTCAAATGACTGCAGGTACACTAAACTATAGCTATGCCTACTCTTATGTTAAACCACTGCAAGATGGTGAGGGAAATAATATTGCAAATTCAGATACTGTTTTAACAGGAACCAATATTGGTGCACTAGTTGGTGAAATTTTAGGTGGTAATGTAAATGCAAGTTTTGCTAAAGTGAACACCTCTAACTTTGTGGGAAATAGTTCTGGATTAAGTTATCTTCAAAATGCGTATATCTTTACAAATGATATTAAAAATCCATATAAGATAATAGCTAACTACAGTGAAATTGCTACTCCTTCTACCTATCCAGATTTAAAAAATGTATACAAAGATATCTCCTTTGGCTCTAATCAGTTATGGAATTTCTCAGCAAATGTTAATAACGGATATCCATATTTCAATGCAATAATGCAGGATGCGGAATTAGATGATATCTCTGAGTTTAACATTTTAAACACAGATTTAACTTTAACTGATGATAATGGAAATGTAATTTTCTTCTACTATGAAGCAAACGGCATGACGCTTACAGATATGGAAAATGCTGTGCTTGCAAGTTGGAATAGTGTGAACTTCACAAGTTTATTTGGTGTAACTAACACTTCTTCAATAAGAATAACTGTAGGGGATGCACCTATCTTTGCAGGTTCTAATTATATTAGCATACAAGATGTGCTAAATGGTAGCTTCACCTTTAGCGTGTTCTCTAAATACGATTACACTTTAAAGAAAGATTTTAATGCTACTATTATATATAAGATATCTGATTATACACTTTCATATTACGGAACAGAGCTTGGTTCAAGTACAGATATTTCAATAAAATATGGTAGTTCAGATGTTGTATCAACTTCTATTTCTACTTCAAGAATTGCAACAAACAGGGCAATAAATCTTACACAAAATGACATTACAGTTGAAGCAAGTATTAGTGGAAACACAGGTTTAATAGTAGACGGAACTCAAATTGGCGTGCATAACATATTAACTGCTGGTATGGAGAACTTTGTTCAAGATCCTATTAGCGTTTCATTAACATTAAATGTTGCAAATCTTGCTGATCCATTTAAAGCTATTATTACAGAAAACTTCACAAAGCAATTCAGAGTTCAACTATTTAATGGTGCCGATGCAATAGAGCCTGAAACAGATGAACTTTCTATTGAGCCTGTAGACTCCTTTGCTCAAACAGTAGATGTAACTCTTTACACAGATAACAATGATATCCACGATTTAGTTGCTAGTGTAATAAATGATGAAAAACTAAAAGCCGATGGTTATTCAGATTACAATGGTGTTACAATTATAACAGACCATAGAATTGAAGATCCAGATGATGAAAACTACATCACTCAAAGCCCATATTATGCTGGAATTACTAATATTGATATCTACGATACATACAGAGAATTTACAAATGGCTATGTTGTTGTAAGAATTGAAAACCCATCTGTAATAGCTTATACAGATAAAACAATGTCTACAATTGTAAGTGACATAACCTCAGATACAGCTAAATACTTTAAACAAACTTATAAGGTATCTTTTGGAATTGTAGATGATAATGCTATAAGATCAAGAGATTTTAATGGTAAATTATTTGAAATTCTTTTGTACGCAGATAGCACAGGCGTTTCTACACAATTTGATTTAACTGTAGAAACTCAAAAACTATCCTATATAAATACAACTCATTATTCTTTAGATACTGCACTTTGGGGCGGGACAGGGGATAATCAAAGGTTATATTATACTTATGATAATATACCAGAATCTTTATTAGCTCCAGGAAAGGAAGGTCTATTAAATGTAGAACTTTATCCTGCTTACTCTAACTATAGCTATATTGAAATAACAACAAGAACTGTTTTAGGCTCTTCTTATCAAGTAAGGCTTGGTTTAATGGAAAAAGTTGAAGGTTCAAATAGTTATATAAGAAAGACAACTGGTTATGAAACTATTACTAACGGTATAAGAGTTTTCAATCCAAATTTAGCAAATAGCATTGGCTCACTATATTTGAGAACTTTCATACCATCAAGCATAGATGAAGATTCTACCTATGAGATCACAATTATTGCCTACAACGATAATAGCGATGCTCTTAAAACAGATACTTTTATGCTTTCAGTTCAGCATGTTGCAAAACCTGAACTTACAGTAAATGGCTCTAAACAAGCTATTATTCCAAGAGGCGGTTCTGGTGAGGTAACTATAACTGTAAACGCTGACCAAAATATAGATTCATTAACAATAAATGGTATAGAATCTGGAAATGCAAGTTACGACCCATTAACATATACCATAGATGAAACTACTGGCTTAAAACACTATACAACTACCGTATATTTAAGTTCAGATCTAGTTGCCTTTGAAGGTAATAACTATATTACTATTTCTGCTGAAACTACAAGAACAATCAATGGTACAGTAGAGAGGGCTACCGACACTGTTTATGTTGCTGTGGTAGACTTTGTTATAAACACTGAAAACACTCAACTTAAAACGGATGCTTTCAATAAGGATGTACTAACTCTCTATGTTGGAACAACTCAAAAACTTGAGTTTGATTTTGATATAGATTTCTATCTCACAAATGATAGTTTGAATAGTTTTTATAACTATAATTACTATAACTCTAACCCTCAAGCTGAAGATCAAACTGGAAATTATATTGTGAATGGATTCTATGATTCAATGCCTTACGATTTTGACTATGATAGTTCAAATAGCACGGTTTTGGCAAACTTCATAGATAACCTCTACTATGCGGATACATATAATCCAGATAGAATAGAGCTTAGCAAGGTATTCAATAGAGAAAGCGGACAGGTTTCTTCAAATAATTTCTGTGCATTTACATTTGATGGCTCAGATCTATATGTTCGCGGTCTTCAAGCTACAAATACAAGTTTGGAAATGCTCTTAAGAATTCCTATTCAAATTCCTAATGGCACAGATGAACCAACTAAAACATATCTTGAATATTACTTCACAATTGATGTTGTGCTTGAAACAAATGAAGATAAACCAATCATTATAGACACAGCTGAAAAGTTTAATGATTTAAGAAATGCTACTGAGCCACTAGATTATATTTTAACAGAAGATATCTATCTATTAGATTATGAACCATTCAGCACTTCTGGTATCAGAAGCCTTGATGGTAACAACAAAACAATTCACATTTTAAGCTATGCAATTCCTACCGAAGAGGCATCAATTAGCTTAGCACTATTTGATGAAGTAACTGAAGACACAACGCTTAAAAATGTTAGAGTTAACACCTTCTATGGTGGCAAAATAGACCTTAACATGACAAATGTAACCTCTGTAGATATTGCAGGTTTTGCAATAACCAATAATGGTACAATTACAAACTGTGAAGTTGTATCCTATAGTTACACAGGGGCAGATAGACCAGTTCCTGATGTTCCAGGACTCACTGTAAACTATGGCTATTCAAGCATAAATGTAGAAAATGTTCATAGCAGAGTTGCAGGTTTTGTTATCAATAACGAAAACGGCTCTATTACCAATAGTAGGGTAGGCGGAACAAGCCTTGAAATAGCTAATGGTACAGCTATAACTCCAACAGTATTTAATATAGTTGCTCAAGGAAATGTAGCAGGTTTTGTTTATGAAAACTCTGGCACAATTGCTTCTAGTTTCTTTATGAACGGAACTATAACTAACCAAACTTCAAGCGGTTCAGATACTTCTACTGCTGGCTTTGCTGTAAGCAATAATGGCACAATTAGATTGAGTTACGCAAGAGGTGTTTACGCAAGCGATTCTGAAATTCACGCTACTGGTGGAGGAATAGAAACAGCTAGTGTTGCTGCAGGTTTTGTGTATGAAAATGGTGGCACTGTTGAAGATTCCTATTCAAATATCATGCTTACAACTATAGGTGATAAAGAAAGTGGAAGGTTAAGTGCAGGTTTTGTATACATTAACAATACTAATGGTGTAGTAAGAAGATCTTACTCTGCTTCAAGAATAGAAAATTCTAATAGTACACAGATGAACTTCCTAGGTGTTGATGTTAACCTAGATCTTCAAAACTATGGTTTAGTTGAAAATTGTTATTACTACAATTCAGATACTTCTCTAGATGATGAATATGCAGCATCAGATATGGAATCTTTATATGACACATCTGTAAACAGAGTGCTAGACCCAGATGTAAGAGATAGCTTCTATGGCTTTGCATTCTCAAATAGCTCTGTTGTTGGTTATACTTCAGATGGCGTTTGGTACATGACATCAAGAGGTCCAGAGCTTGTTAGCGCAAACAACATAGCAGTATCTTCAAGAATTTTAGTTGTTGAAGAAACAAATGCTGAAGGAGAAATTGTAGACTATAGCTTCTCTTATGCAGACGGATACAGATATGGTAGTAGCAAAAATCCAATTATTATTAGAGATGAAACGGAATTCAATCAAGTGTTCGGGGGTGACACTGCAAATGTAAGTTCAAGCGTTGCTTACTATTATGATCTAGTTGAAAATAAAGTATATGGTAACTATAGAATAGTAAACGATATCGATCTTACAAACTTGCTTTCAGATGAAACAGGTCTAACTCTAAGATCTACTGAAATGTCTTTAACTCCAACCTATAGCAATCAAAATGAAATAAATGGTTTAGGTCTATTAGATGGAAACGGCTTTACTATTTCTGGCATAGAGCTTGTATCTACTTTAGGTGGATCTAATACAAGCTATGGCCTATTTAAAGAGCTTGAAAATGGTGCCGTTGTAATGAATTTAAACCTTGAAATTGAGGGTGTTAATGCCACTGGTGTAAACTATGTTGGTGCATTAGCAGGAACTGTAACAGATTCAAGAGTTATCAATGTTAGCGTATCTAGCGGTTCAGCTGATCAAAATGCTGTAATTTATGGCTATAATATTGCTGGTGGTGTTGTTGGAAGAGTAGTTGGAGATAGCTATTTAAGTAACATCTCTGTAGAAAACCTTACTGTCATTGCTGGCAACGATGTTGGCGCGGTAGAACAACAATTCTATAATCGTGTTATTAGAAACAACATCTCTTATGCAGGTGGCGTTGCTGGTGTAATTGATATCTATACAAATGTAAACGATTACAGGTTCTCTAGCGGTTTATCCGATCCAAATGTTGTTGCATTAAAGGCAAGCGGAAATATGAATGTCTATGGAGCAACTGTTGGTGGCATTGTTGGCTTCTTAGGTCCACAAACTATGCTTCAAGATGCCCTATTTGAAATATCATCTAGTCAAGACAACTATTCTCAAAAATTAATTGCATACAAATTCTCAGCAGGCGGTATTGTTGGTGAAAACTATGGTTACTTATTCATGGTTAGATCAGAACATTCTTCTGAAGATCAACTTGCAATTGAAAATGGATATTCAACTTACTACAATAACCCATCTGAAACAGTAAATAGAGGTAACTTAACCTTATTTGAATATGAAGATAACACAAATTACACACCAAAATATATTGGTGGTATTGTAGGTGAGTTTGTAACAGGTAGACTTGAAAAAAGCTATTCTAAACTTAATGTTAGATCTAGTGTAGCAAGTTATGCTGGTGGTATCATTGGTGGTATTACAGGTAGAGATAATTCTGCTCTTGGTGGACTTGAAGACTATGGCAATGCTCAAACTCTATCCTTAAGCTTTATAGAACTCTATTCAACAGGTGATTTACTTGCAAGTGAAGGTGCAGGTGGAATATTTGGATACATTGAAGAGGATGTTTGGAATAAGATTTCACTTGAAAAAATAAATGCATTAAATTATCTTTCTGTTCCAACAACTGAGGGAACTGCAAGTGGTGAGTATTCTATAGTAGATGACAAAGCATATATTAATAATGTTTACGACATTTACTATATGCCAGAAGATTCTGGTTTGATAAACATCACATTAAATCAAACTACCTACGATGTCCATGCTTTAGAAGGCTTTACTGTTAACGATACAACTTACTATTTCAATAATTCAAGAAGCAGTGGTGTTACCGCTACAAGCGGAAATATTATCAGCGAAGCTGTTCAAAAGGTAAGCGAGCTTAAAAATTCAAATAACGCAGATTACTCAAATGAAATGAGTAAAATCTTTAGAAATGCTGGTTGGGATCAAGAGTATTGGTTCACAGAAACTGATACAGATGTTCCACATCTTTTCCCACACCTAACCTTTAGAATTGAACCTTCTGTAATTTATATTAGAGAGGCTTCCGATCTTGAATATTTACAACTTTATAAAAATAAAACATTCATAATCATAGGTCAAGATGGCGATGGCATTGTACAGGTTGGCGATTGGCTTGCAACAACCAGACAGGGCTTTACGGTAGCTGGCTTCTCTGGCTTACTTCGCGGTAGAGATGATTCAGGTAATTATGGTTTAGATTTCACAGTTACAAATTCTACAAATTTAATTACTAGCCCATTATTTGAATCTACTTATACTGGCACTCAATTCTCTAACTTTGTTATAAAAGGCATGGGAGCTAGCACTGGAATAGAAGATGCTAAACCAAATATAAACGCAATATTGGTAGAAAGTGCAACTGGCACGACCTTTGATAATATTACAATTGAAGATTGTTCTATAGCTCCAACTATGTCTTCAGGGCTAAGTGAAGCATACAATGTAGGCTTGCTTGTAGGTTCTGCTAGCAGATGTTCTTTCAGTAACATAAGTTTTGAAGGCACGAATAATGAAATAGATTTAACTATAAATTATGATAATGTTCCAACTTCAAACTTTACAGTGTCTGTAGGTATGGTTGCAGGAAATATTGGTGCATCTACCTCATCAAGTTCTACTATGACAGTTGTAAGTGGAATTAAATTTGGTGCTGGAGCCACATCTGCTTATGGTAGCAATATTAATATTGCTTTTACAGGCAATACTAGCACTGAAAAACCTTTAACCTTAAATGTTGGCCATATTGCAGGCTCAACTGGTGGTATGGACTTAGACCTTGTAAATTATGAAGAGGATGATAATTTCTTTAATTTAAGAACTAAAATTGACACTCAGGATAAAAACTTAATTGACACTTTAAATGCTGGCGGTCTATTTGGTATTACAAATGGTATTTTGGAAGCAAATCTATTGCAAAGAGTAGCAGAACAAAACAACCTATCAATAAACTATAAATTAGACGGCGACGACGAAGAGACAGCTGATAAGATAGAAGCAGTAACTGCTAAGTTTGCTAGCGTTGGTGGATTATTTGGTAGAATTACTGGCTCAACTAATTCTCAATTTACTGTAGAGGCTATATCCTTAGATAACCCAACCTTTAGATACTATGTAAATAACGAAATTTACCTAAATATCACAGGCGTAGAAGATTCTACTTCAGTAAGTGGCAGTACAAATAACAAATTCTTCTTCTATGGTGGCGCTATTGGTAGAGTAGATGGCAGTATATTACTAAATAATATTCAAACCGAGGGCACTACAACCATAAATTCTTCTGCACTATCCTATGTAGGTGGCGTAGTTGGCTATGTAGGTCAAAGGTTTAATGCTACAAACTTAATTTCAGGCAACAATGTAAACTTCACGCAAAATTCATCTGTTACTGCTAAAAACAATATCTTTGGTGGAATAGTTGCTGTAATAGACTTTAAGTATGGCTCTGTTGATATATTAGACACAACAATTTCAAGCATTACATCTTCCTTAAATGAAAGCTTGTTTAATGTTTCATCAAAGGATCTTTTCTATGGTGGTTTTGTTGGTTTAATTCCAGAGCAAAATGCATCAAATAACACTCAACCATTATTAAAGATTACCAATTCCGTTTCAGGCGGTGGTCTTGAAGTAGGCGATAAATTAATTGTTAATTCTGCTAAGGCTGGCGGACTTGTTGGTTCATTGGATGGTAATAGCGATAGTTCTACCTCAAACACAGCTAACATTGATATAAGTTCTAATGTTGTTTACACCGATCTACAATTTAAAATTAAACCTGCAAACATTTACTTAGGTGGAATTATAGGAATAGGCGTTCAAGGTGCTCAACTTTACACGAACTACTCTTTAGCAAGTATAATTTATCCTTACGCAAGAACTAGTGCAGATAACATAGGCGTTATTGCTATAGGCGTTATTGCTGGCTCTTTAAACGGAACTACTAATAATGGTGGTATGGAAAACTATTATTCTAACCAGTTAAGCTTAATGACAGCTTCTGACTCAGAAGTGGAAGCCAACTCATTAAAAGCTACAAATATTAGCTACGGAAGAATATTAGAAGTTGTAACAAGCACAGAAAGCGGACTTGGCGTATCAAATCTTATAACTTCTGCTCACTTTGGCAGTAAACTAAACCCATTCTATGTTAAAGATAATTCTATTGAGATCAATTTAAATGGCAATAGGCAACCTGTGGCTAGATACAATGAAACTGAAAATACTTGGGCAATAGAAAATAACACAGATGCTCCAGACTCTGTATACAACACCTATTTAGGTTCTGCAGGTGATGATCCATTCTCAACAAATACAGTTGAGAGAAAATACTTTAAAGTAGAAACTTCAACGGATTCCACCTTTGCTAGAAACCTATATAATCTAAACTTAGTAAATTCTGCAATATTTGGTGATGGCACTAAAATTCAAATTACTTCTGAAACACCAGAAGACGGAAGTAGCAATTATATAGCCAACACTTTCATAAACGAACTAGATTCCGATAGCTTTGTAACTGGCGTTAGCGTTTTAGTAGATACAAGAGCTAACAACGATTCAGAGCATTTCACTGGCATAAGCACAGGCACAGGTGAAAGTCAAGTAAATACTGGCACAGTTTACTATGCTGGTCTTGTTGGAATTAATGAGGGTATAGTTTATGCTTGTAACTCAATAAATTCTACAGAAGCATCCGATGACCCAGAAATAGAATCAACTAAAGGTCTTTCTGGTGGAATTAGCGTAAATAACATTCCTGAAACTATAGTAAGTGGCTTGCTTACTTATGATATTCAAGAATTGGTTGTAGGTGGTTTAGTTGCTATCAACGAAGCTACTGGCTATATTTCAGAGTCCTTCTCTATGGTTGATATTGTAACCGACGACTCTGTAATCGACAACGCTTATCTTGGCGGACTTGTTGGTAAAAACCGTGGTCAAATAGATTCTTGCTATAGCACAGGCTATATTCAATCTAATTTAACTTCTCCTGCAGAAAAAGAAAAAGTTTATTCATTTAGCTATGATGAAAACTCAGCAACTGTAGCAAACAGCTATACAATAGCCAAGGCAAAATCTAGGCTACATAACTCAGATACTGGCGTGTTTGGCGTGGGCGCAAATAGTTCTAACTATTACGATAAATCTGCTACAGAAAATACATCAAAAAATGGAACAGTATTAACTGTTGACCAAATGTCTGCTTACACAGTAAGCACAGATGGTACAAGCTTTAGCATTAATACTGAGGTTTTAACTGCAACTACTACAAATAATGGTGTAACAGTATCTAAATATCTATCACCTGTAAAATTTGCACAAGATCCAAGCATTAACTATGGTTATCCATATTTTGGTGGAACGGCTTACACATCTTCAGATTCAAATTCTGAATATATGGAAATAGATACTGGTGATGGCACGCAAAATAATCCATTCCAAATTCCAAGTGCGGGCAAGTGGCAACAGTTGACCAAAGCTGGAGATAACAGTGCATCTGTAACAATAGGCACACAAACTAAGTATATGTACAGCTGGAGTGCAAACTACGAGCTTGTTTACGACATAGATTTTACTAACACCGGTATAACTTCAGTAACTGCTGTAGGTACAGCGCAAAAAACAGGCTCTATTTCTGATGCAGATCATAACTACTTTATAGGTAGCTTCAACGGAAATAATAAGACAATTAGCAATATAAACATTGCTAACTCTAGTGAAAACGCTGTGGGCTTATTTGGATATGTTGGCGAAACAGGAACCAACCCAACCTTTGTTACAATAGAAAATGTTATAGTAGCTAATAGCACCATAACAGCTAAAAAAGCAGATGCAAGCACAACCTCTGCAGGTTCAATTGTAGGAATTGGAAGAAACTTAACCATAACTAATTGCCATAGCGTAAACAACAATGTAACTGCATTTAACAATGCTGGTGGTATAGTTGGCTCAATAATAGAGGGCAATGTGTTAATCGAGCAGTGTTCAAACACAGGTAGCAGTGGTAAGATATTTAGTAACGGAAAATGCACAACAGACATACCAAACACCTTAACCACCGCAGGCGGAATACTAGGCTATGTTATAGATAGGACTGGAGATGAAAATACAAATATAATAACAATATTTGTTACAATAGAGGAATGTTATAACACAGGAAACATTGTTGCAGGGCAAGAAACAACAACGGAAGCAAACCTTCCACTTTATGCTTACGCTAGTGGTATTTTAGGGACTTCTGCCATAATAACTGATTATGGAAATAATGATGGAGCAGAAATTATTCCTTCTATTATAATGGATAAAAAATATGTTGTAATAAACAATTGTTACAATAAAGGATATATTTTATCTAATGCTAAAGAACCAATTCCAGTAAATAAAGAATATAAAGCTGTAAAGATTGGTGATGATGGAAAAATTACAATTAATACTGCTTATAAATTAGTATCATCTTTTTATATTTTAGAAAGAAAATATGGGGAAAATGCTATTGGTACAAGATCTAACTTTAGGTATAATGTATATTTGATAAATGTACATATGTTAATGAGAGAATCTTATGCTTCTGGTATTGGTACTAATTGTTCTATAAATGCTTGCTATAATTATGGAGTTGTTCAAAATAATGAAGAAGATGTAGATGAATTTATAAAAACAGAAGCTGGTACAACTAATAGTAGAATAGACTTTACAATGAGTGGAATAGCTTTTGATGATAATGACTTAGAAAAAATTGGTGATAAGGCTGAAGATGTAAATAATTATAACTTTAGTATTATTAATTCTACTGAAGAAGATGTAAGGGTTTTAAGTGACAAATTGTATGCTCAAATTGTAAATGTTGTAAAAACAGGAAAGGTCTATCTTGATGAAGACAGTATACTTGATACTTTGGGTGAATCTGCTGCAATACAAGGTATTATTTATAGTATAGGTTCAGCACTTCTTCTAAAAGCTGGTATTGCAGCTGCTGGAACAGTTCCTGTTGTAGGATGGATTGTGGTTGGCGTTGCTATTCTTGTGGAAATTGGGTGTGCATTATTTCTACCAGATGACAAACAAAATTATTTCTTGTTATATAGTGGTGAAAGTGAAGATTCTTCTGCTTATAATATAACAATTAATAGTAGTCATGGTTCACAATCTTATTACTTTGTTGATAGCTATTCTCAAAATTTATTAAGTAATAATAATAATGATTTCTACTCGTCTAGTACTAATTATTTAAATCTAAATTTATCTAGTGAGATGAGAAAAATATATACAGATTCATTTGTGGCACCGATTGGTTATAAATCAAATATAAATGGTTCTTATTTCTTAGAAGATAACGCTTTTGTATCAAGTGATGATATATATGATTATAATTATGGATACAATAATCTAGGTGGAGAACCCAATTCAAAGAAATCTTATGAAAATTTAACTAATTCTAATAACTATCAATCTGAGGTAACCTTTAACTATAGTTATATTGAGTCTGATGCAGTTGACGGATATTATACTTACTATTTGGAAGAAGATGAAATGTCTGTTTCAAAAGATAATGTATCTACAAATCCAAATGATGTAAATAAAGATTATTCATTAATTACTCATATGGGACAACAATATTTGTATAAAAATCTAATTTATGATGTGGGTAATGCAACAGAACAATCATTAAAGAAATATGCTTGGCAATTAGATGGACAAATAAATAGAATATATTCTTTAGATGATTATGTTGTTATTAAGATGCCTACAGAAGGTAATTCAGATGGTATATTAATAAGTAACGATAATAGTGATCAAAGTTTTATTAAAATCTATTATAAAAATGAATTTGATTTAACACCAGTGTATGAAGTTGAGGGTGATCCTACTTCAAGAATAACTGGGTACACTATTACTAACCCGTATGTGGTTATATATGAAAGAGAAACCAGTCCTGAAGTTTACGAAAACCCAGTACATGTTAGATTAGCTGATGAAATAACCATAACTGTAGGCGATGATGGACTATATGAGGATGCAAATATGATTAATCATAGAGATTTATATGCTGGCATGTTTAAATTAAAAGGCACCTTACCTAGTGCTCAAACCACATTAACCTCATTAAGACGAGTACAGTTTAGCGATATAACTCTTGCACAGATTTACCAAATTCCTAATCAAAATTCTGATAGCTATACTACTTTATATATAGGAGAAATATTAGGCGAGTGTTATACTATAAACTTTGATGAGGATGAAGGTCGGGCTTACTTTACACTTAATTCAGGGTATAATGATTCCAACTTGCAATTGGATAGAGGAATAGCTTTATATGTTTATAATCAAGGAACAAATGGAAATAGTTCTACAATATCAATAAACCCAGATTATATTTTCCCAGAAGGAGAAGATATAGCAGAAAGTTCTCTTGCATATTTAGTTTACAGAGAAAAGGATGATGCTTACATTATAGGTTATTATAGAGCAGATAGAAGAATTTCCGCAGATGAAAATGTAGCTAAAATAGATAGAGGAAATAAGACTATTACTGTAAATTATTGGAGTATAGGTAATGATACTAGCCCATGGGCGATTGACCCGGCTATCAATGATGGCTTGCCTTATCTTAAAAATCTTCCAATAGAATTTAGCTATATTGATTATGATGTTGCTACAAAAGAATATTCTATCTATACAACTCCTATAGAAGCTGAGGGTAAAACTTTAGCTGAGGGCGAAAGCTTTGTTGCTTTCAATGACGGTTATAGGGTTGTGGATGATACAGATGTTCCTTACATCGGCTACATCCAAAATGGCGATAACATTACTTATGTGGTTTACTATGATGAAACTAATAAAAAATATTGGACATCTTGGGAGGACTTTAATGTGGCTGAAACAAAATTCTCTTCAGATTTCTATACCTATTCAAGCAGAACTAACGGACTTTTATTCCTAAAACTTACTAATTCTTAAAATTTAATGGAGAAAAGAATGAAAAAATTATTCGGGGTATTGTGTGGTGTTATACTTGCAGTCAGTGGGCTTTTGCTCACTGCCTGCGGTGACCCATACCAAAACATGAAAATTGTTACAGATTTTTCTACACTGGAAATGACAGTTGGCGAAGAGCGTCAGCTGACTGTTTCCGTGGAAGGAATTTCTGGAGGCGTAAGCACAAGCGTAAATTTAAGCCCCGATGGGGAATTTGTCAGTGTTATTTCATCGGAAACGCTAAATGCTGGCAGAACTCGTTTTACAATAAAGGCCCTTGCAGTGGGCGAGGGCAATATCTCCATTAGAACACTAGAAGGTGGAAAAACCTTAAGTGTTCCTGTTAAAGTTAGCGAGAGTATACAAAATTTCTCAAGAAATAGCCAAAACGCCTTTGTAGTAAGGGAAGCTGGCTTTGAAATGAATTTAGATCCAAAATCGTTATTCACATTTACTCCTGCTAGCACAGTTCAAACAGATCTAAACTATTACTACACTGTTGGCGATGTAGACTATCTTGTTTCAAAAATCGTCTGCGAAAATGTTTTAGAAAACGATGCTGAAATTTTAACTATAAGGGTTTACACAGCAACCGATGAAGTATTTAATGTACTTACTCCAAACTTTACCTTAAAAGCTATATCCGTTCACAACACGGCACTAGAGCAAACCTTTACTGTAGATATCATTGAAGATATTAGCGTAGATGGCTTAAGGCTTGTAGAGCGTGGTGGACTAGTTATAGCCAACCCTGTTCTTATTGTTCCAGTAGGGGAACAGGCAGGTGATGGAGAACTAAGTTCACTTGAACTTGTTTCCAACGATTCTTCAAGAGCTAATGCAGTGTTAGAGCTATCCTTAAATTCAAGTGCTACAAATGTTACTGCTTCAGCTAGCACAAATTTTTCAATTGTAGAAATTGAAGAAAAAACAAACAATTCCTTTAAATTTAAAGTTCAAACTGTGTATGTTGGAGAGGATGTTTTAACAATAACCCTTAACTATGAAAATTATGAGGGCTATTTGGTTACTCTTCAATATGCAATAGATATTGTCAGTGCGCCAAATTCTATAAGTGTAAACGAACTAGAAGATGGTGAAACAATTCAACTTTTTGATGTAAACTATAATGTCACAATTGCAAGCGTAAGCTTAACGCCAATAATCTATTCAACAGATTCCACATTTACTCAAGTGAATATAGATTTTTGCGATGCAAGTGGCAATAAAATTGAAAATTGGACAGACTATTTAACTCTTTCTTACAATAATGTATCCAGAGAGCCTAATGCCAACGGTTATGTAGTTCTTCCAAATGCCGATTTTGAAAACAATGCTCTTATAAGTCCATTAACACTTTTAGGTAAAAAGGTGTACGATGGCTTAAAAGGGCTTTACATACGCTTTGAAGTTTCCAGCCCTTATATTACAGCAGGAAATAGTATACAAAAAACTTATCAAATAGATATAGTTCCAGGGGCTGAGGAATTTGAAGTAAATTATCCAAATACTCAAGATGTTTTATATCTCGACTTAAACGATGCCGAGCCTACAAAAATTTTTGAAGGCTTTACAATAACTGAGGATGCATATTGGGGTATTTTCACCTATCGCTATTCAAATGCAAACTATTTTACAGTTGAACAGGTGGTAGAGGATGGCGAACCTCAGCTTGCACTTAGAATCACACCATTAGCAGTGGGAAGTGGGGGAAAAGTTACAATTTATCTTCCAAACGGCAGGTCTGCCGAACTCAGAGTAAATGTAGAAGCCTCTGTTACCAGCTCGGACTTTGGCGTTGAGATGAATGACAACATAGTAAACTTCCAAGAAACTGGTGATAACGCGTTTAGCATGACTTTAATGGATAGAAAGGACTATTCTGAAACGCTATTTAGATTTTTAGCATCACCATCTATAGCAACGCTATATTCAGGAGAGGAGAACTATAATATAAACCCAGAGGAAGTAGCATCTTTAGATTGTGAATATTCAAACTTTAGTAATACTTTAAGTATATCACCATATCTTGCCACAGATGTCTATGTATCCAATTTTACAGTAACACTAACAATAACGCTTGGTTCAATCACAAACTTTGTTAGAGATGATAATAGTAGTACTATTGTATATACAATCAATATTTTATGTTATGTTCCAGTGCAAAGTGTAAGTTTCCAACAAGAAAATGCTGGAAACTACCAGAGTGTAACAAGGCTTCCTATCTATAACCTTAGCACTGCATGGGCGTATGGTGTGGGCTATTACTATGGTATTGAAAGAGAATATTCCATGGTAACCTTATATCCAACACTTATACTTTCATCGGGAGCAATGCTTAGAGGAGAAGATATTTTAGCTTACCTAAGAAATGTAGATAGTTCTTCTAGTTATGTTTTTAGAAGTTCAATTACAAGCGATAACCTTGTGCTTGTTGACGGAGTTATCCAAGGAGCGGATGAAACAGCATATTCTACAAGGCTTATTAATTTTGGTAGTTACAACATAGATCAAAACGATTTGAGTTTAAGAATAATATGTAACGCTAACGACATAGCTTCAACCCGCGACTATTGGTTCTCTTTTAACTTAAATTTAATGGGTATAGATTATTACACTGTTACAACTCTTGAACTTCAAGAATTCACAAGATTAAATTCTATTGGGCTTTATAACTATCAAAGCACAATATATCTAGATGATAGAAACCCTAGTTATTCAAGTGGATATTTCTTAAACCCAACTAACGCCGATTGCACGGAATTCGATTTAAAATTTATCCCAGATGATACTACAAATATAAATATTATCAACTTTACCAAAACTGATAATGAAATTACAATATACTATAACAGCACTTACGGGGCTGGCAGTGGTAGACTTTATCTCGTGCCAAAAGATTGGTATACAACTAAAGAGGAAGAAGCCAACGAACTTATTGAAAATTCTCAGAGCTTGCAGTATATTACCATAATTGCAAGTAACGGAACGGAAGAGCATCCAATTTATATCAACTCTGTAGATGAGTTTATAGAAGTAGCATCAAACTCTGAAAGCCTTTCAAAACACTATGCTATATCTACAATATTAGATTTTAGTGGTAGAAATTTAACTACTTTTGGTGTGCTTAGAGGTTCAATTAAAGGCGTAGGTTCTGGAGCAGGGCTTACAAACTTAAATATTTCAAATGCTACAACCATTGGTGAAAATAGCTATCTAGGCTTATTTGCCTATGTTGAAGACAGCGCGAGCATTGAAAATCTTACAATTTCTGGCACGCTTTCAGCTACCACTTCAGCAAAATATATAGGCTTAATTTGTGGTGAAAACAGAGGAACACTTTCTAACCTTTCTGTATCACTTTTAAATGATTATACAAATAGAGCTGAGAGTTTAAGTATAACCTCTCAAGAAAATGTGTATGTAGGTGTTATTGCAGGCTTGTCTAGTGGTACAATAACAAATGCTAATGGCAAGGGGCTTGTTTCTGTTAAAGATATATTCTATGTAAGCAATTCAGGCGCGCTCTTAGATGGCGATTTAGGAATCTATGTTGGCGGTGTAGTGGGCTATAACAGTGGAACTGTCAGCTTGGATGATACTAAATATTCAGTTAATGCAGAACGCGATTTTACATTCACAGGTAAAATTCAAACCTTTAACACAAAAGCGTTAGGTGGTGTGGCTGGTATAAATGTAGGCTCTCTAAATGGCTTAAAAGTTTCTGGAAGTTTAGTTGCACTTTTAAATGCTAACAATGTTGGGGATAATGTTGGTGGCATAGTTGGTTTAAATGCATTTAGCCAAAGTGGAACTGGTGGAACTATTCAAAACTGTATTACAAGAGCATATGTGGAAGCAGGCAACTATGTTGGCGCTATAGCAGGAAAAAACACATATTCAATAGGTTCTGGCACAGGCACTGAAGCAATTAGTGGAACTATTGAAAATAATATAGTTCAACTTTGCTACAATGGAACATTAAATTATCTAATTTATGCAAAAACTGGAACTTATGCTTATACCTTTGCAGGTGATGATACCTTAGAAAGTTTAAGCGCTACAAATAAAGCATACTACTATAGCGAATATCCAGAAAATGAACCTATAAGACCAATTCTATATATGAACGATTCTGGAACAAGAGAGTATAAACTTGGAAGTTTTGAATTTAGCGAGGAAAGCATTGAAGTAGATGTAATAAATTCAACGCTTTTAGCTGGCGATGATGTTGTAAGCTATATGTTCTACTACTCAGCAGAAAATTCTTCAGAACAAACGCTTATTTCAGCTCTCAACACACAAGAGTTTCCAGTTAAGTTTATAAATCCAGAAAATGTAACATTAACTTCTGGAGATAGCAAAATTTTAACTTTTGATGAAGACGGCAATGCAAAACTTTGGGGAACAGGGCTTGTTGAAATTACAGTAACTTCAATTTTAAACACTGATGTTAGAATGACTGTTTATGTGTATGTTTTAAATGTTGCACAAGAATTTAAAGTTAAGCTCTATAGCGAAACATATCTAGCAAATCAAGGTTCTTACATTGGAGTTAAACTAAACGGCTCAATAGAACTAACACTAGAATATTCAACACCTAGTGTTACGGAAATTGATGGCGTTCAAATAACAGATGACTATGGCATTCCAACTGCGGTAGAACTTGTGGACAATAAAGATTTTAGTGCAAATGTAACCTTGACAATAGATGGGGCTCCTCAAACTGCAGTAACTTCAAGTTTGATTGGTCAAACACTTGTTTTGAAGGCAAATCAAGATGAAACTAGAATAATAGATTTAAATATTTCACCAAGATATAGCTTTTTTGTAAACGGAAATGAATATACCCTAGATTTTAACTTCCTAACTGGAGATAAAGATTTCAATGCTCTAGTCATGGTTGAAAAGGGTACAACAAATATTCTTTTAAATACAGCTGAGATTTCTGTTGAACCAAATGACGAGTTTACTATAAATCTAGAGGAATGGATAACAGATGATAAAAGTGACTATATTGAAATCACTTACGCTAAAATAACCGATACAGGTATAAATTACGACTATTTTGATGTGCTATCTTCTACCTTAGATAAGGAGACCATTACTGATGGTGGCACAACAAGAGTAATTTATAGATATAAAGAAGGCGTTATGCCAAGCTTTACATTCAGATATAATATATTTGATACTAGATACAGCCAAGGTTATGAAGGCGTTTACTATATTAACTTTACAGCTGAAAATGGTTATAGACAAACTCTAATTGTAAACCTTATAACTCAAACAGTTAATAGCATAACTTATAAAAACTATTATGATATAAATATCTCAGATTTTGATATAACAGCTGAATCTATTGATACTATAAGTCCAGATGGTGATAATTTATTAGAAATTTTAGTTTATCCTAATATTGCAGATTTTGACTATTTAGAGCTTACAAATTCAGAAGATAATTATACAAATGGAAATAATGCAATATTCTCACTTTCAGAAATTAGAACAAACGATGGTACTAGTCAAGTAGTAGATAAGTTTGGGGCTCAGAGCATAGACGGAGGCATAAGAATACCAAAATCACAATTTACAGACGGAAAAGTATATGTAAAATATAACATAGCTTCCAGTGCTCAAGATGGTTCAATTGCTACATTTAATATAGTAGCTTATAAAGATGGCACTATACAAAAGAGTTCTACTTGCAACATTGAAGTTAGAATTAAAGATGGCGTTTATGTAACAATTATTGGTAAAGAAGACGCTATAGAAGGTGAAAGTATATTTGTAGCAAGAGGCCTTACATATAACTTAGATGTTCAAATAGTTGGCTTTGAAGAGGATGAAGTATATTTTGAAAGCACAAATAGTCAGTATGCTTCAATTTCAAAGGTAGATAACAACTATGTTCTAACAATAAATTCTACAATAAACTATGTTCAACCTAACGAGGCAGGATATGCAGTAGAGATAGATTGTTATGGTGAAAAAGTAGTTAATGGTAAAGTTTATACAAGCGGTGTAAGAACTTTAAAACTTATGATTGTAGATTATGTTATCTTAACGGACAACATTGTTCCGTATTCCTATGAGGAAAACAATCAAAATGCTAACATTGTTATAAGAAATTCTGAAGCAGAAGTTGTAAATGTATCTATAGGCAATAGGAGTGAGCTAAACATTGGCTTTGTAAATGGAAGTACAATTGAATATAACACTCAAGATCCAACTATTGTTCAAAGAGTATCTACCTTAGAGCAAACCTTAGCTCAAAATGGTAAATGGTATATTAAGGATAGAACTTCATCTGATAGAACATTGCTTACTACTTCAAATTTACCAAGCAATATGTATTATAGAATAGAATATAGTTCTCAAACAGGGCTATACAGCATAATTCCACTATATATTAATTCAGCTAATAATTCAAATTATTATCTAAGTTATGAAGTTTACTATACTTATAGAAATGGTGTTGTGCAAGTAGTAAATGATAATATAGAAGATTATGAAAACTTTAATACAGATTTCTTAATTGAAGCATATCAAAGCGGTAATGAAAACAATGAAATTCCTATTTCAAACTATGAAGAACTCATGGCTATGCAGGCAGGCGCTTACTACATTTTAGTAGACGACATAACCCTTGAAGAAGATTTTACTCCAATAGGTGTAAGCATAGCAGGGTTCAATGGAAACGGTCATACCATTACATTTAGAGCTAACTGGAGTGTTGATGGCTTGCAATATGCTGGACTATTTGAAATAATTTCAGAAGATGCCATAGTTAGAAACTTAAAACTTGCATTCAATAGCAGTGCAAACACAAATGTTACTGTAACAAATACCAATGATACAAGCTATTTTGGTTTCCTGGCTGGTAGAAATTTGGGAACAATAACAAACTGTGAACTAGTTGGTAATAACAATAATATCTATGTATCTATGAATCCAAATTCCAATTCTACAACTTATGTTGCAGGTTTAGTTGGTTTAAATGAAGGGTTTATAACTAATTCTCGTGTGGTAACAAATTTAGTTGTAAGAAGGTCTAACTTAGCTGGTCTTGTAGGCATAAACGAGGGTAGCATTGCTAGTAGCTATGTTAAAGATTCAAATTTAACAAATGAAAGTACTATTTCAAGCACAAATAAAACAGCAGGTCTTGTTGTTGAAAACGGAACTTCTTTAAATCAGGATATAGAAATAGGTGGGCTTGATGTTCCTCAAATTCTAACAAGCTATGTAACTGGAACTTGCTCCACATACATCTATGCTGATGAAACAAATAAAATTTGGTCTAATGTTGAGGTTTCAGGTTTCGTTTATAATAACATGGGTGTTATTTCAGACTGTTATTCAAATATTCCTATAAACTCTCAATCTGTGAGAGCAGGGTTTGTGTTTAATAATGCAGGGCTTGTTCAAAATAGCTATTCAACAAGCACTTTCTTAAGCCAGAATAGACAAACAGACTATGGTTTTGTATACACAAATAATTATTCAAATCAAACTGGGAAAATAAAAGATTGTAAATATCTGTTAGGAAATAAAAACAATGGTATATTTGTTTCAAATATATCTGGCTTGCAGGCACTAACAGAATTAGATTTTGGTAATCAAAACTACTTTACAACTTATGCAATGGCTGACCAAACTGAAAAAACAAAAGGTGTTTGGTTCTATCCAAATGCAAATGAAGAGCCTGACTTTAAATTGAATGGCGAGTCTATGACATTTACCTATGGCAGACCTGAACTTGTAGCTCCAAACATTATAGTAAACACAAGCCAGGTTTTAGAATCTTCTTCTACAGATACAACAACTGGTGAAGAAATCTATCACTATTCTGGCGGTGAAGAACAAGGTTCTAAATATAACCCATACATAATCACTTCAGCTGAAAATTTTGAAAGTTTAATATTAGAAACCAATGTAAATAATAGAAATAATAAATATTTCAGATTTGTTAGAAACATCGATTATGTTGAAGAGGGTATTCTTAGTTCTGCACTCTATAAAACTACATTTATAGGTGATATAGAGGGTAACGGTATGACAATCTCTGGCCTTGTAATAGACACTCGTGATAACTTAAATTATGGTGGACTATTTGCAAAAGTTGGAGAGGGACTTGCCTATGTTGGCTCAATTAAAAACTTAAATATAAAACCAAAATATATCAATATGCCAAACACCTCGGCAGTTGGAACAGTTGCTGGAGCATTAGAAAGTGGGTTCCTATTCAATGTAAGGGTGGACGGTTTTGAATATGATGCCAGCGGTATAGTTATTGTTGGTAAAAACATAGTTGGTGGCATAGTTGGAATAGCAACAAACACATACAAACTATATAATGTGGAAAGTTCTGTTTCTGCAAGTGCAACTTACCGTTCTATAAACTATGGAAGCTCATTTAAATTCTATACTTCATATGGTAGCAGTTTAAATAATATCTCCTATGCAGGCGTTATAGCTGGTATAATTGAAGGCGAGGGTATTGTTAGATACGCCAGTGCTACTGAAACATCAAGAGCATTAGCTGAAGTGGCAGGTCTATATTTTGGTCGCATAGGCACAAATTCAAATGTATCTAACCTAGATATAGAATTAATTACTGGACAATTTGTTAATGCCGCATACTATGGCGGAATTTTAGCGGGAGAAGTGGCAGGGGTAGTAAACAACATTACTATAACTGGCTCTACAAGTAACTTCTTTAGATATGTGCCTTCAGTGCCTTCTGCAGTTGGCGGAATTGCTGGATATATGTCTAATGGAACAATACAAAATGTAAATGTATATGTAGATTTAATTTTCCCAAATCTTGAAGTAGTCGGCGGTGTAGTTGGCGAAATGATAGGCGGAACTATTACAAATGCTCATAAAACAGGTAACATCACTGCAATGGGAGTTGCAGGAGGTATTGCAGGTTATATCAATGAAACCTGCTCGAACGATAGTACAATTGCAAAGCGCAATGTTACAATACAAAATTCAACTGTAACAAATGGCAGAATTTTAGTAATCAACGATAATTTCCTCTCAGCTTATGTTGGTGGTATTGTTGGTATAAATGAATACGAGTTTGCACTCGAGGATGGTTCTGTAAATGCATTAACATACCCTGAAAGACAGATCGTGAATTGTTATGCAGAGGTCAGCCTAGAAGTAAACGCAACAATGTATAACGGACTTATGAATGTGGGCATGGGTGGCATAGTTGGAGCTTCCTTTGAAGACCTAACTAGAACTCAAAGTACAAGCAGTGGTATAGCAATCTACAACAATGATTTTAAAACCATCTATATGCCAGAAAGCGCTATTAGCGAAGATTATGTTACAGAAAGTGGTGAAGAAGTATACTTTAGTTCAAGATGTACATATACAATAAATATTCAAAACTATCGCGATGGTGGACAAGTTAATGTTTATTATAGTGGTATTATTGGTATAGGTGATGCCTATAAAGAAAATTTATTCTTTAATGAAGATAGCAGTATTTACCAAACTGAAATTAATCATGAGCTATATTACTATTTCGACAACGCTACTGGAACTAACAATCCAAATAAAAATCTAACAGATTCTTCACAGAATGTTATCAATTTAAGCATTTGGGAAGATGGGGAAAATAAAAACATTGATGAAAACCCAGAGACATCAGAAAATAATGTCAATCTTGTTAGAATATAGTAAAAAAATCACGGATTTCCGTGATTTTTTTACTAATTTTTAAAAATTTTTAGTTAAGTTAATAACTTCACTCTTTATTTTTTCTACAGCACTTTCGCCATTTTTGACAATTTCATATATAAACCTTGCTATCTCTTTCATCTCATTTTCTCTCATACCTCTTGTTGTAACTGCAGGAGTGCCAAGCCTGATTCCACTTGTTACACTTAAAGGCTGTTTTTCATTTGGTATACCATTCTTGTTACAAGTTATGTTCGCGCTATGAAGCATATTCGCAACATCTCTGCCGTTAGCATTAAAAGGAGTTAGGTCAACTAAAAGTAGGTGATTATCTGTTCCGCCAGAAACAAGCTTAAAGCCATATTTTAAAAGTTCATCACCTAAAACTTTTGCATTCTTAACAACTTGTTTTTGATATTCTTTAAATTCAGGGCTTAAAGCCTCCTTTAACATAACGGCTTTGGCTGCTATCACATGTTCAAGTGGGCCTCCTTGCAAGCAAGGGAACACTGCCTTATCTATATCCTTTGCATATTCTTTTTTACAGAGTATTAACCCGCCTCTTGGACCTCTTAAAGTTTTGTGCGTTGTAGTTGTAACAAAATCTGCATATGGAATAGGGGATGGATGTACCCCAGCTGCTACTAAACCTGCAATATGAGCCATATCCACCATAAGTTTAGCTCCAACTTTATCTGCAATTTCTCTAAATCTTTTAAAATCTATAATTCTTGAATAAGCACTGCCACCAGCTATTATAAGTTTTGGCTTGTGTTGAATGGCTAGGCTTTCAATTTCATCGTAATCAAGAAGCTCTGTTTCAGAGTTTAGACCATATGGCACACAGTTAAAAAATTTGCCTGAAACATTAAATGACGCACCATGTGATAGGTGCCCACCTGCAGTTAAGCTCATTCCCATAAAGGTATCACATGGCTTTAAACATGCTAGAAAAACTGCTAGGTTGGCATTAGAACCTGAATGAGGTTGCACATTTGCATGTTCTGCTCCAAAAAGTTTCTTTGCCCTTTCAATAGCAAGAGTTTCAACTTCATCTATATTTTCACACCCATTGTAATATCTAGCGTTCGGATAGCCTTCCGCATATTTATTTGTAAAACAACTTCCCATTGCTTCCAGCACTGCTTTAGACACAAAGTTTTCGCTTGCAATAAGCTCTATGTGTTCATCTTGTCTTTGTTTCTCTTTTTCTATAGCATTAAAAACTTCTAAATCTACTTCTTTTAAATCTCTTTTATCAATATTCATATCTTTTGCCTCCAACTTTCAAAGTATAGCATTTTAGTAAAAGTTTTCAAAGCTTTTTAAAACATTTGCAATTTATTTTAAAATTTGTTAATATATTTTTGTGAAAGTTTTTGATGGCAAAACCTTAGCAATGGTGATAAAAAGTCAAGTTGCAGGGGAAGTTAAAAAACTTAATAAAAAATTGAAGCTTGCAGTGGTGCTAGTTGGGCAAAATCCTGCAAGTGAAATTTATGTACGCAATAAAGAAAGGGCTTGCAAAGATGTGGGTATAGATTTTGAACTTATCCGCTTTGCTGAGACCTGTAAACAATTAGATGTTATAAAAAAAATTAAAGAGTTAAATAAAAAACCTGAAGTTACAGCAATACTTCTTCAATTACCTCTCCCTAAACATTTAAATGAAAGAGATATAATTGAAACAATATCTCCAGAAAAGGATGTAGATTGTTTAACTCAAGCCAACTTTGGTAAACTTGCTCTTGGGCTTTCAGACTTTGCTCCATGCACCGCCTCAGGGATACTAGAAATTTTAAAGGCAGAGCAGATTGCCATTCAAGGTAAAAGGGTGGCTGTTGTGGGTAGAAGTGCGCTCGTTGGTCTTCCTACACAAATGCTTTTAACAAAACATGATGCTACAGTTGCGCTCTGTCACTCAAAAACGCAAAAACTTAAAAAAATCACTAAAAAGGCAGATATTTTAGTTGTTGCAATTGGAAAGCCTAACTTTATAACAAAAAAATATGTTAAAAGGCATGCTGTAGTTATAGATGTTGGCATAAATAAAGTTAATGGAAAGATCTGCGGAGATGTGGACTTTAAAAAGGTTAAAAAGAAAACTCATCTTATCACTCCAGTTCCTGGTGGTGTTGGGCAGATGACAGTAGCCATGCTTTTAAAAAATATTTTGTTATTAAATTTAGAAAAAAAGTGAAAATATGTTTTGTAATTTTGATTAAAATGTATATAATAGTTCTAAGGGGAGGACTATAAGATAATGAAAAAGTTTAAATTCATATCTTCCATAGTTGTAATGGTTGTTGTGTTAGCTGTAATAACTTTAGGTATAGTTGTAGCAGTTTCACCACATTTTGGAATAACAAATTCAGTTACTTTTGTTCCTGAACAAGAGTTATCATTTAGCGTTGTATGTGAAGCCACATGGGCAATAGGAGGCGATACAAGTGGTAAGGAACCTTCTATAACAATCAGTGTAGATGAAGATGGAAACATTCATCCAAGTAACCGTTGGGATGCTCCAGATATAAACTTCAATAATGTACTTCCTGATACTAATGAAGTGGTTATGTCCTTTGCTTTCACAAATACATCAACTCAAGTAGGTAATGTGCTGAAGATATCCTTTAAAGATATAGTATCTGATAGCAAAAACACAAATTACTTTGAAGACCCTAGGTTTATTGCAGAAGTGCAGATAGATGATGGGCAAAGAACAGAAGTTGCAGCAGATCAAGAAAATAACGCAGATGTAATTTTCTATGTGCAAACAGGCGAAACAGTAACTTTAAATATTTACTATGTATTGTTAAGGCAAAATTCAAATATCAATGTTAATCAAAACATACAAATAGATATTGGTATTGCTGAAGTTTAATTTTAAATAAATAATAAAAAATATTGACACAGCCCAAAGGGCTGTGTTATTATATATAAGCAAATTTAAGCATGCGTTCATAACTCAGCTGGACAAAAGCGTCTGTCTACGAATGAGCCCAGCCAATTTTGCCTTTAGCTTGTTTTGCTAATCGCAAAAGCAAGACTTATGGCAAAAGCCTGCGCATCCCAAACCTTTTGTTCCTTATAGGTTTAAAAGAGAAAGGAAAAAATCAAATATGCGTTCATAGCTCAGCTGGATAGAGCGTCTGTCTACGGAACAGAAGGTCGGGAGTTCGAATCTCTCTGGACGCACCATAAAAAAATTAAAAATCTAGCAATTTAACAATTGCTAGATTTTTTTTATTGTAAGAGAAATTGTATTCATTAAGATGTCTACTAATAGTTGTAACTTTTAAATCTAAAAAATAGAATATAATTTAGAATTATCGAAACTACACTAACTTAATACTTTCACAACTTTAAATTCTTCGCAAACAACTTTTGCATTTTCATTAAAGTTTAAATTATATTTTTTTAATTCTTTAGAAAAAAATTTTTTATGGGCGTTTTTCCAAAAATCTAAAGATTTATTTCCTTCTCCTTCTTTACTCGCGTGTTCTGCGGATATTCCATTAAAAGTAGTAATATAAATATTTGTTGTTAATACTAAAATTTTTTTTGTTTTGTCCCAATTGGTTAGCACGGAAAAACCTTTACTTAGTTTTGTATCTTTTAAAAGTAAATAAGAAGTTGCTATCTTATCTCCAGCTAATACCAAATCAAATAGTTTGTTGGCAGTTTTCTTATCATTTCCAAAATGCCAATCTTCTATATCTTGTTGAAATCTTAATAGGTATCCATCTGGATCTTGTACTAAAAATTCAAGTACATGATTATTTATATTATTTTCTTTATAATCACTTATAATTAAATCTATAAAAGTTTTTATATTATTTTCTTTAATTGTAAAATATATTTTAGATATATCGGGAAGAATTATTTGGAAATTTATGCCTCGCCCAAGTGGGTAAGTCATATCATCTGTAACATTCCAAGAGCCAATTTGTGAGGGTAGTGTTAATTGCTGTAACATTATTTGGCATTTGCCTAATACTAGCATTGCAAAATCTGATCTTGAATATTCAATTTTAAAGCCTAAAATTTGTGTGTAAAATTGTATAGACTTTTCAAGATTAAATACTCTTAATTCTGGGATTAAACAATTAAAATCCATATTTTCTCCTTTAAACTAATTTTTTAATTGATTTTTATATTTATAGATTAAATAATAGTTACAATGTTGTGTTTTTAATATTAAAAGGTTTTCTATTTAGTTTATCAAAATATATACGCGATATTATATACTGTGAAGTATGATAAACAATATGCGCTGTCCATACTCCAAATATCCCTAATATTGTAAATGAAAGTATAGTTGCAATTACAATCTTTAAAAAAGAGGAAATCAAGTTTCTAATTGCAAGAAATTTAAATTTTCTTATACCTCTTAAGTGAGAAAAATAATAACTTCCTAAGGTTAGTAAAATTGTAGTTAGTATTAAAAATGGCAAAAGCTCTAAAGATAAGTAAATTAAACTCTGATCTTTGAACGAGATAAATATAACTATTAAGGAAACTGCTATCATTAAAAATGTAAAAATAATAGTTGAATAGAAGAACATTTTTTTAAAAATATTAGTTGAAATTTTTAATTCTTCCTCATTATTAATTTTACCTATAGAAATTGCAAAACCATCGCTATAGCCTTGAACAAATGCATGCATAGTATCATTAATTTGTATAAAGACAGTATGAACGGCATATTCATTTGTACCCATTCTAGAAACAAGTATGTTAAATACAAAATAGTCAACTTTAGAAATTATTCTTTCAGTAAAGTTCCATTTAAAAAAGTTTAAAATATCTTTGCTTTCAGTTTTTTCAAGTTTAATTTTTGTATTTCCATTTATAAGCATAAAACATATTACCATAGATATTGTTTCAATGGCTATTGTTGAAAGAGCAACCCCAATAAGTCCGCCACCAACAAAGCAGGCAACAATATCTAAAATAAGATTTGCTATTACTGAAATAACTTGAATTGCTAAAACTATGTTTTGTTTTCCAATTACTCTTAAGTAGCCATACATTATTGTAGCTAAAGATGCTTGTATAAAACCAGCAAGGCGAATGTATAGATAAATATTTCCAATTTTGTCTATATTAAAAAGTGATGGGATTACTGGTGAAATTGCAAGGGTTATTATTATACACAATATAGAAAAATAAAAACAAAGGTTAATAGAATTGCTTAAATATTTTTTTTGTATTTTATCATCTTCTGTTTTTGTGATAAGTGCAACATTTGAAATGCTGAAAGATTGTGGAATTATTTGTAGAATATTTATAACAACTGAAATTGCTCCAATAGCGGTGAGATATTGTACACCCAAATTTGCAACAACAACTGTGTCAATCAAAGACATCAAAGTAGTTATAAAATTTTCAAATGCCATTGGCAAGGAAAGTTTGAGCTGTTTTTTTACTAAAGTGTTTTCCATTCTATTTATCCTATGTAAATATAAAAACATGATAGCATATTTTAATATTTAATTCAAATTTTTAAGTGTTAATTATCATTTTATTTCACAATTAAATATTTTATGTTGTATACTATTTTGAAAAGATGTATAAAATTTTGGAGGAAATATGAATAAGTTAAATGAGGTAAAAAGGCTTATAGGAAACACTCCGCTAATTGAGGTAAGCTATAGCTATAAAGGAAAAGTTAAAACTGTGCTAGCAAAGCTTGAGTGGTATAATCTTTCTGGCAGTATAAAAGATAGACCTGCTTATGAAATTATAAAGACCGCTTATGAAAAAGGCGAACTCAAAGAAGGGCAAACAATTTGCGAAACTACTTCTGGGAATATGGGGATTTCTATAAGTGCTATTGCAAGGCTTATAAATAATCCCGTTGTAATTTGTATGCCAAAATTTATGAGTGAAGAGCGTAAAGAGCTTTTAAAGTTATATGGTGCAAAGTTAGAACTTACTGAAAACTTTATTGAAGCCTTTAAAAAAGCAGAGGAGTATAAAAAGAACGGCGCCTATTTAACTTACCAATTTGAAAATGATAATAACCCTAAAGCTCACTTTAATGGCACTGCAAAAGAAATTTTTAGTAAACTAAAAGATATTCCATATTTTGTTAGCGGTGTTGGAACTGGTGGAACTTTAATGGGAATTGGAAGTTTTTTAAAGAGTAAACTTGGTACTAAAATAGTTGCTCTAGACCCCAAAGAGGCAAGTTTGTTAACCTTTGGAAGAAGTATGGGGAAACACAAAATTCAAGGCTTAAGTGATGAAATCATACCTGAAATATATGATAGAAGTTTAGTTGATAGTATCATTCAAATTAGTTCAGATGATGCTGTTTGTATGGCTCAAAAACTATGTAAAGAGCTTGGGCTAGGTGTTGGAATATCAAGCGGGGCAAACTTTCTAGCTTGTGTGCTTACTGGGGATAGGGCGGTTACGGTGTTTGCTGATGATAATAAAAAATATCTTTCAACAGATTTAAGCGGTAATTTAAAAAGTGATTTAGTTGATGAAATTAAATTAATTGGCTATAAAGTGCTTTAAAATGTAATGAAAATCTATTTTAAATCTAAAATAAATTAAAAATATATCAATTTTTAGTAGTGACAAGTAAATATTAATATGATATAATCATTTTATAGGAGCTAAAGGTATGGAAAATAAAAATAATATTTCTGTAAATTACACCCTTGAAGATGATTTATATACAATTCAGCTAGTAGATAATATAGCTCAAGCAGAAATTGGTTTTGCAAATTTTAAATTTACTAAAAACAGAGGTGTTTGGCTTTATAACATCAAAATAAATGAAGGCTATCAATCTAAAGGGTATGGGAAAAAGTTATTAAAATTATTTGAAGATTTTTGTGTGGCACAAAGAAGATTTTTTGTTGAAGGCAAATATTATCCTACAAATGATCACGCAAAACCATTTTATTTAAAAAATGGCTATAGCATAGATATAGATGGTAACGATCAATTTATATTTAAGTATTTGCCAGAAAAAACTTGTGAGTTAGAAAAATAAAATACATCTAAAAGATGTATTTTTTTAAAGTTTATAGCGTAAATTATGTGCTTTAATATAAGATTTTACTATAAAACCTAAGTCCCAAATTTTAAAGCCAACTCTCCTTAAACTGCGTTTAAATTGTTTCATTGAATAGCCAATTACTGCAAAGTTATCATGGTAGCAGTCTTGGCTTTTTATAAGCCAGTCTACATCTTGCTTAGATTTTTTTACTACCAACTTATAATAATATTTTGTGCCTTCAGCTTCAATGTTGGATAGCGCCAAATAATCTTTATTTGCAATTTTTTCAAACTTATCTAAAATTTGTTCTTGTAAAGGTTTAATAAATTCTTGATAAACTTTGTTTTCATCTATTTTTTTATCAAATATAACGATAGGTTTGCCGTCAATAATTTCATAGTTATCTACTCTAGAATGGTCAGCTCTGCAGATTTGCTCGTAATAGTGTTTGTTGTGATAATTTATAGAGTTTCCAAGTTGTTTTTTATTGTATTTATCATAGAGTAAACCATATTTTACACTATTTTCTGAGCCTTTCTTTAATGAACCTATATAGTAGCCTTTAATTTTAACTTTGCCATTAAAAAAGTTATTAAAAAGCGCCTGCATAGTTCCATTAAAACCAATATCTACAATAGTTAAACCTTCTTCATAAAAATCTACGCCAAAGCTTTCCATATAGAGCTTAAATGCACTTGTTTGGTCAAGTCTTTTCTTTTCGTAAATTTCTTGAAATAATTTATTTTGTTTAAGTGCTTTAAATTGTTTAGAATTGTTAAAATTTCTTGTAACTTTATCTATGTTTAGCTTCAAGCTTTTTGCTATTTCCTCAATTTGGCCATCGGTAAAGGTGAGTGTGATTAAAAAGTTTCTAATAGATAACCCAAACATTGCAGATTTAAAAATGTATTTAAAGGTTTCCTCCTCTAGTGGTTTTAGCGTTCCTGCTTGTAATGAGTTTCTGGAAGCATATAGGTAATGACTTGTAATATTATATTCGTTATCTATCCCTCCCCGAATTTTTAAGACTTCGCAATACTTATCAAATAGCTTTTTTAGAAATTGTCCTTCACGGGAAAGAAAAAATACATGTTTTTTATTTTCCGCTCTTAAATTTTCATAAAGCCTTTTGGTAAATATGTATAGAGGAAAAGCATAGTTTGAGTAGTTATAGTTTTTCCCATATTTAGAAAATAGTTCATCAAAATATAACTTGTTGTTTCCAAATTTTAGTTTAGTTTTTAAATCTTTACTACTCTTTTCATATTTGGTGTTTATGTGCATAGCTTTAATTCCGCGGATGCGCGCTTTAAAGATGTCGCTATATTTGTTGTCACCAATCATCATCATTTTTCTTGGGCTTTCATTTAACTCTTTTATAACTTGCCTGTAAAGTTTACCGCTAAATTTAGTTTTTTTGTAGTCGCAAGAAACAAAAAGTTTGGTAAAAAGATTATCTATCTCAAAGTGCTTAAACCACTTTAAAATGACATCGTTAGAACAAAAGAAATCTGAAACAAGATAAATCTTTTTGCCTTCTAGCTTAAATTTATTTAGTAAATTTATAACATTTTCATTTAAATAGAAGTTTTCCTGCTCAGTTTCTATGTATAATGCTTTTGTATTGGCAACAAAATTTTCTAAATCAAATTTTTTCTTTAGTTTTAAATTTAAATGTTTAGCAAGAAGTTCTAGAGCTTTATCAAATTCAAATTCAGTTTCGCCATTGGTAAAAAATTGTTTTTTGCAAAGTTTTATTCTGTATTTTCTAAATAAATTATATATAAAAGCGGGTTCTATAAGATATTTTTCTCCAACTTTTTCTGCCCAGCTATATAAAACATCATTGGGTGATTGTTTTCTTAAAAATATTGTATTAAAGCAGTCAACTAAAATAATATTTCTCTCTTTGCTCATATTTTCTCCTAGATTTAATGATTATAAATTAAGTATATTTAAAAGTCAAGTTTAGTATTATATTTGTAATATTAAATTTATTTTTATGTAAATTTTTTGAGTTTTACTTTAATATGTTTGACAAAAATTAATGATTTTTTTATCATATAAACAAGGAGATTTTATGAAAAAAGTATATGAACCTTTATTTACGCCTTGGAAGATAGGTAATGTGGAAATCAAAAATAGAATAGTGCTATGTCCTATGGGTGGAACATCACTATTTGGCTGGATGGAAAAACACCACTTAGATAAGGACGCCTGCGATTTTGTAATGGACCTTGCAAAAAATAATGTGGGGTTAATCATTCCTGGCATTGCACCAATCAGAAATATTATGGGAGGGCAATGGCTATATAAAAGTAAGGGCGCATTCAAAAAATTAAAGGCCTTTATGAAAGAATTCCATAAAACTGGAGCTAAGCTATTTGTTCAACTCACTGCTGGTTTTGGAAGGTCTTTTTCTATTCCAAACTCAATGGTGCCGATTTTAAAGAGTAAGTTTTTAACTACACTTATTAAGCCCATTATAAACCTACCAAGACTATGTGCTTCACCAAGTAAACTGCCATCTAGGTGGTATGAAAAGTATGAGTGTAGGGCTGTAACACAAAAAGAGATTAAGGATATGATAAAAGCGTTTGCTCTAACTGCTAAACTCTGTAAAGAGGCAGGGGTAGACGGCGTTGAAGTGCATGCAGTGCACGAGGGCTATCTTTTAGACCAGTTTACGCTTAAATACACCAATCAAAGAACGGATGAATATGGTGGAAGTTTTGAAAACAGATATAGGTTCCCAGTTGAAATAGTAAAGGCTATAAAAGCTGAGTGTGGAGAGAACTATCCTGTTAGTTTAAGATATTCTGCTATAAGTAAGACTATAGGCTTTGGCGAGGGTGCTTTACCTGGCGAAAAATACACTGAAGTTGGCCGTGACATGGAGGAAAGTGAAAAGGCAGCTAAATATCTTCAAGATGCTGGTTATGATATGCTAAATACGGATAACGGCACTTATGATGCTTGGTATTGGGCTCATCCACCAATGTATATGCCTAAAAACTGTAACCTTGAGGATGTTTCTCATATCAAAGAATTTGTAGATATCCCTGTGGTTTGTGCTGGTAAAATGGAACCAGATGTTGCTGCAAAAGCTATAAAAGATGGTAAAATCGATGCAATGGGGGTGGCCCGTCAATTCCTTACAGATAGCCATTGGGTTACAAAGCTTATGGAGGATAGGCTTGAGGATATTCAGCCATGTATTTATTGCCATAACGCTTGCTTTACAATGGCACACTATAAAGGTGTGGCAAACGACCAACCACTTAGTGATTCCAAACATATGGCAAGATGCGCCCTTAACCCTATGACAATGGACGGCGGAAAGTTTGACATCATTCCAACTAAGAAAAAGAAGACTGTTGCCATAATTGGTGGCGGTGTAGGTGGCATGGAAGTAGCAAGAATTGCCACTATTCGTGGTCATAAGGCTACAATTTATGAAAAATCTGATAAACTTGGTGGAGTATTTGTTCCTGCATCAAATATGCCATTCAAGGAAAATGATAGAAGACTTCTAGATTGGTATAAAAGACAAATTGAAAAGCTAGGCATAGAAGTTCATTTAAACACCGAAGTAACAGACATATCTAAACTAAATGCGGATGAGATTGTTATTGCCACAGGTTCAACTGCAAGAAAATTAAACTTCAAAGGCTCTGAAAAGATAATAGATGCTATAGATTATTTAAATAAGAAGGAAGTAGGCGAGAATGTAGTTATAATTGGTGGCGGGCTAACAGGCTGTGAAATTGCATACGAATTAAGTTTGCAAGGTAAAAAACCTGTTATAGTTGAGGCTAAAAACGATTTAATGGCAGTAAGTGGTCTATGCCTTGCGAACTCATCATATTTAAGAGATTATTTTAAACACAACAACACTCCAGTATATTTAGAAAGCTTTGTTCAAGAAGTGGATGACGGAAAAGTTATTATAGTAAGCAAAGATGGAAGCACAAGAGAAGTGAAAGCGGACAGTGTAATCTCTGCAATTGGTTACAATCCAGCGCCACTTGTAAAGGCGGGTAAGCATGTGCACATTGTAGGAGATGCGCTTAAAGTTGGAAATTTAAGAACTGTAGTATGGCGTGCTTGGGAAGTTGCAGAAAAAATTTAGTTAAATAAAAAAAGAACTTTAACATTTTGAGATTGTCAATTTGTTAAAGTTTTTTTTATAAAATAAATTATAAAATAAAAATTTTTTTGTAAATTGCTTGACTTAGAGTTGACTCCAAGTGAAGATCACGGCTTTATGGATATTGCTCCATGTGATTTTATGGATGAGGATGGAGAAATTAAAATTCCTTTAGAGGGCGGAGAGCATTTAAGTGGCTATGATATAGTTGGCTCTCATATAGGGCTTCCATTTATGATTGCAGAGCTTAGTGTATTTTCCTTAGTTAGTGGTTTATTTTCTAAAAAGATTTCAAAACACTCTTGGCTGGCTATCCCTGCCGTTTTACTTGCCATTTTAGCAGGCAGACTTAGCTTTTTAGGGCTTGTTTACATTTTTGAGGGCGTTAGCACTCTTTCTGTAAATTTAATTTGGAGCCAAATTTTAAGCAGTTGCCCTGGAATTTTGTTGCAATTAATTTTAGTTCCAGCTATAATAATTCTATTAAATAAAATTTTAAATAGAGAGGAAAAATGACAGATTTAGAAAAAGCAAAAAGCCTTTTAAAAGGTGATGTAACATGTGTGTTTGTAAAAGGTGATGAGGTTATTACCTCAACAAAGTCTGGGATAGCTCCTGTAATGGAACTTATTGAACAAGGCAAAAACTTAAATGGTTTTTCTGTTGCAGACAAAATTGTAGGTAAAGCTGCAGCAATGCTATTTAAAAAGGTTGGTATAATCTCGGTTTTTGCAAAAGTTTTAAGCGTTAGCGCGGAAGAGTATTTAAAAGACCATGGTATAAAATTTTCTCGTGTGCTTCCTACTAACTATATATTAAACCAAAAAGAAAATGGTATGTGCCCAATGGAAGAAACTGTTAAAGATATCTCAGATTATGAAGAGGCTTATGTTGCTTTAAAAGAAAAAATAAGAAGTTTAAAAGAAGGATGATAAAACAAACAACTGGCAGAGATTTTTAGGAGATTTAGCTCCTAAATTTGCTGAGCTAAACGATGATGTTCTCTTTGGAGAGGTCTGGTCTAGAGAGGATAAACTCTCTTTAAGAGATAGAAGCATAGTTACAGTTACAGCACTTCCTGTTTGGTGGTACACCTTTGCTCCTGCCATGAGCACATATTTGCAAACAGCAGATTTTAAAGATAAAAACACCTACATATTTGCAACAAATGGCGGTTGGCTAGGGCATACATTAAAAGATTATGAAAAGAAAGTTAAGAATGCTCAAATAAAAGGTGAGCTTAACATACATTTTAATGGCACAAAATTAGTAACACCCATTAAAGATATAGAAAATTTTGCAAAAAACATTAAATAAAACAATAATTTAATTGAAATCGCCTTTAAACAGGTGATTTTTTTATAAAAATCCTTTAAAATTTGCATTTTTGCTCAAGCTGCAAAGTGGAAGGAAAGAAAAAGTAAAAATAATTACAAAAACATATAATTTCGCTTGACAAAAATGCGGGGGGGGGTAGAATTGACATGAAAACTAATATATTATATTTATTAAAGTAAATAGAAATTTAATTTGGAGGTAAGAAATGAGAAAGAAAACCAAAGTAATTTCAGCAGTGTTAGCACTTTGTTTAAGCGTTTCCATGCTTGCGGTGGGAGTGTTAGCAGCTAGTACAGTAACATTAAATGTAACAAGTAGTGTTACATTTAAGTCTACAGGTGCTTATGTGATGACAACAGGTCAGGTAAAAAGAGGAACGGAAGGAAGTTTGACTAACTTAACAGAAGAGGATAGACCTGAAACAGACACAACCTCTGGAGCAAGCTATAGTTATACGGGATATTCCTACACTCCAATAGGCAGTGGCTCAGATGCAAATGCTCCAGACGGCACAGCACCAAAAGATTTAGAAGATTGGACAATAGGGGAGATAGAATTTTTAGATACAGCTCCAGTTATACAATATAGTATCTCCTTTAAGAACTATGGTGAATCTGAAGTAGAGATAAACATAACAGGAATGCCAGATGAAATAACAAATGTAGAAATAGAGGGTACAACACTGCCAATAACAGTAGCAAGTGGACAAACAGAGGAGTACACTTTAACTCTAACTTTAACCAAATTTAATGAAAGTATAGACCCCGCCGTGCAGGTAAATTTAAATACGAGTATGGTAAGTAAATCCGCTATTTCAGAAAGTGATACTTTCACTTGTACTTACGAGGTAGTAGAGGATTTAGAAAATCCAACAGGTGCAGATGCTATAGTTGCATATTTATTTGTAAATGATGTATGCGTATTAAGTTTAAATTCTTATTATCAAGATATAGGGAAAACTGGGACTTTAATATTAGAACCAAATTCCTCTATTTATTTTGCGGTTAATAGTGATGGATTAACAACTAGAGCTGGGGCTAGAGGTTGGGGTTCATATAAATGTGAAGTTTTTGATGATTCAAATGAGAAAGTTGCAGAGGCTTATTGTAATTATGATTCTGGAAATTATTCAGTTACTGGAGAGGTTGGCTTGCCGTATATAGTTAAAAGCGATATTAAAATTATTTTTACTGCACAGGGTTAAAGCTTTTAATCGTTACTAAACTTTTTACATTTTAAGTAATTATGATTAATAATATTATAATAAATTTATGTGTTTGTCTATAAATTACTACTCAAAATTGAGTAGTTTTTTATTAAAAAAGACATTTTAGATGTCTTTTAGAATCTTCAATTCTTTAAACTTATTTTAATATCCTCGGTGTCGCATTTAAGCTGTCTATATTTTACTCCAGCAGAGTCGAACATCATTTTTGACGCTTTTACGCTTTCAGTTTCTGCGTACTTATCACATAAATATATCACTTCTTTAATGCCAGATTGTATTATTAGCTTTGCACATTCATTGCAAGGGAATAGGTCTACATAAATTTTTGCATTCTCAAATTCGCGCTTATAGCCTCGGAAATTTAAAATTGCATTCATCTCTGCATGACATACAAAAAAATATTTAGTTTCTAGGGCAGAACCCTCTCTAGACCATTTAAAGTCGCTATCATGTATTCCATTTGGCGCGCCGTTGTAACCTGTAGATAGTATACGGTTATCATAAGATACTATACAAGCCCCAACTTGAGTGTTTGGGTCTTTGCTTCTCATAGCAGATAATTTTGCTATGCCCATAAAGTATGTATCCCAAGTTATATAATCTTTTCTATGTTCCATAAATATACTCCACTATAAATTATAACACAATTTGTTTTAAATATCAAATATTCTACATTAGCACCTAATGTAGAATATTTAAAGCTAAAAATTAACTTATTTTAAACTAGGGCAATAAAAAACGCCCCAAAGGGCGAATTATTTATTTTGGTTCATCAAAGAATGCATACATATTTGTAAGTTGACCAACACACATAATGTAGTCGAAGAACTTATCCATTATTGCGCTAGCTGATGGAATTTCTGCCATTAGTGCGCCAGCTTGAATAGAAAAGCCATAAATTTTTAATACATTTGTAATGCAAGATTTTACATCTTTAGCATTAAGTTCATATAAATCGTTCATATACCTTAAAGTTTGTTTTCTATCAGTAAAGAACCATCTGTTATTTAAATTAATCAATCTAATATCAAGAGGTTTGCCGTCTATGAATGAAGCTTCACAATTTATTTTCCACTCAGCTTGGCTTATCTGAGTAAGGCTAGTTGCATTGTTGAAAACTTCTTCAAAATTTTTTATATCCATAAATCACTCCAATTTTTAAAGTTACTTATATAATACCAACTTTTTTTGCAAACTCAAAGTAATTTTAACTATTTTTCTAATGTTTTTTTATTTTTCTTTATTTTCTTTTGTTCTATCTTTTTATAAGTATCTAAAAATTTAGCAACATTCTCTTCGTTGGTTATTCTGGACAAATTTGCGGGGAGGGGTAGTTTTCCCATTTCCAAATTTTGTTCTAAGTTATACATGTTTTTTATAAATTTTGACTGCTCTTTTATGTCGGGTAAATTAACAGGTAAAACTTCAACATCATAGTGGCAAAAGCTATTTGGATAAATAACTGCAAAGCGCTCGTTATATACATGCATATGTGCACTTTGAATTGGAATTTTTTCCTGAGTTGGTCTGCCATCTTTAAATCTTTGGTAGTGGGTGTTGGGTTTTGTGTCGTATCTAAAGAGTTCAAAAAACGCCTTTCCATTTAAAATGGCATATAAAGATATGCTGTAGTGTTGTTTGCCATCTTTTTCTGTTTTTTCTTTTTCTAAATATAAAAACAATACTTTTCCGTATTTTGTGTCGGCAATGTAATATTGTTGACTTTCGTTATATTGTTTTTCGTTGTGAGTAAAGCTTTTTCTATCTTCTTTTAAAAATATTTTTCTTGCTTTAAGTAGGTGGTCTGCAACTGCTTGGTCCATAGGAATACAACAAGTTTGTTTGTTTGAGCCCTCTGGTATGGTTATATCGGCAAGCCTAAAATTATCTTGTATTCCAATTTGGTGTTGAAAAGAGAAGCCTAGTTCAGCATTTGCGTTTCTTACAAGTTGTTCCTTAGATTTTTTATAAGCTCTTTCTCTATCAAGAATAGTTCTCCATTCTTCAGCGGATAGTTTATAATTTGGCTTATAGATAGTTAGAGCGCTTCTTAATAATAAATCTGCTCTTAACTGTTTTTTAGATGAGATTTTTTCTCTTTTCATATAAAGAGTGTAACATAAATTTTTATATTTATCAACAGGCAATTGCAAAATAAATTAAAAAATGTTAATATGTGCATATGTTTAAAATTACAAAGAATTGGTATGAACTTTTAAAAGATGAGTTTGAAAAGCCTTATTTTAAAAATTTGCAGGCTTTTTTAACGGAAGAATACAACACTCACACCATCTATCCACAAGCTGAAAATATATTTAATGCTTTAAATTATTGTAAATACGAGGATGTTAATGTAATGATCATTGGGCAGGACCCTTATCACCAGCCAGGTCAAGCCCATGGGCTTAGTTTTTCCGTGCAAGACGGCGTGGCGCTTCCGCCATCACTTAAAAACATTTTTAAAGAAATTGAAGACGACCTTGGCGTTACGCCATATCCTAGCGGAAACTTAATTCGTTGGGAAAAACAAGGCGTACTTCTTTTAAACACTGTTTTAACTGTAAGGCGTGACCAGCCGAACTCGCATAAAGGTAAAGGGTGGGAGAATTTTACTACAAGGGTAATTGAACTTATAAATGCCAAAACTTCTCCTGTTGTGTTTTTGTTGTGGGGCGGAAATGCAAAGGCATTTGAGGGGCTTATAGATAAATCTAAGCACTATGTTTTAAAATCGGCACATCCAAGCCCGCTATCTGCCTATAACGGCTTTTTTGGTTGCAAGCATTTTTCAAAAACTAACGAAATATTAGAAAAAATCGGCAAAAAACCTATAGATTGGAGATAAAAAACATTGACAAAATAATCTTTTTTGCATATACTACTAATATCGCGCTAGGCGGGGAGTTAGCGGTTCCCTACACTTGAAATCCGCTTTACGCAAGGCTGAACGCTTGCCTCGGCAAAATTTTGTTAAGATGTTTGGTATATTTTTTGTGTGATGAAATCAAGGTCTTATGCAATAGGAATTCGTGAATCATGTCAGGGTCGGAAGACAGCATCATTAAGCGAAACCTCTTATGTGCCATAAGGTAGCTTTGGTGGAGCATGAATATATATCAATGCTTAGCAGGTTTTGACAACGCAAGAAGCGCGATTTTATTTTAAGTTTTCACGCGTTAGCTTTCTAGCGCGTGTTTTATTTTCCGTAACCTAAAATAAAGTCTAGTGAAGTATCAAAATATTTAATAATGTCTAAAAGTTTATTGGTCTTTGGAAGTAGACCCTTCTTCCATCTATAGTAACTATATTCACTCATATTTAATTCTCCCATTGTTTTTGCAATGGAATTATTTTTGGATTTCATTAAAAAATTAAAACGGTCTATAAAATTAGAAGATTTTAAACTTAATGGTGAAATGTTGTCTGTTAAACCAAATAAATAGTCAAGTGAACAATTAAAAAATTTTGCCATTTTTAATGCAATTTCAATTGTAGGATAGTAGTTTTTATTAAAATAACCATTGATAGTTGTAGATGAAATAGATAATTTTTTAGCTAATGCAAGCCTTGACAAGCTATATTCTTCCAAAAGTTCTTTTAATCTTTCTTGAAAATTGTTCATTTGTGCTATTTTCCCCTAAAAACAAATAAAAACTCTCACTTCTTTCTAATTTTTAACAAAATTAGTAAGTTTTTAATTGTGTTAGAGAGTTGTGAGGGTGTATAATTTGTTTAGGGAGGGAATTTATATGAATGAGTTTGATATGATAAAAATCATATACTTAATTTTTCTATGTAAATATGGAAATTCCATAGATTATGATAACAATGGTATTACTATATATTTAAAAGATGGAACTAATGCGAATATAATCATAAAAAAAGAAGGGAAGTAAAAATGGATTTTATACAAATAGTAAAAATATATTTAAATTATATTATGAGTGAAAATGAAGAGCCAAAATTATTATTAAATAAAGAAAATTTAATAAATGAATTAAATAGTTTTTCTTTTCTAATTCCTATTTCGGAAAAAAGTTTTAAGTTTATAGGAATTGGAGAGTTTTATATTTTTGATATTGAGTAGTTGTATAATTAAAAGAAAAAGTTTAGCTTTTTCTTTTTTATTAACTATCAGTTGCTTTTTTCTGTGAATTATAGTAATATATAATAACTTTGTTTAAAGGAGATTTTATGCAGAAATCAAACGCAAGAAGATTTATTGAGGCTTATAATCAAATAGATTACGCATTAAGGGTGCAACATAACTTTAAAAGAAGTATGGGATATTCCGATATGATTAGAAGAGCTGTGGCGGTAAACTATATTGTTAGAAAATATGAAGACGATCTAATAGATTTTGGCAGGCTTAGAAATGCCATTATTCATAGAAGTAATGACGACTATATTATTGCCGAGCCTCATGACGATGTGGTTATTCAAATGGAAAAAATTGCAAAGCTTATTTGCACTCCGCCAAAAGTTATGGAAATTTTAAATTTGCACGATGTTTTAACTGTAAACTTCGATGTAAATTTAAAAACTGTTATAAAGCTTATTAGTTCATCAAAATATAGCAACATTCCTGTTTACAAGGATGGCACGCTTCTTGGTGTGGCTAATGGTCAAAAGATATTAAATCTTCTTGGAAAAAAGATAGAAGAAGGGCAGGATATTTCAAAGTATATTGAAGCCACAACCATAGAGGAAGCTATTTCAGAGTTCCCAGAGGGCGTTACTTACTATGAAATTGCGCCAAGCGATGTTACAATAGAGGCTGTGCTTGATATGTTTGATAAAAATAGAAAGTTGCTACTTGTTTTAATTACAAAAACAGGAAGTATGCAGGAAGCACCACTTGGAATTGTAACACCAACAAATATAATAGACTTAAACAACATTTTGGAGAATTATTAGGAGATAGATATGAAGAAAGAAGAATCAATGCCAGATTTTATAAAGAATGAAGAAGAAACACTAAAATTTTGGCAAGAAAACAATTGTTTTGAAAAATTAGTTGAGAAAAATAAAAATTCTGGAAAGCATTTTAAGTTTTTAGATGGACCAATCACAGCCAATAACGGCATGGGCGTTCATCATGCTTGGAATAGAAGTTTAAAGGATATCATGCTAAAATATGAGGCCATGAACGGCTATTCAGCGCATTACCAAAACGGCTTTGATGCTCAAGGACTTTGGGTGGAAGTTGAAACGGAAAAAGAGCTTGGCTTAAAAGATAAGCGAGATATAGAAAAATTAGGGCTAGATAAATTCACCACTGCTTGTATGGATAGAGTGAAGAAGTATTCTGGAATAATCACAGAGCAATCTAAGCGCCTAGGGCAGTGGATGGACTGGGAACATTCCTACTATACAAACTCCGATGAAAACATCACATCTATATGGTACTTCTTAAAGGAGTGTTTTAACCGCGGTTGGCTTGTGCAGAAATATCGTCCTATGCCATGGTGTAGCCATTGCGGAACATCGCTTTCTGAACACGAGCTTGCCGATAGCTATAAGGATATGGAGCACCTTGCCGTATTCTTTAAGCTTCCAATAAAGGATACAACTAACGATATATTAGTTTGGACAACCACACCTTGGACGCTTTCTGCCAATGTTGCAGTTGCTGTAAACCCAGAGCTTGAGTATAGCATTTGTAAGGTAAAGAGCCAAGATAGAAATATCATAGTTTGTTCTAGCGCAAAAAAAGTGCTTAAAGATGATTTAATAGAAGTAGTAAAAACTGTTAAAGGAAAGGAGCTTGTTGGGCTTGAATATGAAACTTGCTTTCCAGAACTAAAAGAGCAAAACTTTGTTCATAAAATTGTTGCTTGGGAAGATGTTGACGCCGAGGAAGGCTCTGGCGCTGTTCATATTGCTCCAGGTTGTGGTGCAGAGGACTTTGAACTTGGTCAAAAACTCGGTCTTCCAAATGTTATCCCTGTAGATGAAAGCGGAATTTTCTTTGATGATTTTGGTTTTCTTTCTGGTAAAAGCACGGTTGAAGTAGCTGACCTTGTGTTTGAAGAGCTTAAAAAGCGTGGAAAGCTTTACTATACACATAAACATATGCACAGATATCCAATTTGTTGGAGATGTAAAAATCCGCTTATATTTAGGCTTACTAAGGAGTGGTATATCAAAGCGGATGAAATTCGTCCACAACTTTTACAGGCGGTAGAAACTGTTAAATGGCAACCTGAATTCATGAAAAAGAGAATGACAGATTGGCTTGAAAATATGGGCGATTGGTGTATTTCAAGAAAGCGTTTTTACGGGCTCCCACTTCCATTCTATGTTTGCCAAAAGTGTGGCAAAACTACAGTTGTTGGCTCGCTTGACGAACTTAAAAAATTGTCTAGTGAAGAAGAGGTAAACAAACTTCCACACCTTCACAGACCATACATTGATGACATAGAGATAACCTGTCCTCACTGCGGAGAAAAGGTTAAACGCGTAACCGAGGTAGGAGATTGTTGGCTAGATGCAGGAATTACGCCATTTAGCACTAAAAAATATTTCACAGATAGAAAGTTCTGGGAGGAAAATTTCCCAGCAGATTGTGTTATAGAAATGAAAGAGCAGATTAGGCTTTGGTTCTACTCTCTTCTATTTATGAGTGTCACATTAACAGGCAGAGCGCCTTACAAAAAGGTAATTGGCTTTGCAAGCCTTGTAGCAGAGGATGGCTCTAAATTTTCTAAGTCTGGAAAGAATAACATAAGTTTCTTTGATGCCTGCAATAAAATTGGAGCAGATGTAATTAGGTATATGTTTGCTTCTAACAATATGCTCAACGATACTCGCTTTGGCTATGCCATAACAGATGAAATAAGAAGAAAGCTTTTAGGGCTATGGAATGCATATATTTTCTTTAATACCTATGCAGTGCTCGATAACCCAAAATTAGATGGCTTTACTCCTAAAATTACCAATGTTACAGATAAGTGGCTTGTAGAAATTACTAATAAATTTATTATAAATTCTAAGAAGTATTATGATGACCAACAGTTCTTCTTGGTAGTTAAGGACTTTGAAAAGTATATAGACGATTTAACAAACTGGTATATTCGCGTAAACAGAAGAAGATTTTGGAAGTCCGATGACGAGGAAGATAAGCGCGTAGCTTACTGGTGTTTATACACTGCAATAAAAAAAGTTTGCCAAGTTATGGCGCCAATAATTCCATTTATGACAGAACATATTTGGCAAAATATGTGTAGAAGTTTAGAGCCTAATTCTAGTGAAAGTATAATTCTTTCAGACTTTCCAACTGAAATGCTAGACATTCCAAGTGAAAATTTAGAGGAAAAGACGGAAATTGCAAGAAACATTATAGCTCTAGCGCAAAGGCTTAGAAATGAAAATCAATTAAAAATCAAACAGCCATTAAAGGAAATGTTTGTATGCGCAGATAAATCTGTTAAACCTAGTGTAGAGCTATATTCCGATATAATAAAGGAAGAACTAAACATTAAAACCCTTGTATTTGAGGAAAATGTAGAGCGTTTTAATGAAAGGTTTTTAACTGTAAACTTTAAAACAGCAGGACAAGTTTTAAAGGGTGATGTACAAAAACTAAAGGCAGAGCTAGCTAAAGTTAGTGATAGTGAAATGCAAAAATTAATTAAGGCTTACGATGAAGGTAAGGTAAGTGTTGGCGAGTTTAAAGATTTGGATAAAACTTTATTTATAGTATCCTCTAAACCTAAAGAAGAATTTGTAATCATGTCTGACGGCGGAATTACAGTTGTGCTTGATATCACTCTAGATAGAGAACTCATGCTAGAAGGCTTATATCGTGAGCTTACTCGTTCAGCACAAGTGCTTAGAAAGGAAGCTGGTTTTAAGGTTGAAGATAGAATTATATTAAGCTATAAAACGGAGAGTGACACCTTAAATGAAGTTATCAAAACATATAAAGATAAAGTCATGGAAGAAGTGTTAATTAAAGATATTGAGAAAGATATTTCAGATTTTGCAATAGATAAAACTATCTCAGTAGGCGATGAAGAAATTGAAATAAAGATGAAAAAGGCATAGAATGAAAGTAGCAAATAATTGGAAAGATTATGAGGTTTTAGCAACTGGAAATGGTGAAAAACTTGAGCGTTGGGGAGAGGTGTATCTTCTTCGCCCAGACCCTCAGGTTATATGGGAACCAAGCATGGATATGAAAAAATTTCCAAAGCTGAATGCACATTATATTCGTGAAAGCACGGGTGGAGGAAAATGGCAGGTTTTAAAAAAATTTCCTGAAAGCTGGGTAATCTCCTATAAAAATTTGAAATTTAAAATTAAGCCCATGGGGTTTAAGCATACTGGGCTATTTCCAGAACAAGCAGTGAATTGGGATAGAATGATAGACCTTGTAAAAAATTCAAATAGAAATATAAATGCTCTAAATTTATTTGCCTACACTGGCGGAGCAACCGTTGCGCTTGCTAGCGCGGGTGCAAGTGTCACTCATGTGGATGCCAGCAAAGGCATGGTTGAAAGAGCTAAGGAAAACATGGCGCTCTCAGGGCTATCAGATAAGCCTGTAAGATATATCGTTGACGATTGCTTTAAATTTGTTCAAAGAGAAATCAGGCGTGGTAAAAAATATGATGCAATAATTTTAGACCCGCCAAGCTATGGCAGAGGTCCAAATGGTGAAATGTGGAAGCTTGAAAATAATTTGTTTGACTTTTTAAAGGAATGTAAAAAGGTGCTTTCAGATAACCCATTATTTGTGTTATTAAATTCCTACACTACAGGGCTTCAAGCAAGTGTGCTTAAAAATCTATTACAGCTTGCTTTTGACGCTAAAAACATAGATGCCGATGAAATAGGGCTTCCAACAAAGGAAAATATTGTGCTTCCATGCGGAGCAAGCGGACTACTTATATTTTAAGGGGAAATATGGAAAACTTAAATGTAATTTATGAAGATAATCATATAGTTGTGGTGGTAAAACCTCAAAATATTCCAAGCCAAGCGGACCAAAGTGGCGACATAGACATGCTGAGTCTTGTTAAAGCATATATTAAAGAAAAATACAATAAACCTGGTGAGGCATATATTGGCTTGGTGCATAGGTTAGATAGACCAACTGGTGGCATTATGGTGTTTGCAAGGACAAGCAAGGCAGCAAATAGGCTTTCTGAGCAGATTAAAAAAGGTGAATTTGTCAAAACTTATTATTGTGTTACAGATGGCGTTCCAAAGGAACTTGATGGCCATGTTGTAAGCTACTTAAAAAAGGTGGATAACATAGTTAAAATTGTACCTATGAGCGAAACAGGTGCAAAGCGTGCAGAAACCATCTACAAGGTTTTAGAAACGACTAATAACACTGCACTTATAAAAGTAAATATTTTAACAGGTAGATCACATCAAATTAGGGTTCAAATGGCAAACTTAAACGCTCCAATCTATGGAGACGGAAAATATGGAAAGGTAAACAAACTTACAAATCATCTTGCTCTTTGGGCTGGCGAGCTCAGCTTTAAACATCCAACAAAAGATGAAACTCTTTTCTTTAAGGTATATCCACCCGAGGAAAAACCTTGGACAGAGTTTAATTTAGCAAAATATTTAGGTTAGGGGGATATATGAAAAAGAGAGAGGAAATAGAGGAAAAATATAAATGGGACTTATCTGAATACTCTGAAAGTTTAGAAGCTTGCGAAAAAGAGTTAAAAGAAATTGAACAACGCTTTGAAGAAATTACAGCTTTTGAAAATAAACTTAACTCTGATGAAAATATCTATGCCTGTCTTAAGCTTGAAAGTGAGATAAGTGAAGTTTTAAGTAGACTTTATGTGTATTCATCACTTAGAGTTAAGGAAAATGCGAAAGACAGCAAAGCTGTTGAGTTAAGTGAAAAGGTGGGCTCTGTCTGCGTAAAGTTTAGCACTCTTACAACCTTTATAAGCGTAGAAATTGGCGAACTTTCCAATGAAAAGTTAAAGGAACTAGAAAATAATTCAGCTTATCCACAATTTAGAACATATTTCAAATCTATTTTAAGGCAAAAGGCGCATATTCTCTCTAAAAAAGAGGAAAAACTTCTCTCACAAATGGGAGAATTTACAGGCGGTTTTTCCGATGTATTTGATATGTTTGACAACGCCGATGTCAAATTTAAAGACGCGGTAGATAGTAAAGGCAAACCACATAAACTTACTCATGCCACATATTCACTTTTAGTTGAAAGCCCAGACCGTGAACTTAGAAAGAATGCAATTATAAATATGAATAGTGCATATGGCGACTATAATAACACGCTTGCAACTAACTATATTGGCGATGTTAAAGTTGGCGTATATTTTGCTAAGGTTAGAAATTATCCTTCCGCACTCTCTGCATCAATTTATAATGAAGAGGCAAGTGAGGAGGTGTATAAAACGCTTATTGAAGGCGTAAATAACAACTTAGGTGTATTTCATAAATATTTTGATATAAAGCGTAGACAACTTGGTTTAAAAAATTTTGCTATCTATGATATTTATGCTAAAACTTGTGAAGATTTTGATATGAAGCTATCCTATGAGGAGGCACTTGAACTTGTAAAACAGGCTTGTTCTCCACTTGGAGAGGAATATATAAAGCTTTTAGACAGAGCTAAAAACGAACGCTGGATAGATGTATATGAAAACGAGGGTAAGGATAGCGGGGCTTTTTCTTGGGGCTCGTACGGCGTACACCCAGTAGTTTTAACAAACTTTGTGTCCAATTGTAATTCACTCTTTACTCTTGCTCATGAGCTTGGACATTGCATGCACACATATTACTCAAATAAAAATCAACCTTACGAGGACGCAGGCTACACCATTTTTGTAGCTGAAGTGGCTAGCAATGTAAATGAAATGTTAATGCTATTATACCTTTCAAATAAAGCAAAAACAAAGGAAGAAAAGATATATTATTATGACTATCTACTAAGTATGTTCCGTGGAAGCGTATTTCGCCAAACAATGTTTTCTGAGTTTGAATATTTTGCCCACGACACCTATGAAAAAACTTCAGCTCTATCTAAAGATATTCTAAACAACTATTATTTAGAGTTAAACAAACGCTACTTTGGTAAAGCTGTTGAAGTTTTGGATGAGATAAAATATGAGTGGAGTAGAATACCTCATTTTTATAGTTCTTTCTATGTATATAAATACGCCACAGGCTTAATTAGCGCTATGGTCATAGCAAGAAATATATTTGCTGGTAAAGAGGGTGCAAAAGAAAACTATTTCAAATTTCTATCTAGCGGAAGCTCTCTTCCACCAGTTGAACTATTAAAGATGGCTGGCGTAAACTTAGAAGATAAAGCCACTTTCGATGAGGCCTTCAGTTTTATTAATTCTATATTAGACGACTGGAATAGGCTTTTAGAGGAGTAGTATGCTTGAGGTTAAAAATTTAACAAAGAGATATGGAAGTAAACTTGCAGTAAGTGATGTTAGCTTAAAAGTTGAAGCTGGGCAAATTACAGCATTTATTGGTCATAACGGCGCAGGAAAGACCACAACACTAAAAGCAATTGCTGGCATAATAGATTTTGATGAGGGCGAAATTTATGTTGACGGTAAAAGCGTTAGGGAAAACAGCTATAAAGCTAAGTTTGATATAGGCTATCTGCCAGATAATCCAGATTTATATGAAACATTAAAGGGAATAGAATATTTAAATTTTATTGCCGATGTATTTTATGTAGATGAAACAGTTAGAAAGGAAAGAATTGAAACCTATGGTAGAAGGCTTCAAATTTTTTCAGATTTAAATTCGCCCATAAGTACATATTCTCACGGCATGAAGCAAAAACTTGCCATACTTAGCCTTCTTGTACATAAGCCAAAACTCTATCTCTTTGATGAACCTTTTGTTGGCTTAGATCCAGTTACAAGCCATGAATTTAAAGAGATAATGAAAGAGGTCTGCTTAGAGGGCAGTGCAATTTTGTTTTCAACACATGTTTTAGAGGTGGCGGAAAAGCTTTGTACTCATGTAATAATAATAAAAAATGGAAAAATCATGGGACAGGGCGAAATGAAAAAGGTTAAAGGCAATAAAAGTTTGGAAAGTTTGTTTCTTGAATTGGAGAAATCTGAATGAGAAATGTTCTAAACTTAATAAAAATAAACTTTGTTTCAATCTTTAAAGGCATGTTTGGCTTTAATAAGAAAAGAAAGGGCGCTAGTTTTTTAGCTACTGCCATTATTTTTCTTGCCTTACTTTACTTTGCTTTTGGAAGCATTATGAACACCTTTGGTGAGCTTTTAAATGAATTTGGCAGGGTTGAGTACATCATATTTATAGGTTCATTGTTTAGCTTTGTATTTGTGCTGTTTTTTATAACCTATGAAGCTCAAAGCTATTTTTTTAAAACTAAAGATTTTGAACTTTTAAGTAGTTTGCCAATAAAAAATCATGAAATAGTTATTGCAAAATATTCAAGCGTGCTATTGTCTGCCTATCTATATAGCTCTATTATTCTTTTCCCAACTTTTGTCGTGTACTTTATGTACGCTCCATTTAATTTTGGAACCTTACTTTTATTTATTTTAGGCTTTATTTTTGCGCCTCTTGTACCAATGGCTCTTGGCACTGTCCTTGGGCTAGTTATAAGCCTTATTACAAGCAAGCTTAAACATTCAAATATAATATCAATAATTTTATTTATGCTCTTGCTTGTAGCATACTTTGTGCTTTACTATCAAATGGATAGTTTTATAAATTTAGTAGTTCAAAGTGGAGATAGTTTTTTAGGTGGCATGCAATATTATCTTCCTAGCATAGTTTGGTTCTACACTGGTTTTGCGCTGGGTGATATTTTGTATATATTTTTATTTATAATTTTAGGACTTGTGGTGACTGCGCTTTCAGTGGTCATGCTGTCATTACTTTATAAAAAGATAAATTTTAATCTTTTAAAGAAAGTTGCAGTTAAAAGTAAAGGGGAATTAAAATTTAATAAAAAAAGTCAAGTAGGAAGTTTTTTAAAGCTAGAAGCAAAAAGATATTTTGGCTATCCAGCTTATGTATTAAACACTGCATTTTCCTTAATTTTTATGATTTTATTTCCTTTTTTAATAAGATATGGAATGTTTGGTGGCATTCTAGAAGCAGGCGAAGAGGCTCTTATTCCCATAATTTCAATTATAACTATTTCTTTGAATGTTATGTTTGTGTGTATGTGCGTAACAACTAGTTCATCTATTAGCATTGAAGGTAAACAAATAACGATTTTAAAAAGTTTGCCATTAAAAGCTTCAAAAATATTTTTTACCAAAACATTGTTTAATAATTTATTAGTTTTACCATTTATTTTAATTTCAGGAATTATTAATATAATATTATTTTATAATATTTTTAATGTTTTTTTGTGTATAATGATATTTTTAGTGCCAACTATAGCAATAATTAGCTTTAGCACTTTTGGTCTTTTAATAAATCTTTTATTGCCAAAATTTAATTTTGATAATATAAATCAAGTTGTAAAGCAAAGTTTAAGCCTGTTTATTGTTTTAATGAGTGGAATTTTAATAAGTGTAATTCCAATGGTGATAGGTTTAATGACAAATATAAATATATATCTTTACTCTGCTATTTTAATTTCTATTTATTTAATTATATTTTTAGTAAGCTTTATCATTTTAAAAATTAAAGGTGATAGTTTATACTATAAATTAAAAGTATGAAAAAAGAGCTTTAAGCTCTTTTTTCTTTTATATATCTATCCTTTAAATCTCTATATTTATTTACTAAACTAAAAAAGTAGCGCTCTTTTCCTGCTTGATCTAATTTTTTGTATTTTGTCATATCCATAAGCCTTGCTATAGGGTCTAAAACTTCTTCCTCTTCATTTAAAATCATAACCACTTTTTCATATAGCGCGTCATCCTCTGTTTTAGATATAACTCTAACATTTTCTCCTCTTGGCATGCTTTCACCTCTTAGTCTACATTTTGCTTGTTTAACCAGTTTTTTTAATAAGTCGTTTTTGTTTTTCATATGTTCCTCCTTAAGTTAATTTTAGTATAGCTTAAAGCTAAAATTTAGCAAAAGAGAAAAAAGTCGAAATAGAACTAATTTTGTCTAAAGAATTTACTAGATTTTGATTGAAAAAAGTTTATGTTTGTGTTATTCTCTCACAGAGGTGAATTATGGCAAAAGGAAAAATAATAGTAATTGAAGGAACAGATGGTTCTGGAAAACAAGCACAATCTAATTTGTTGTGCCAGAGATTACTTTGTGAAGGCAAAAAGGCAGTTCTTCAAAGCTTTCCAAACTATGAAAGCATATCATCTGGACCAGTAAAAATGTATCTCTCTGGTGAAATTTGTGAAAGAGTTGATGATATAGACGGCTACCAAGCTTCAGTTCTTTTTGCAGTGGATAGATTTTGCACTATGAAAAAGTGGAAAGAGGTATACGAGAATGGCGGAATTATAGTTTTAGATAGATATGTTCAATCTAACATGATTCATCAAGCTTGTAAAATAGACGATGAAAAGGAAAGGATAAAGTATTTAAATTGGCTAGATAGTTTTGAATTTGGGCTTTTAAAATTGCCAAAACCAGATAAAATATTCTTCTTAGATGTTCCACCCGAGGTTAGTAAAAAGTTGCGCTTGGCTAGAGTTATAAATAAAAACGGCGAAGCAAAAGATATTCACGAACAAGATGAAAAATATTTAAAAAAGGCTTATAGTGTTGGTAAATGGGTAGCTGATTATTATAACTGGGAGCAAATAGCCTGCACAAATGAAAATGGTAAATTAAAAACAATAGAGGAAATACATAATATGATATATTCATCCTTAAATAAATTAGCTGAGCGTGAAAAAGAATAATAATTTTTTAATTTTTTGACAAAATAAGTGTGAATGAGCAAATATTTCACACTTTTTTTAATAGTTGTATTTTTTATTGCCAATTTTTGGGCAAGTGTTTTTCCTTATCCATTTTTTTCACCAAGCACAACATTAACAGTGGGGCAAAATCAAGATTTAAATGATAGAAATGAAGGTGAAAACAGTCCTGTTACGGGTAGTTCTGATATTAAAGTGGTAAATCTAGATTGGTTTGATGTTGTAGATACATTTTTTGAAAAATATGTCACGGTTAGGGTTATAGATATAAACACAAAAAAGCAATATTATGTTAAGCGTACTGGAGGTTATAATCATGCCGATGTTGAACCTATAGATTCAAAAAATGTAGATATATTTCATAGCTTATATAATTATGAATGGAGTTGGGCAAGGCGTCCTGTGTGGGTTGAAATAAATGGAGTTTTTGTGGCTGCATCTATAAATGGCATGCCACACGGATATAGTTTAATAGATAATGGTCAAGGAGGGCACACTTGTATACATTTTTTAAATAGCAAAACTCATGGAACAAAGCGCGTTGACGAAACCCATCAAGCCGCCGTGCAAGAGGCATATAATAGAAGAAAAGAAATAAATTTATTAGATTTATAAAATATAGCAAAAATCTATTTTTAATTTAAAAAATATTAAATAAAATAAAAAAAATTTTCTTTTTGTAAAAAGAGTATTATTTTACTTGACAAAAATGCGGGGGGGGGGTAAAATGGGGTATCAAAAAAATTTTAAGATAAGGATAATATTTTAAGTAGCCTTTTCTAGAGCTCGTTTCGGAATTTTAAAAGAAAGCTAGGCTACGGAAGAATAAAATTCCTCAAATACCTCTATAAAAGGCCACTTAAAATATTTTTTGAAAGGGTGGGAAATAAAGCAAGAGCTTCGAAGTGGGCTTTGCAAGAGGCTTCGAGGGCTCTAGCGGAGACAGTGCTCCGTTGCGAGCGAAAATTTCTACTTTTCGCGTCATCCTGAGCGGCGAGCACTCAGCATAAGCGGTGCGACAATCCGCGAACGGATCTCCACCCGTGACCCGAGCTAGCGAGACTCTAACAAATAAGTAGCCGAGATTTCTCCACTCCATATTAGTTATGTGGTATAAAGCAAACTTAACATCCGGCATTATGAGTAATAAGGTTCATAAGCAAACTTTTCTTTCGGTCGAAATGACGAAAGCTGTACTTCGCTATTTAAATTTTCCAGCGCACTCCCAGTTGTCATTTCGACCGAAAGAAAACGTAACAAAATCTAAATTATGGTTAATGCTAGATGAAAAATTTTAACACAAGCAAAAGCTGATATGAAGCGGAGAAATCTCAGTCTTTAAAAAAACAAAAAGGAGTAAAAAAATGAAAAGAACAAAATTATTAGCGAGTTTAATGATGTGTGTATTTTGCCTAAGCTTTCTAGTAGTAGGCGTATGGGCAACAGTGACTAGTGTAAACTTTAATTTAAACGGAAATTTACAATACTATCCAGAGGGTGTATATGTAGAACTAAGTGGACAAGTTTATAGGGGAGATAGTGCGTCTACCCTAGAGCCTTTAACCTCAGACCCAAGGTTTACACTAGAAACTCAAACTAACTTTGATAATAGTTCAAGTGAGCCTAGCGGTAATTTCCCACTTTCAGCTTGGGATATAGATAACCTAGCCTTTACGCCAGTGGATAGGTTTATAGAAATAAGGGTCACAATTAAGAATCACTCTGCGTTTACTATAACTTCCACACCAACGGCGAAGTTAAATAACCAAGATATAGCGTCTAGCACTTTTACAAACTTTACGGTAACGGATAATAGGGCGGAAAGTGGAATAATAAAATCCGGCGAAACAAAAACGTATACTCTTTTAATAGAACTTAATGAAGGTTCAACAGCATTTACAGGAAACGCACTTTCAGTAAGTTTTACTTTTGACCAGGCGCCTGCTAGTTCTTATCTTGAATGGGTGGCAGACGACCTAGGTACAACCACTGCAAATGATGGCTACTGGACACTAACCATGGGCGAATACCAAGGAACCCCACTAGTATGGCGAATGGTATTAAAGGAAGAAGAAAATAACGACGTAAGTAGTGTAGCAAACTATACACAAGATACAGCTTTAAGTGGAAATTATTATTTTCTATTAGATACCTATATTGAAGATGTGTTTGTTTGTAGTTTTGAAAATAATTATACATCTTCTGGCCCATTTCCAAGATTAGACGAATATGGAAGTACAGTAAAAGTAAACGACTATGCAGTAAGTAATATACGAGAGTACCTAACAGGAGTAGATGTATATAGAGGATATACTTCTAGTGGCTCGGATAGAATTCCGGCACTAGCAACAGGACAAGAAAAAGAAGAAAACTTTTTAGATGTGTTTAATATAACAAGCTCGCCAGTATATAGCATGATAGAAGGAAGAACTCTAGCTGACTTATATTCAAGAATGGGTGGTAGTACATCAGGTGCAGCAGTAACATTTGATACTGATGTAGAAAATGGTGTAGGAGAATTAGCAGGAATTGATCCTGATACTACAAAAGATAAGCTCTGGCTACTTAGCTACTACGAAGCATATAAAATAACTGGAAATACATCATCAGATTCAGGAGCAAGAAGTTGGGACACTGAGTATTGGCTCCGTTCGCCTTTTTCGTCTGTTTCTAGCGCTGTGCACTATGTCGCTGCGTCCGGCTCTGTGAGTGGTGGTGGCACTGGCTGCGGTGCTACTGACTGCGCGCGTCCTGCTTTCAAAATCTCATTTTAATTAATTTTAATTTATAAAAAACTTTAAGCGTTTTTGCTTAAAGTTTTTTGTTTTATTGTCTTGCGGGAATTTAAATAGCATGCTATAATAAAACCATGGTAGAACTTTTAGCGCCTGCGGGCACATTTTTAAAACTAAAAACGGCATTTAAGTTTGGAGCTGATGCCGTTTATTTTGCTGGTAAAAAATTTGGGCTTCGCGCTTTTGCTGGCAATTTTGAGGACAATGAAATTGAAGAGGCAGTAAAATATGCCCATAGTTTAAATAAAAAGGTGTATATTACAGTAAATATTCTTGCTCATGAGGCAGATTTTGACGGACTTAAAGATTACATTTTATATCTAGATAAAATTGGCGTAGATGCTCTGATCGTAGCTGATGTTGGGATAATAAAATTAATTCGTGATATTGCACCTAATTTAGATATTCATGTGAGCACTCAAGCAAATGTTACAAACAGCTATTCTGTTAAATTTTTTAAAGATTTAGGCGTTAAAAGAATTGTGCTTGCTAGGGAACTTAGCCTTACTGAAATTAAAAAAATACATGAAGAGGTGCCTGACATCGAGCTTGAGGCTTTTGTTCATGGCGCAATGTGCATTTCTTATTCGGGAAGATGCTTGCTTTCTAACTATTTTACAGGTAGAGATAGCAACCGCGGGGCTTGTGTTCAAGCTTGCAGGTGGGAGTATACTATTACAGAAAAGTCTAGACAAGGTCAACAATTTCCAATTGAAGAGGATGAAAGAGGAACATATATATTAAATTCAAAAGACCTTTGCATGATAAAACATTTAAAAGAACTAGAAGAGGCAGGGGTATGCTCGTTTAAAATAGAAGGCAGGATGAAGTCGGAATACTATGTCGCTTGCACTGTAAATGCCTACAAACGCGCTTTGAACGGGGAAGATATAGATGTAACTGAACTTGAAAAATCAAGCCACAGGCTTTTTACCACTGGTTTCTATTTTGGTGAAAAGGATAAGGAATGTTTTAAAAGCTCTAGTCCAGTTCAAACACACGAGTTTATGGCTCTAGTTTTAGAAGATGAAAAAGATGGCTATGTAAAAATAGAGCAAAGAAACAGGTTTAAAGTGGGCGATAGTTTAGAAGTGTTATCACCAGATGAAAACTTTAATAAAATAATAGTGGTAACAGAAATTAAGAATTTGAAAGGCGAGCTTATTGATGACGCTAAAAAAGTTCAAGAGGTGCTTTTGTTAAAAACGGACCTTCATTTAAAAGAGGGAGATATATTAAGGGCAAAGAAGCTTTAAACTTTCTTTGCTCTTTTTAAAAAATAGTCTTTTCTTTTTGAAAAAGATATGTTATACTATGCATGAACGATTAAAGGAGGGAATATATGGTTTGGGAAGAATTTACTAAAATTTTTACTGAAATGAATTGGATAGTAATTGTTCTTCTTGTTATAGGTATTGTATTTTGCATAATAGAAGGCATTGTTCCAGGCTTTGGCATTTTTGGAATTTTAGGGATACTCTGCGAAATTGCAGGGATTGTTCTCCATGCGGTTATTTCGTCCTCTCCATGGCAAGTGTTCTTCTTAATTTTAATAATGGTAGTTGCCACGGTTTTACTTTTTCTCATCTTTGTATTTTCCGCAAAACATGGCATATTAGGTTCGACCCCGCTGGTTGAAAATAAGCCCGCTGTGCCTTACGACTATGGCGTTGATAAAAATTTTGTAAAGCTAATAGGCAAGCGCGGTGTTGTTATTGATGAATGTAGACCTGTTGGAAAGATAAAAATTGAAGGCAGAGTTATGGATGCACTTTCTACTGGAAATATCATTGAAAAAGACAGCGTGGTAAGAGTTGTTAAAATTAAAGATAACATCTTATATATAGAAAAATTTGAAGGAGATAAATAATATGAGTCCTGTAATTTGGTATGTACTTATTGGTGTGTTTGCAGTTTTAATTGTAGTTATTGTATGCTTACTTCCAATTAAAACATGGTTTGTAGCACTTGTGTCTGGTGCGCATGTTTCCATGATGAGATTAATTGGTATGAAGGTTAGAAGGCTAAAGGTACATGAAATTGTAGACGCCTATATCCAAGCTAGAAAAGCTGGAATTAAAATAGAAATTGTTGATCTTGAAACTCACCAAATGGCGGGTGGTGATGTTCAAAAAGTTATAAATGCGCTCATTTCAGCACACAGCGCTAAAATAGTTCTTGATATTGAAGCTGCTAAGGCCATAGACCTTGCTGGTCGTGATGTTGGAATGGCTGTTAAGCAGAGCGTTACGCCTAAGGTTATTGAAACAGATTGGATATCTGCCATAGCTAAAAATGGTATTGAACTTAAAGTTAAAACTCGTATTACAGTTAGAGCGAACATTCAAAGGCTTGTAGGTGGTGCTGGTGAGGAAACAATCATAGCCCGTGTAGGTGAAGGTATTGTCACAACTGTTGGTTCAGCTGAAACACATTATGTTGTGCTCGAAAACCCCGACCTTATTTCAAAAACTGTGCTTTCAAAAGGTCTAGATTCTGGTACAGCCTATGAAATTTTATCTATTGATATTGCAGATATTGATATAGGCAAAAACATTGGTGCTCAACTTATGTCAGACCAAGCTGAAGCAGATAAAATTGTGGCTCAGGCTAAGGCGGAAGAGCGTCGTGCTATGGCTGCCGCTAATGAAATGGAAATGAGGGCTAAAACTCAGGAAATGAAGGCACTTGTGCTTTCTGCAGAAGCTGAAGTTCCAAAAGCTATGGCTAGTGCAATCAAAGAAGGCAAATTTGGCGTAATGGACTATTATAAACTTCAAAATCTAAACTCTGACACTGCTATGAGAAATTCTATAGCTGGAAAAGATGGTAAAAACAAGAAACCAACAGGAGGGCTTTTTGACGAATGATAATTCTTCTTTATGTAATTCTTGGCTTGCTAGCCTTGCTTTTGGTAGGATATGTTGTTAACGGGGCAATTAGGTTAAAAAAGAACTCATCACCAAAGGTAAAGATTGTTAAAGAAAAGGAAAAGCCACCAAAGAAGAAAGAAGGTTTAATTATAGGTTCAGAGAAACCTGAGTTTAGACCTGAAGTTAAAGAAGCGTCAGAAGAAGAAAAGGGGGCAGAACCTCCAGTTGTTGTAGAAAATTTAGGAGATCCAGAAGAAACTGAAGTGGAATCTACCATAGTAAAGAAAAATGGAGAATATATCCCGTCATGGGATAGAGAGGAAATGGAAGAGGATGACGACGAGGACGAACTAGAAGCGTTTAGGCATTTTCCAACATTATCTCATTCAGTTATTGCAGGCGACACTTTAAGTGAACAAATTAGAAATTTACCGCCAGAAATACAGGCAATAATGCTATCAAACATATTTGAAAGAAAGGAATAGTTGTTGACTTTTTTACTGAATTGTGATATAAATAATTAGGAGGGTAAATATGTCAGTTCAGACAAATACAGAAAAATTATTTAAATACATTATAGAGGGTGTAAAACAAGGTACATTACAACCAAAAGTGTGTGCTAAGAGCATTTGTGTTGATGCTAGAGAAGTAACACCTGAAGAGGTAGGCACTAAGTTTACAATTTGGAGCCATGGTAAAGTTGAAAAGGAAGTCGTTTTAACAGAAGATATGATGCTTTTAACAACTTTAGACGAAAATGGTCAGCCAATAGTTGATAGTGAAGGCCATTTGAATACTTATGATATGAAGAAATCTAAATTTCAAAAAACATATCCTAAGCAAATAAATGGGCACTATGTAAAAGATCCTTATGAAAAGGGATCGGTATCTGTAGTAATAGAGTTACCAGCTGGCTTTGTCCCAGAAGAAGGAATTACAGTCTTACCACCAAACTGGGGCGGATACGAAGGTACATTAATGCAAGGTGGAGTAATAATGATGCCATTTGATCCTACAAGAAGTTTACAGGGCCAAATTTGGGAATGGGAAAAGCAAGGTGCTACCCAACTAGATTGGTATCCAAATAACGAGCCTAGCACATATTCAGAATGTGATAAAAATGGAACATTTAAAGATCCGGCATTAAGAAGAACCTTTGCTCAAACAAAGGAATATGAAGGTTATCCTTATTCAAAGAAATACGAACAATAATTAAACTAAGAGCTATAAATTTATAGCTCTTATTTTTTTATAAGCCCTAAATTTATTAGGGCTTTTTTGATGCCTTTATTTTTAAAACTAAACACAATTAAAATTTTTATAAAAAGAAAATTAAAACTCTGTAATTTTGCTTGACAAAAATGCGGGGGGGGGTAGAATTTATTAGCAAAAAAAATATTATGTATTTTTAATTAGTTTTTTTATAACTAGATTAAAATATATGTTATAAGTGCCAAGAATAATTAACGAGTTAAATTTGCTTTGATTTGTTTGATTTAATGTGTTATATTAATAGTAAATTAATGATTATGAATATTAAAGGGTTAATTAAACAAAATAGCAATAAATAAAGATAAAATTTACTAGAACTTTTTAAACACATACTAAATTTTGCAAAAAAAATAAAAGGAGTAATTATGAAAAGGACAAGAATAGTAACACTTGTATCAACATTATGTATATGTCTTGCATTATTTGCCACAGGAGTATGGGCGGCAGTAAGTACAGTAAACTTTAGCTTAAATGGAAATTTAAAATATTATCCAGAAGGTTTATTCGTAACATTAAGTGGGCAAGTGTATAGGGGGAGTAGTTCAATTGATGCTGATATGGAAGCAATAAAATCTGATCCAAGATTTACATATGGACCTGTATCCAATTTTGATAGTGAATTAGATGAAATATCAGGTAATTTTCCAATTGAAACATGGAACATAGGTGCAATAGGGGTAATACCAAATCAAAACTATGTAAAAATAGAAGTAGATATAACAAATTATTCGGAATTCCCAATAAAAGGCACGCCAACAATAACATTAGATGAAGCAAATGTAACAATAGTAAGTAACAATACAGATGATATATCAATGATTGCAACAAATGAAACAGTAAAATATAAATTAATATTTGAAATTACAGCAAGTACAGAAATAAATAAAGAAATAGAAATATCTTTTGATTTTGAAGAAACAGAATACGAGATTTTTCATGAATATTTTACATATAGTTCTGATCATACGGCAATTACAGGTTTATCAGATACATATAAAAATCTAGAAGTAAAACCAGAAACATTAATTATTCCTAGTACAGATGGTGAAGGTAATAAAATTACAACCATAAGTGGAACTAGTGGCATGATAGAAATAGTTTTTCCATTTGAAGACTTGGAATCTAGCAACATAATTATTGAAGAAGGTATTACCACAATAGGAAGAGAAGCATTTGCTTCTTGTGTAAGTATAACAAGTGTTACTATACCTTCTACTATTACTGCATGGGAACCAACGGTAGATGCAAGCTTGAGTGGTTACAATAATGCATTTAGTGATTGTGATTATTTAAGTAATATAACACTTGCTGAGGGGTTAACAACATTAGGAGATTACGCGTTTAATAATTGTACTAGTTTAACAAGCGTTACAATTCCGTCAAGTGTTTCATCATTTGGTACGCATATTTTTAATGGCTGTACAAACTTAGAAAGTATATCCTTGACCTCATCTGAAAATTTATTAAATATTCATGGAGACTCCACCTTTGAGGGATGTTCTAATATAATCAATGAAGAAAACAATGTTGAATATTTAATAAATACCACAGAAAATGGGGTAGATAAATATCTTATTGCAGTGGGGTTTGCAACTGAAGAAGTAACGACAGTGGAAATAAATCCAAATTGCAAGTATTTAGCATATGGGTTGTGTTTAAGCAATAGAAATATTACGAGTATTAGCCTTCCAACTGGATTAATTGGAATAGGTGCATGGGCGTTTGCTAATTGTACCAATTTAACAAGCATAACTATTCCAGAGGGAATAACAAGTATAAAAACCTCTACTTTTAGCAATTGTTCAGCTTTAACAAATATAACATTGCCAAGCACTTTAACAAATATAGAAAGTTCTGCTTTTTCGCACTGTGATAGTTTAGTAAGCATAACTATTCCAGAAAAAGTGGTAAGCATAGGGCGTAACACTTTTTTCTCTTGTGATAATTTAAAAAATGTAACTTTTGCTGATCCTAACAATTGGAGAGTTTACGAAAGTTCTTCTGATGAAACTGGAATAGGTTTAACTCTTTCAACTTCTTCCTCCGCAGCAAGGTATTTAAAATCGACATATCGTATGTATACATGGAAAAAGTTATAAAAAGTTTCCATGGACACCAAAAGTTGGACAATTTTATGATGTTCACTTTAAATATTGACTTTTCCTTTCTAGTTTTTATTAAAAGCACCTTAAGGTGCTTTTAATTTTCTTTATTTCAACAATTAATTAATTTAAATTTTTTGCATATACTACTTTAGTATGAAATTGAAATTTCGCACTAAACTTGCTTATGGCGTTGGCAATCTGGGCTATGGCACTATAGCTCAGATGGTCAGCAATTTTATTATGTTCTTCGGGACAAGCATTCTAGGGCTTCCAGGAACACTTGTCGGCATTGCTATTGCTCTAAGCGTCTTTTGGGACGGAATTTCAGACCCAATTATTGGGTATTTCTCCGACCGCCACAACTCTAAAATTTTTGGTAAGCGCCTTGGTTTTATGCTTATAGGCACTCTTGGTGTGGCAATCTTTAATTTGCTTTTATGGGTTATTCCTATGGAAATGAGCGTTGGCTTGAAATTTTGCTGGCTTCTTGTAAGTTTGCTCGCCATAGAAACCTTTAATACGCTTTTTGCTACCCCTTATGTGGCACTTGGAATAGATATTGCTCCAGATTATAGCGAACAATCTTCTGTACAGGGCTTTAAAACCACCTTTTTTATTTTAGGTATGGTAATGCCAAGTGTGCTAATGTTTTTGTTTATGCCAGGCGGTGAGGGCGCTCAAGGGCAGTTTAACCAGTCCGCTTATATTAATATTGCTTACTTTACTTCTGCTCTTTGTTTGATTGCGGGAACAATCTGTATTTTGGGCACTTTGAAAAAAGTTCAAAGCATTTACAAGGAAGAAAAAAAGAAAAAAAGAGAAAAAAACTTCTTTTTTAAAATTTTTTATCTCTTCTTTACAAGTTTAAAAAAGAAAAATTACGGAAGTTTGATAATTGGCTATTCAGTTGCACTAATTTCAGCAGCTTTCCTTACTAGTGTGGGGATGCATCTATTTACATATTCCTATCACTTTGGTAGCACTCAGATATCAATTCTTATGAGCATACTCTTTGTGTCTGCCATACTTTCTCAGCCATTTTGGATATATCTATCCAATAGAATAGATAAAAAACCTGCCTTAAATATATCTCTTTTAATCATTTTGATAGGCATAGGGCTTACTGCACTTACATTTATTTTCCGAGGACTAATGAGTCAAACTCTTCTATTTTGGCTTGTAGCGCCATGTATACTATTTTGCGGTTTTGGTACTGGGGCATTGTATTCTCTTCCTATTTCTATGTATGCCGATGTTATCACTATGGATAGATTGGAAACAGGGGAGAATAACACCGCCATTTACAGCGGGTTTATGACGCTTGCTTACAACATTGCAAATTGCCTTGCACTGCTTGTAATAGGGGTGCTGTTAGACATAATCAAGTTTGACCCAAAACAGCCTGTACAAGCACTTAGTGTGCAGAATTGGCTAGGTGTTATTGTGTTTTTTGGCTGTGCTATTTCAATTAGTCTTGCTATGCTTATCTTTTCTAAATACAAGCTTAAAAGGGCAGATGTTTTAAAAGCTAAAATGAAAGAGGAAAAGAGAGCTAAAAACTTGCAGGAGAAAAAATAGCCCGCAAGGCAAATTTTGCAAAGCAAAATTTAAAAATCGCGTACGCGATTTTGGCAAGGCTTATAGCCTTGCGCCTTGCGGGCGTATAAAAACCTACAAAATTTCCCAAAATTTTTAACAAAACCCTCTTGAAATTCATATAAAAGTATGTTAGTATTTCTTACCTTTCTCAGGAAAGGCATAATTTTTTAAATTAGGCATAAGCCTTTAATATATATAAAAGGAGTTTAACTATGAAATACGGTATTAAAAAGAAAATGTTCATTCCAATCTTTAAAAGAACACCTCAAATAGTAGAAGCTAAGCGCGAGGCAGACAAGAAAGAAGAGTTGTTTTTTGAAAAGTACATGCAAGAAAGAACTAGTTATGTTAGTGAAAAATAAGAAGGTGGAAGCTATTCTACCTTTATTTTTTATCTATAACATAATCTTTCAAACTTAAAATAAAATTTTTTGCAAGAAAATTTAATGTATATTTATAGCAGTTTTTGCCTAAATATGTAAAATAATGTTATATAAGCATAACTAAGCAAAAAAAATTTAAAAAAATTAAAAATTTTTTGAAAAAACTGTTGACAGGTTAAGTTTGGTGTGATAGAATACCCAAGCACAGTTAG